>CAITSH010000295.1 GCA_903895005.1 uncultured Pseudomonadota bacterium
CACCCGGGGTGAGGCCGCCCAGGCGCGACAGCGCGTTGATCATCGGCCGGCTGTTGCCGACGTATTGCGCCGAGCCGGCGGCGGCGCGGAATTCGCGTTGGCGCGAAAACCACGCGACGATGATCGAGGCAAGGATACCGAAAACGATTTCGCAGACGATCACCGTCACGAAGTAACCGATGCCGGTGCCCTCGCGGTCGTTCTTGAGGATAACCTTGTCGACGAAGTAGCCGATCACGCGCGCGAGGAACACGACAAAGGTGTTGACCACGCCCTGGATCAGGGTGAGTGTGACCATGTCGCCGTTGGCGACGTGCGCCACCTCATGGGCGAGCACCGCCTCGACCTCTTCCCGCGTCATCGACTGCAGCAGGCCTGTTGAAACGGCGACCAGCGCCGAGTTCTTGAAGGCGCCGGTGGCAAAGGCGTTGGGCTCCCCCTCGTAGACCGCGACCTCAGGCATGCTGATGCCGGCGCGCTCCGAGAGTTTGTGGACCGTGGCGATCAGCCAGGCGGCGTCCGGGTTCTCGGTGCCGTTGATCAGCGTAGCGCCGGTGGACCACTTGGCCATCATTTTGGACATCAGCAGCGAAATGAACGCGCCGCCAAAACCCACGACCAGTGAAAAGGCGAGCAGCATGCCCAGATTGAGGCCGTTGGCCGTCATGAACCGGTCCACGCCCAAGATGCGCAGCGTCACCGACAGCACCAGCATCACAGCCAGGTTGGTAACCAGAAACAGGATGATGCGTTTCATGTTTGTTCCCTTTGCAAAAGAACCGTTGTTCACCATTAAGGCTTAAACCAATGTTACAGCGGTGTGACGAATTACCGTGAAGCCACTGCAGCCAACCCCACATCAACCCCACATCGAATCCGATCCTGGAGCCCGCTTGAACGTTCGCATTCAAACGGTCCTTGGATCACTGCTTGGATCGTGCGGATGCACGAAAGTTGCGCGATTCTACCTTGAAGGGCAGGGCGCGCAAGGCGTTCCGGCGGTGTAATGTGGGACTCATTGTGAAACGTCATGTAACTGGGGATGAGACGCACGATTTCAAGCCCCCGCACGCAGCGCAGGCGCGCGCGTGGTAAAACGGTTTCTTGATGTTTTTAACGCCATTGCAGCGAAGACACGCGTGTTTTCGCCGGAGGTTCCACGTTGCCGTGTTTTTGCTCCAACTTGCCAGCCTGTTCCCGGCTTTTAATTTTTTAACGCGATCGCGATGAAAGCCCAACACGATAGCGTCGGCAACGGCCTCGCAGGCGGCTTCCTGCTCGCGCTCGGTGCCGTCCTTCTTTGGGGCACGCAGTTTCCCGTTGCCAAGAGCGCATTCGAGATCATCGACGCGCTGCATGTCACGTCTATCCGCTATGGGCTGGCCATCATGCTGATGATTCCCCTCTACGCCCTTCGCGAGGGCCGCGGCGCGTTTGATTATTACGGCCAGTTCTGGCCGGCGACCCTGATCGGGCTTGTGGGCATGTGCGGCTCGCCGGTGCTGGTGTTTCTGGGTCTTTCGATGTCGGCACCCGAGCATGTCACGGTGATCGTCGCGCTGCAGCCTTCAATGACCGCCATCGCCGACTGGCTGGTGCGCGGCCGGCGTCCGGCGAATTTCACCCTCCCCTGCGTGGCGGTGGCCTTCAGCGGTGTCGCCGTGGCGGTTACGCGCGGTGACATCGGGCATTTGTTTGAAAAGGGCGAGATGGTGGGCAACCTGCTGGTGTTCACCGGCGCTGCGTGCTGGGTCGTCTACACCATGGCGAGCGAGCGCTTTCGCGGCTGGTCGCCGTTGCGCCTGACGACGCTCACGCTGATCCCGGGCACCCTGGGGATTCTCGCGTGCACCGCCCTGGCGGTAGCTCTGGGCTTTTCGCAGGTGCCCAGCATGGCGGCCGTGGCCTCGGTCGGCTGGCAACTGGTCTTCCTTAGTTTCGCCGGCGTGTTCCTTGGCATGATCTGGTGGAATGCCGGGACGCAACGCATTGGCTCGCTCAACGCCATGCTCCTGCTTAACCTGATACCGGTGGTGACCTTTGCGATTCGCTACCTGCAGGGGCACCGCTTCGCGGCGGCCGAACTGGTCGGCGGGGCCATGGTGATCTGTGCGCTGATTGCGAACAACCTCTATCTGCGCCGTATTCGCGCGACCGCCCGCCCGGCCTGAGCCGGGACTGACGAGTCATGCCGACCCGGTGGTTTATGTGCCGAGGTAAACCGGGTCAGGCCGGCCAAACCATCCTTCAAGAAGATCGTACACAAGCGCAAAGTTCTTCGAGCGTGTGCTGGTGTGCGCGATGCCGGGCATCACAGTGAACTGCTTGTCGGGATTGGGGAGCTTTTCGAAAAAATTCGCCAGGTCGCGAAAGCTCGCGATGCCGTCGTACTGGCCGCGCATGATCAGCGCCGGTACGGTGATTTTTTCCGGGTCGCAGACCGGCAGGTTGGCAGACATGTCGAGATAGGTGCCGGTGGGCACAGAGGAGTCGAGCGCGAGCACCGCATCGGCAAAGGCCTCGACTATCGTGAGGTCGCTGGTGCCCGGGTGGTCGCGCGTGAATATGCTGCGGATCATGTTGCGGTCGATGGGGCGGCGGTTGTTGGCGCGGTAGGCATCGAGGCGTTTCTTGCGTTCGGCCAGGGTAGGGCTGCCCTCGCCGGTCCATACCATGGCATCGAGCGCGAGCCTTTGCACGCGCTCCGGATGGCGTTGCGCGAACAAGGCCGCGCGCAGTGCCCCCGATGACGAACCGTAGGTCAGCAGCTTCCTGCCGCCGTTCTGCTTCATGATGTATTCGCTCACCGCCGCGAGGTCGTCGGCGCCGCAGGCGATGTCGGCATTCACGGCCCGCGTCTTGTCCGAGCGGCCGTAGCCCTCGCAATCAAAGCACCAGGTGTCGTAACCAAGGCGCGCAAACCAGTCCATGGTCGAGGACTCGGGGCGACCGGCGATCTGCAGGTCGAACACCGGCGTCGATGACACCGATGAACCGTGCACGAACAGGATGCTCCCCCTGCTTGCGCCCGTGCGCTGCTGCTTGCGCCACATGAAAAGGCGCACGTCCTGGTTGCCGGCGCGCTTGGTCGTCCAATGCTCGAAACCGACCACCGCGCCTGAGCGCGGGGAGGCTGCCTGGGCCTGCGCCGTGGCAGCGGGCAGGGCTGTTGTGGCCAGTGTCACCGTTGCCGCTGCCGTTGCAGCAAGAAAGTCGCGGCGCGAGCCGGCGGCGCCGGCTTGCGTGTCTTGATTGTCGCTCACAAGTTGCCTCCAAGGTAGAACGCGTCTTTGCGCGCTGGTTCAAAACGCGCCGCGCGACGCGCGGACCTTAGAGTCCGCGCGTCGCGCGTGCGCTCGTGTCGCCGTCAGGCGGGTTTTTGCACGAAGCCGTAAGCGAGATTGGTGCGTCCGGCACCGTGCTTCGCGTAGAGCTCCTTGTATTGCGCGAGCTTGTCATTTTCCAGTTCGGCGCGCATCTGCGGCTTGTAGTTGTAAAGCCGCGCGTTATTGCCGCCGAAAATGGCATTTTTCACCGGGCCGTCGGCCGGCCCGAGCGGCTTGAAGCCGTATTTCTTTTGCATGTCCTCCGGAATCTCCAGCCGGCGCAGCGCCTCGATCTGCCACTGCGGTGCGCCCGTCCAGATGGCATCGGTGCCCCAGCAGACGTGGTCGGCGCCAAGGCCCTTTATCAGGATACCCATCATCGCCGCCGAGAGGCGAGGCTCGGCGATGGTGGTCTGCGCAAACAACTGACCGACGTCGGCGTAGACGTTCTTGACGCCGTATTTGGCCGGAATGTCGGCAAGGTCTGACACCCAGTCGACCCGGCCGGTTTTCTGGAAATTGTCCCAGGCATCGGCCAACGGCCCGAGGCGGTAGCCGCCGTGGTAAATGATG
>CAITSH010000296.1 GCA_903895005.1 uncultured Pseudomonadota bacterium
AGGCTGGCGTGCCCAACTATCTCGCCGTGCAGTGGTACGGCCTGCTTGCCCCGGCGGGAACGCCGGCGGCCATCATCGCGCGCCTCAATGCTGAGGCGGTGAAGGTGTTGCACACCGATGAAATGCGGCAAAAGCTTGCCGCCGATGGTGCCGAGCCGGTGGGCAGCACGCCGGCAGAATTCGCGCGCCTGATCAGGGATGAGCTCGAGAAATGGACGCGCGTGGCGCGTGCGGCCAAGATTGAGCCACAGTAAGTCCCTGTATGCACTGTGTTTGGCGAGTTCGCGGCGATAAACCAACCCGTTGTAAGGATTGCGCGTAGCATCGGGTGGCCCTTAAGGTCGTGAGTCGAAACGACGCCATGGGCCAACCAAACCGTACCTGCGTGCCGGAGGGCTATCCCGTGAACGAAGAAGAAGCCCGTTTAAATGTTGCTCTCGCGGGCATCTCGGCTGAAAACGTCCGGCTGCGCAATGCCCAGTCGAACGTTAGCGCGCAATTCGCAGCGCTGCAGCAATTGCTTTCTGAAATGACGGATACCACTCTGGCAGTACCCAGAGCCTTCTGGGTATTACCAAACGCGGCCTGGATGAATCGAGTACCGCCCTGATCGCCGCACGCGCATCGGGAATCGCCGCGGCCGGTAAAATTAGCGGGGGCGTGACATTGGACCCTTGGACCCTTGGGTGTGCTCGCCGCTTGTGAAGCAGGTACAGTTGTTGCATCACTTATACCATTGCGGCCGCTTTCCAGCCGTATTGGACCGGTCTGCGCGCTCGCGCGGGCCATGGATTACCGGAGCAGGCAATGACTGAAATCGAAAAGAAAATTTACGCCCGCATGGCCAGTATCGAGGCTGAAATTGCCAACGTGCGCCAGGGCTACGCCATCGTCTACACGCGCTACACCGAGGCACTGGCTTCACTGAAGGTCCTGACCCAACACGCGATGGGGGCGGCCAAGCGTGCCGCCGCTTCCGCCGAGTCTTCCGCGTTGGCGGCGAAGCGAGCGGCTGCGGCGGCGCGCGAGGCGGCGGTCCATTCGGTGGTTGAGGCGGCCGATGCCGCGGCCGAGGCGGCGCAGGCGGCGGCGGAAGCGGCGGCCGATGCTGCGGGTGCAGCCGCGTCCGCAGCTGCGGCCGCTTCGTCGGCCGCGGCACACCAGGCGGAAGAGGCTTCATTGCAAGCCGCGGCCGAAGCCTCCTCGGCTGCGAGCCTCGCCGCCGAGGCGGCGGCCGATGCGGTACGCATGTCCAATGCCGCGTCGGCATCGGCAAAAAAGGCGCGCGAGAAGTAATCCGCGTTGCCGGCCGGCTGACCTGGGCTGATCTCATGCTAGTATTTTCCCGTCCCCGCGCCGGGGAATAGGAAGGGGAACTTGCCGTGCCGAGTCCGATGCAACGCTTATCAGGCTTTTTCGTCGTGGCAGCCATGTGGGTGTTTGCGTCATCGGCCGTCACCGCTCAAGACTATCCGGGCAAACCGATCCGCCTGATCGTGCCCTTTGGCACCGGCGGGGCCACCGACTCAAGCGCACGTGCGCTATCCGAGCGCCTTTCGCAGCGCCTTGGCCAGACCGTTGTGATTGAAAACAGGCCGGGTGCCGGCGGCAGTATCGGCGCGCAGTATGTGTCGACCCAGCCCGCCGACGGCTACACGCTGCTGCTGGGGCTGGATGCGACGCTGGTGGTGAATCCGTTCACCCAGCCCAACATCCCGTTCAATACACTGCGCGATTTTGCACCGGTCACCAAGCTCGGTGATGTCGGACTGATGCTGGTGGCCAATCCGGGCCTGCCGGCGAAAAACCTCGCGGAGTTGCTGCAGTATTCCAAGTCCAACCCGAACAAGTTGTCGTTCAGCACCGGGGGCGCGGGCAGCACCACGCACGTCGCCGGCGAACTTTTGAAGCAGCGCACCGGCCTTGATATGACGCACATCCCGTACAAGAGTGGCGGACTCGCCGTGCTCGATGCGGTGGCGGGGCAGGTGCAGTTGTCGTATTCCGCGATCGCCGGGGCCAACACCAATGTGCGTGCCGGCAAGCTCGTCGGCATTGGCGTCTCTTCGCTCAAGCGCAACCCCTCACTGCCCGACGTGCCGACCTTCATTGAACAGGGCTTGCCGGATTTCGAGGCAGTCTCCTGGGTCGGAATACTCGCACCCGCGAATACGCCCAGGCCCATCATCGACAAATTGCATGCCGAGATCAGCGCGGTGCTGCGCGAACCGGGGATACGCGAGCGGTTTTCGGTGCTGGGCATCGAACCGGTGGGCAATTCGCCTGCGGAGTTTGCGGCACAGATCAGGGCCGACCTCAACCGCTGGCAGGCGGTGGTGGAGCGCGGCAAGATCAAGGCGGAGTAAGCGTGCTGCTGCGCAGGTCCGTCTGAACTCATCCAAATAACAATCGTACAAAGATCTCATCGGGGGAGGCATGCGCATCTGGGAACAAGGGCTGGTGGCCACTTATTCGCTGCCGGGGTACAAGGAACTGGTACTGGAGCATTACGCGACGTTTCAGCGCCCGGATACCGAGATCGTCATTCACGGCGTGCGTGATGATGTCGGTGAGACGGCGGCGCGCATCGCTGGCCGGGCCGTCAATTACGCCTATCTGCACCGGTTTCATGACACGCAAATCATCGAGAACGTGCGTCGCGCCGAGCGCGAGGGTTTCGACGCGGTGATCATTGGCGTGCTGCAGGACCCCGGCCTGCAGGTGGCGCGATCTGTCGTGGACATTCCGGTGATCGGTTACGGCGAGATTTCGATGCTCACCGCCTGCCTGCACGGCAGCCGTTTTGCCTTTGTCGGCATCAACCCGGACATGGACCCGCTGATCCGCAACATGATCCGCGACCAGGGGCTGGCGTCACGCGCCGCGCCCACCGCCTACATGGACTGCGGTTATCCGGACTTGAGCGACGCGGTGAACGGCAAGCCGGAGCGGTTTTTAACCGCTTTTCGGGCCGCAGCGCAAAAGGTGATGCGCGAGCAGGGCGTCGATGTGTTGCTGCCCGGCCAGACCATCATCGCTGAAGTGCTTTGGCGCGAGGGCATCCGTGAAATCGACGGTGCGGTGGTTCTGGATCCGCGCCTGCCGCTGCTGCGCATGGCGGAAATGCTGGTCGACATGCGGCGCGCTGGGCAGGGCGTTTCTCGGCGCGGTTTTTTCTGGAAGAAGCCGCCCGCCGATCTTGAAGAGGGCGTGCGCGCGTTTTACGCCACACCCGAGCGCTTCGACTAGCCCCGCCGTTGCCGTGGCGAGTCGAGCGCCCCGGGGTTGACGACATTCACGGGCTTGCCCGACTGCCAGGCCAGTATCTGATCGAAGATTTCGCTGAACTGGTCTTCCAGACTGTCGCGCTCCACGTACCCGATGTGCGGCGTGCACACCACGTTTTCGAGGGTTAGCAGCGGATGCCCCGGGTCGGTGACGGGTTCGGCCTCGTACACATCGACCGCGGCCATGCCGGGCCGCCCGGCGCGCAGTGCCGTTTCGAGCGCGCCGGATTCGATCAGGGGCGCGCGGCTGGTGTTGACGATCAGCGATTGCGGCTTCATGCAGGCAAGGTCGGCCGCCGTGACGATGCCACGCGTGGCGTCGTTCAGGCGCAGGTGCAGCGAAACCACGTCACATTCGGAAAAAAATGACGCCTGGCTCGGTGCTGTTTTGTAGCCGTCGGAGGCGGCGCGACCGCGCGTCGCCTCGCTGCCCCAGATCACGACCTGCATGCCAAAGGCGCGGCCGTAGCCTGCGACCACCGTGCCGATGCGTCCGTAGCCGAATACGCCAAGCGTGCGCCCGCGCAGGTTCAGTCCGACGCCTTCCTGCCACCGGCCTGCCCTGAGCGAGGCCATTTGTTGCGGCAGCCGGCGCATCGCAGCCATGGTCAGCGCCCAGGTGAGTTCGGCGGTGGCGTGCAGCGTGGTGAACTTAGGCGCACCCGGCTGGAGGTTGGATGACACCACCACGCCGTGCCTGGTACAGGCGGTGACGTCGATGTGCGGATATACGCTGAGTTGGCTGATCAGGCGCAGGTGCGGCAGGCGCTCGAGCAGCGCCGCAACCACGGGTGTGCGTTCGCGCATGAGCACGAGGACCTCGGTGGATTTGAGGCGTTCGGCGAGAAGGCCGGTGTCTTTGGTGTGGTCGTTCCAGATGGTGACGTCGTTGCCGGCGATTTTTGCAAAGCTCGGCAGCGTGCGCACGGTGTCGAAGGTATCGTCAAGGATGGTGATGTTCATGGATGAATATTGTAACGGCTGCCCTTGGTGCCGGCTGGCTGCGCGGGTAACGCCTTGACTTTCAGTGCTCTAAAGTTAAGATGAATCGGCAGCAACATGCCTGTTTCATCAATGAACCGTCGGCCATTTACTTGCGACTACTGACGCGACTACTGACGATGGACCATGAACCATTTACCAAAGCCCTTGCGCCGCAGGCGGTGTCGCGGACTTTTTGAAGGAAGTGCAAACGTGCAGTCACCCCAGACGAATTACATTAACGGCGCACACCGCATCGGCACCCGATTGCGTGCTGCCGGATTGGCCGCGCTGGCCGGAGTGCTGCTTTGTGCGGGCCCGGTCGCGCAGGCCCAGACCTGGCCATCCAAACCGATCACGCTGGTGGTGCCTTTTCCTCCCGGAGGCGGTCCGGACTTGTTCGCACGCATTCTCGGCGAAAAGCTGCCCCCGCGACTGGGCCAGCCGCTGATCGTCGACAACAAACCCGGCGTGGGCGGCCTGGCCGGGGCAAACGCCGTGGCGAAGTCCGCGCCCGACGGGCAGACCTTCCTGATCGCACCCAACACCATCGCCATTTCACCGCACGTGCTGGTCAAGGGCGCGGGCGGAGGCGTTGATGTGATGAAGGACCTCATGCCGGTGATCATGCCCGCGGCGACCCCGATGATGCTGGTGGTGAGCCCGACCCTGGGCGTAAAGTCCGTGGCCGAACTGGTGACGCTGCTCAAGCAAAAACCGGGTATGCCTTACGCAAGCGCGGGCAACGGTTCGCCCATGCACATTGCCGGCGAGTTGTTTCGCAAGGCTGCGGGCGTGGACATGCAGCACATTCCGTTCAAGGGCGTCGCGCCGTCGGTGACCGCGGCGCTCGGTGACCAGGTACAGATTCTGTTCGTCGCCATGGGCGGGGGCATTGCCCAGCATTTGCGCTCGGGCAAGCTCATCGTGTTGGCGGTGACCGAAAAGCGCCGCACGCCGCTGCTGCCGGGCATCCCGACCATGGCCGAGGCCGGTTACAAGGGCGTCGAAACCGACGCGTGGTACGGCGTGCTTGCGCCCACCGGCACGCCTTCTGCGGTGATCGCGCGCATGAACCAGGAAATCAACGCGGTACTCGCCATGCCCGACGTGCGCGAGCGCATGAACCAGGCCGGCATGGATGCGCGCGGTGGCACCGCCGAGGCGTTCGGCGCCGAAATGCGCGATGACCATGCGCGCTACGGTCGCATCGTGCAGGAATTTGGCATCAAGGCTGATTGAGGAACACGGAACACATGAACGCTGCCGTGAAATTGCCGGAAATCGCCCCGGGCATACCCGTCGGGCTTCCCCTCGGACTTCGCAACTACTGGTACCCGGTGCTGCAATCCGAGGAACTGGGAGGCGAGCGCCCGGTCGGGTTCCGTGTGCTGGGTGAAACCTTTGCCGCATGGCGCGATGCTAGCGGCAATCCCTGCGTGGTCACCGACCGCTGTCCGCATCGGAGCATCCAGTTGTCGGTGGGGCGTGTGCTGGACGGCGAGCTGCAGTGTGCGTTGCACGGCCTGCGCTTTGACGGCCGCGGCACCTGCACGTTGATTCCCTGGGAAAAGGAGCGCAACAAGGTGCACGACATGGTCGGCGTGCGCGCTTATCCGGCCGAAGAAATGGGCGGGTATGTCTGGGCCTACCTTGGTGATGCGACCGCCTTTCCGCCGCCACCGCTCGCCAGCGAAGTGCCAGAGGAATTGAGCAAGCCCGATGAGTTTGTATGTTTTCGCCTGCCCACCTCGGTCTGGAACGCCAACTGGCTCATTGCCATTGACGGCAGCGACGGCTTTCATGCGGTGACCCTGCACACCTCGTCGCAATCACAGGCGGACGCGCTGCGTCAGGGCGGCGTGAGGCTTGCCGACCGGCGCGTTGATATTGTCCGCTCCTCGCACGGGGTGCGCGGCGTTTCGGTGGACCTCGAGGGCAAGCCCATAGGCCACGGGCATTTCACGCGCGACGTGAAGGGCGCGCGCTTTGTGCTGCCCTGCCTGACGACCAACCCGATCACGCCGGCGCCCGACGTGCCGTCCTACGCGGCGCGGTTGTGGCAGTTTCCCGTCGATGAGTCGCACACCATGATCGTGCGCTTCCTGACGTTCCGGGCGCGCACCGATGCCGAACGTGCCGCGGCGAAAAAGACCTTTGAGGAAGTGGCCATCCACCGCCTTGAAAAGGTCAACGAAGAAGACGCGTGGGCGGCGGAGGCGCAGGGTGACCTGGTCACGGCGCGCACCACCGAGTTCCTGCTCGGGCCCGATGAGGATGTGGTGAAGGTGCGCCGCATGATTTCTGCGGCCTTCGTCAGCCAGTTAGCAGAGGGCAGGCGCCACGCCGTCAAGCCGGGCGCAATCGACTGCCCGGTCTAGCGGCGACGGCGGCTACATGATGGACGTGCCGCCGTCCACCATCAGCGATGCGCCGGTGATAAATGATGCCTCGGTCGAAGCAAGCCACATGATCGGATACGCCACCTCGGTCTCCTCGGCCCAGCGCTGCAGCAGCGTATCTGCCTTGGTTTCGGCGCGTAGCGAATCTTCGCTGCGGCCACGCGCCGCCCCCCTGCCGATCGTAAAGGGTGTTAGCGTGCCGCCCGGGCATACGGCGTTGACGCGCACACCGAACGAGGCCTCTTCGAAGGCAAGCGTGCGGGTCAGCGAAATAAGAGCGGCTTTGGACGCGTCGTAGGCACCGAAATTTTTGTGTCCGACCACGCCGTAGGTGGAGGCGACGTTGATCACACTGGCACCGGGTTGTTTGCGCAGCTCGGGCAATGCGGCTTTGCACAGGTTCACGGCGCCAAGAACGTTGACGGCCAGAAGGCCTTCCCATTTGGCGGTGTCCGCATCGGCGATCGTGTTGAGGTAGCGGATCGCCGCGTTATTGACGAGCACGCTGAGGGCGCCGAAGGCGGTTACGGCATCGTTCACCGCCCGCGCGGCATCATCCGCGTTGGTTACGTCGGCGACGCAGGCGGCGACGGC
>CAITSH010000297.1 GCA_903895005.1 uncultured Pseudomonadota bacterium
AGGGCGGCGATATCGCCCCCCATGACTCCAGCGCCCACGACGTGGACGCGTTGAAAAGCAGCCGTGACGCCAGCGCCCATGGCTTTCATGCGGGTTTGCAGGAAGAACACCCGGACGAGGTTTTTGGAAGTGCCAGTGCCGAACAGCCGGGCAATGGAGCGGGCTTCGAGTTCGTAGGCACGCGGCCCACGGCCGCCCGCAGCTCGCCACAGGGCGGCCACGGCATAGGGGGCGGGGTAGTGTGCCCGCCGCACCTTGCGCGCCACTTGGGCCTCCAGTTGGCTGGCAAACCAGCCACGCACTCCCGGGAGCCCCAGCAGGCGGTCCAGCAACGGGGCGCGACGGCGCGGTGGCGGCGTCATCGCCAGAGATCGGGCAGCGGCCCGCAACTCGGCCAAGGGCACCACACGGTCCACCAATCCCAGCGTCAATGCTTTGTCCGCACGCACCGGAGCGCCGGTCAGCATGAGCGGCATGGCCGCGCGTACGCCAATGAGGGCGGGCGTCCGCACCGTTCCGCCGAAACCCGGATGAATGCCCAGATTCACTTCCGGCAAGCCGAGGCTCGTGCTGCGGTCATTCGAGGCCACGCGGTAGCCACAAGCGAGGGCCAGTTCCAAGCCACCACCGAGGCAAAAACCATGAATGGCGGCCACCGTGGGGCAGGGGAGAGCGGCGAGTTGGTCCAGCACCTGTTGCCCGCCACGGATGAGTTCCAAGGCCTGCGCTTCGGCAAGGTCCGTACGGAATTCACTGATGTCGGCACCAGCCACAAAACCATTCGCTTTGCCTGACAAAAGGACCAGCGCGCGGGGAAGGTTCTGCGCCAATGCCGCCACCTGCGCTGCCAGTTCGCGCATCACCTGTTCGGAGAGCGAGTTAGCCGGAGCGTCCTGGCGGTCCAGCGTCAGCCAGGCAAGGCCATCGGCGTCACGTTCGAGAGACCAGTGATTGGCAACAGTATTCATGCGGAACTCCCAGGCTTCACGGTGAAGTCGCAAACCAGCGGACGGTGATCGGAGAACTCCACCGCAGGCACCTCGAAATGGGTCACCTCGATGCGGTCGCTGACGAGGATGAAATCCAGTTCCCAGCGCGGTTCGCGACTGGGGTAGGAACGCAGTCCGGCGGTATTCACGTTGCGCAGTCCGGCCGCTTCCATGAAAAGGTAAATCTCGGCATCGCCCCAAAACGCGTTGAAGTCGCCGGCGACGATCACGGGCTTCCCGCAGGTTTTGACCAAGCGATGCAGATGCCGCAGTTGCTCTTGTCGATGGCGGTACTTCAACGACAAATGCACGAGAAAAACCGCGCAGTCCTCGAGCTCCAGTTCAATGATGAGGCGCTTGATACCGGTATCGAAGAAGTGAAAACGCTCGCCATGGACGCGCGGTGCCGCGAGAAACGCATTGCCTTGTTTGCCGATGATGGGCATGCGCGAATTGAAGGAACCCACGCCGTATTTGCAGGCATAGGCGCTGTAATGTCCGAGGCGCGCAGCGATATGGTCGGCCTGGTTCACGCGCTTGGCGCGCAACGAACCCGCATCCACTTCAATCAGCCCCACCAAGTCAGGGTTCAGGTCTTTGAGGAAGCCCGTAATGCCATCGAGCACGGCAGGATTGCCGCGCAGATACCCGGCTCCGGGCAGCGGTAGATGGAACGCGGCCCCGGTGCCAGTGGCATAGCGGATGTTGTAAACGACGAGACGCATTCCACATTGTATGCCTCGGCAGGCTGCGGGCAGTGCGCCAAGACGCTAGACTCGGTCCATGGGTACGCCTATCACCGAAGCCAACCCGCTCCGTTTGTTCGTCAGCCACGACTGGGGCGACGACCACGACTACCATCGGGTCTTCGAATTTCTGGAAGCCCGCGACAACTTCCACTACCGCAACTGTTCGCGCCCACAGGACCCACGCCCGCCGACGGCGGAGGCCCGACGGGAAGCCTTGCGTGCCCAAATCGCGGGCGCTGAGGTGGTTATCCTGCTCGCGGCGCACTACGCACCGAACAGCGAATCCCTCGAATTCATGTCGGTATTCGCCCAAGCGGCGCGAAAGCCCGTTTTGGTGCTACGTCACTTTGGGGTTGCCTTGCCGGTTCCGGCGGCGCTCCAAGCAGGCGCGAGCGCTGTGCTCGATTGGGACGGCCGGGCCATCGTGGACGCCTTTCGTCGTTACGCCCGCGGTGAGGACACAGCCGGTTGGGACGTCGTGGAGTTCACGCTCGACTAGTCGTGGAGTTCACGCTCGCTTAGTGGGTTTCACGCCGGGCTTGCCGCGGCCCCTGCTGTCGTTCACGCCCCTCGCGGGCAACAGGGTTCAGGCTTGCTGCGCCTGAATGAACAACGGAATGACATTGGTATCGGTGGGGCGCAGGCCTAGCGCTTCAGCCGCTTGCTGGCGACGGCGAAGGGTCGCGTCGTGCGATTGCCGGGCATCGGCAGTGGCCCACATCTCCACGATTAGCTGCGCGTAGTGCTGAGCCTGCTGGTCGGAGAGCTTGCGTATGGTGGCTTGGGCGGCGGATTCGCCGCGGAGGGGCGCTGCCGACTGCAATTGCGCCATGAGGTCCACCAAAGTTGAGCGGACGGACACTGGCAGCTCCGCCACGTCGACGTGGATAAGATGGCGACAGAAAGCTTCGGTGAGCCGATACTTGATCGGCGCCGAGGTCACCAGTTCACGCGTCGCGGCGTACAAACGCTGCCAGGCCGTCATCATGGGTGGACTAAACCCGTCGTCTCGAGGCCATCATCAGCCAGCTGAAGATACCCACCGGATGCTCCGTCTAGCAGAGCTGGCCAGTGGACCTCTGGCACTTGGGAGTTTCACGGCATGGCGAAAAACCGTTGGTTACCAAGCACCTGCGACGTTTATATACCCCGGTACGTCAGGTTGCAAGTCGGGGTATCCATTTCTGTGACGCACGCCAGCATTGCCAATCGACACATTGATTAAGTACACTTATAAGTAGATATACAGGAGCCTGACATGAGCAACGACGAGCACGGTCAAAAGCCCGGAAAAATCCGTCGTGCGGTGGTGAACCCGGCCCCGAACTTGGATCTGTTTGGCGACTTCCCTGAAACTCAGGCCACTGAAAAGCAAGGGGCACAAAACGTCGAACGCTTGGGCCCAGCCATACGGCGTTTGCAGTTAAAACTGCGCACGGCCACGGACAAAGCCTTGGCCGACGAGCAACTGACCACCGCACAGCTGGGCGCCTTGAATGCACTCGAGCGCGCGCCTGGTGCTACCAGTGCCGAACTGGCCCGAGCCGCTGGAGTTACGGCGCAAACCATGCACGAGATTGTGCGGCTACTGACCACCCGCGGTTGGGTTGAGCGAACCCAAGACCCGGAGCACGGTCGCAAGCTACAGCAGCAGTTGTCAGCTACCGGTCGCAAGGCGTTGGTTGCCGCTCGTCGCCGCGTGGAAAAGGTGGAAGAGAAACTCGCTTCGCCGCTCAAGCCCCATGAACGCATGTTGTTGCTGAGTCTGCTGGAGCGTTGCGCCGAGGGAATCTGAAGCGGCGTCGGAGCCGGTTGGTGCCGGCCGATTTCCGACCATCCATGACTTTAGACTGTTTCGTCCCCCTTAAATAACTACGCATAATGTATAACAAGGTCTACATCTAGTACCCGAATTAATACATCAAAAACAAAAGGTTACGTATTCCGAAAACTGCGCCAAAAGCGCAACTTGTCCCCTGATGCGCAAATTTTCGACTGCGCTCACACCAATCGCCTGAAATTACCGAGATACGCTCGCCCGGCGTGTCACTTGTTACCTGTTCGACAAGCCCAGTACCTCCGGGCTCCGCAGCCGGCCCTGCGGGCCGGCCACGGCCCCTCCGGTACCGGCGGCGGCTTCCGTCGGCCAAGGCCGCCGGCAGGCCTTCCCCGGAACCGGAGCGGGGCCTATGGCCCCGCCGGAGGTGTACCGAACGAGAGGAGGCCGAGTACCTCCTGCACGACTACGGACGGGCGCAAGCGCAAGACGGTTATTCGGTGACGTGTCGATGCTCTAGGAGACGCCGAGCGGGGCGAGGGGAGTCGAGGCTCCTCCACCCTCGCTGGGAGGGTAACGGGCGCCTCGCGCCCTGCGTGGGCTCTGAGGAGCCCACAAGAGTTACGGAACCTACCTTGAGACCGTCACAACGACACCGACCGCGGCGACCGAAAACGAATGTATCATCAGGATTCATTTTTTGTGCAAAGGGACTCGCATGGCATCTTTCTCCCAATTGATGAACCTTCTTCGCGGCCGCCAACTCAAAGCCGCCGTGGTTCTTGGTTCAGTGTCGCTCTTGATTTTGCAAGGATGCAGCACGAGTGGCGTACACTCGCAGGCCCAAATTAAACCTGCACCGAACACCGTTGTTTTCGAAAGGCCGGTACCGACAGAACTACGCGCCTATGAGAATTTATTCGTAGATGTTTTCAACAAACGAGGGATGGTTCGCGGCGAATCAACAGACCCTAACGCCCTTAGATTGAAACTTGAATTTGACC
>CAITSH010000298.1 GCA_903895005.1 uncultured Pseudomonadota bacterium
AGGAATTGAAAAAGTTGATTGACAACAAAGGCTTATTGCCGTAATTTGAAGTGGATTTAACAATGGGGAAGTTGTGTGGGCTGGTTTTCCAAATCAAGGCTGAAGGCAGGGTGCATGGTCATCGCCGTGGATGAGGACGGCGTTCGCATGGCGCATGTTGACCGGGCGGGGGGCGGCCGTGCCCAGGTGACGGACTGGGCGGTGCTTTCTCGCCAAGACTATGACGCCGACTTCGAAAAACTGGCCAAAGATCGAGATATGCAGCGTTACCCGTGCAGCACGCTTTTGCGGCTCGGGGAGTACCAGATGCTGCTGGTTGATGCGCCCAGCGTCGCGCGCGATGAACTCAAGTCTGCGATTCGCTGGAAGGTCAAGGACATGCTCGATTACCACATCGATGACGCGACCATCGATGTTCTGGAAATTCCCGCCAATCCCGGAACCGGGGCGAAAAACGCGTCCATGTACGCGGTGGTCGCCCGCAATGATGTCGTCCGGCGCGAGATCAAGCAGTTCGAGCAGGCTGGCATCGCACTCACCATCATCGACATTCCTGAGATGGCCCAGCGCAATATCGCGGACCGGGTTGCGAACCCGGCGACCGCGGCGGCGATGCTGTTTTTTGATGAAACGGGTGGATTGCTCACGCTCAGCCATGGCGGCGAGCTCTACGGCACGCGCCGGCTCGAGGTCAGTTCGCGCCAGCTCCTTGAGGCCGATGCGGAGAGAAGGGGATACTACGTCGAGCGCATCGCGACCGAAGTGCAGCGCTCGGCCGATCATTTTGACAGGCAGTACTCCGGGTTGCAGATCGGTGAACTGCTTCTAGCGCCGCACGAGGACAGCGCAAACCTGGCGGAGGAGCTTTCGCCCAACTTTGACATGCCGGTGCGCGATGTCGGGTTGACCGAAATATTCGATTTCGCCGGAGAGCCGCCTCACGATGCGCTCGCACAACAGAAATTGTTTCACGTGCTGGGCGCCGCGCTCCGGACCGAGGCGGTGGCGCTATGAGCCAGCAGATCAACCTCTTCAATCCGCTTTTTCTAAAGCAGAAAAAGCATTTTTCTGCGATCACGATCGCGCAAGCCCTGGGTGTCCTGCTGGTCGGTGCACTGGGCTTTTATGCCTACGCATACTGGCAGGTCGATGGACTGGAAAAGCAGGCCAGGGACGGGGCGCGCCAGCAGCAATTGCAGCAGGAACGGCTCACGCGGCTGACCGCACAGGTCGGTGCCGGCAAGCAGGATCCGGCGGAGCAGGAGTTACGTGACCTCCAGGCTTCCATCGCTTCACGCCAGGCGCTGATCGCCAGCATGGGGAGCGCGGCTCCCGGCGCGCAGTCGGGTTATGCAGAGTACATGCGCGCCATCGCCAGGCAAATCCAGAACGGCCTGTGGCTGACCGGATTTCACATCGGTGAAGGCGGAGGCGAATTTCTGCTGTCGGGCCGTTCCCTGCAGGCCGAACTTGTGCCCGCTTATATTCGGCGTCTAGGATCCGAACCGGTCATGCGCGGCCGTAACCTGGACGAACTGACCATGACCGCGGTGGCGCAGGCCGTACCCCCTCAGGAAGGCGCGAAGGCCGGGGCGCCCGCGGCGGTTACGGTGATCGAGTTCAACATCGGCACCTCGCACGCGGTCATCGAATCCGTCGCTGCGGCGGCAACGCCCGCAAGCGGGGCCGCGCCCGCCACTGCCGGGGCGGCGAAGGCCTTGCCATGAACGCACAACTCCTCCAATACGCCGACCGCATCGACGCCATGAGCCTGCGCGAGCGGGCGATGGTGTTCGTCGCGTGCGTTTTTGTGCTTGTGTCGCTTGTCTTTAACGCGTTGATCGATCCGCTGCAGGCGCGCGAGAAGCGCCTGTCGCAGCAGGTGCTAGAGCAGCAAACACAGACACGGGCCTTGCAGCTGCAGATACAGGCACTCGCACAGCCAAAGGACGCGGCTGCAGAAAATGCCCAGCTTGCTAAGTTAAAGCAACTGCGGACGCAGTCGGCAGAGATCGCCTCTGACCTCGCGCAGCGCGAGAGCCGTTTTGTGAAGCCCCAGCGCATCGCCCTGATGATTGAGAACATGCTGCAAAAAAACCGCCAGGTATCGCTGCTATCGATGCGCAACCTGCCGGTCGTGCCCTTGTCCGCTGCTTCAGTACAGGCTGCGACTTCGACGCCGGTCACGGCACCAGGCACTGCACCGGCGCCGGCCGCCGCCCAGGGCGTGTACCGGCACGGGGTCGAAATCAGCCTGAAGGGAAGCTACCTTGGCCTGCTCGACTACATGGTCATGCTTGAGAAAATGCCCGAGCAGGTTTACATGGGCGGCGCCGATCTGACGGCGGATGGTCACGGTGCCGCGACGATGAAGCTGACGCTTTATACCCTGAGTCTGGAAAAAGCATGGCTCGCAATCTGATGGCGGTTTTGGCGTTCGCCTGGAGCGCGGTGGCGCTGGGACAGGCTGTGCCTGATCCGACGCTGCTGCCCGCCGGGCTCGCCGCGGCCGCGGTTCCCGGGGCGGTTTCCGCGAGTCCGTTACAATCCATTATTCTTTCCGGCGGTCGGAAATTGGCGGTGATCGGCGGACAGACCGTTGCACTGGGCGGAACCTACGGCGATGCCCGTTTGGTAAGCATTTCACCCACGCAGGTTGTACTTAGAAACGGGACGTCGGAAGAGGTATTAACGATGTATCAGGGTATCCGCAAGACGCCTTCGGTCACCAACGCCGAGCCGCGACCACAGTCCCAGAAACGCAACCCGGGCCGCGACGTGCGATGAAAACATACTTTTCACTTGTTGCATTGATTTTTGTGGCCGGATGCGCCAGCGAACCGCTGCGTCCGCAAAAGGTCAATGACGAGATCCTGGGCGAAATGAACAAGGCGACGCAACGCCAGCCGGCGGTGTCTCCAGAAGCCGTCAACGCGGCGCTCCTACCGCCCATGCGCGCCGAATTGCCGAACCTGCCGCGGCAGCAGGTCGAGCCCAAATTCGACCTGGTCGTGAACGGCGCCCCGGCGCGCGAGGTGTTCCTGTCTATTGTGTCGGGTACGCGCTACAGCATGGTCATCCACCCCGATGTTGGCGGCGTGCTGTCTGTCAATCTCAAGGATGTCACGGTCCGCGAGGCTTTGGAGTCGATACGCGAAGTCTATGGATACGAGTTCAAGGTAGACGGCGCGCGGGTCTACATCCAGCCGGCCGGGTTGCAGACGCGCGTATTTCAGGTCAACTATCTCATCGGATTGCGAGCCGGCCGAAGCGACGTGCGGGTGAGTTCGGGCTCGATTTCCGGCAACGTACCCGGGCAGGGAACGACTACGACCAACTCGACAATTACAGGGGCTGCCGCCGGTGGCGGAACTGCAGCTGCAGGAGGGGCGAACACGACGGCACCCGCGACATTGTCGGCGATCGGGGCATCCGCCCTTTCGGGCAACAGCAGCGATGCCTCGCGCGTTTCAACGGTATCGCAGACAGATTTCTGGACAGAGGTGCAGCAAGCACTGCGCATCCTGGTTGGCGCGGGCGATGGACGCAGCGTTGTGGTCAGCCCACAGTCCGGGGTTGTTGTCGTGCGGGCAATGCCCGATGAGTTGCGCAGCGTGGAAACGTATCTCAAGGCCATGCGTATTTCCATCGAACGCCAGGTCATGATCGAAGCGAAGGTGATCGATGTCACGCTGAACGACGCCTATCAGGCGGGCGTGAACTGGGCTGCGTTTCCGACCACGGGCATCACGGCGGGACAGTTGAGTTCCAACGTAACCATAGGGTCGACCGGGGTCTTGCAGGGACGGTTCGCCAACGCAGACACTGCAAACAGGACGATTACAACCCAGACACTGGCGACAGGCCTCGCGGGGACGGCTATCGCGGCGGGCGGCGCAGTCGGTGCGGGCGTGTTCGGATTGGCTTTTCAAACACAGAACTTCGCCGCTCTGCTTTCATTCCTCGAATCTCAGGGCAATGTCCAGGTTTTGTCGAGTCCGCGCGTTGCGACGCTGAACAATCAGAAGGCGGTCCTGAAGGTGGGTGTTGACCAGTTTTACGTAACCAACGTGACAGGCACCCCGATCACAACGACGACAGGGGCGACGACCAACGTCCAGCTGACGCCGACGTTCAACTCTTTCTTTTCCGGAATTTCCCTCGACATCACGCCGCAGATAGATGTGGACGGCAATATCCTTCTGCATGTACACCCGCTGGTCAGTACAGTGGGGGACGGTGCATTGAAATTCGATTTTGGTAACGGTGATCGGAGCATCCCGCTGGCAAAAAGCTCCATCAGCGAGACCGATAGCATCGTGCGCGTACAGGACGGTAACATCGTGGCGCTCGGCGGACTCATGCGTGTCGAAACGGCAAGCGACCGTTCAGGGCTGCCCGGCTTGCAGGATGTGCCCGGGATTGGCGGTGCGTTTCGCAACACCACCAAGACGACTACCAAACGTGAATTGGTGATCCTGATCAAGCCCACGGTCATCAAAAGCGATTCGGATTGGGAGCAGGACCTCCAGCAAAGCCGCGACCGCCTTCAAGGCTACGGTCCGAAGTGATTTACCTCTCCCATTTCGGGCTGCGCGAGCCGCCGTTTGGCATCACGCCTGACACCAGTTTTTACTATGCGTGTTCGAGCATCCAGGAAGCGCTCAACACGCTGGTGGTTGCGGCCGCGAACGGCGAGGGGTTCATCAAGATCACCGGTGAAGTGGGCACGGGCAAGACGCTGCTGTGCCGGAAATTTCTTGCTTCACTCGATGACAACTGGGCGTCTGCATACATTCCCAACCCCAACCTAGAGCCGAACACGCTGCTGCTTGCGCTGGCGGAGGAACTCGGACTGAAAATCGAGGGTTCGCTTGACCAGCACCACTTGCTCAAGGCACTCAATCTCGGATTGCTCGATTTTGCCCGCCGGAAAAAACGCGTGGTCGTTTGCCTGGACGAGGCGCAGGCGATGCCGCTTGAGTCGCTCGAAACGCTGCGGTTGCTGACCAACCTGGAGACCGAAAAGCGCAAGCTTGTGCAGGTGATCCTTTTCGGGCAACCCGAACTCGACGAGCGGCTCTCGGAGAATTCGGTGCGCCAATTGCGCCAGCGCATTACCTTCCAGCATCACATGGGAATCCTGACGCGCCGTGAAACAGAACATTATCTGGCTTACCGACTGTCCGTTGCCGGGTACAGCGGGGATTCGGTGTTCTCGTTGATGGCGGTGGGAGCGATTCACCGCGCCAGTCGGGGCGTGCCGCGCCTTGTCAACATACTGGCCAACAAAGCCCTGATGGTTGCCTACGGTGAGGGCAGGCGAAAGGTCGGCTGGTCGCAGGCGCGAGCCGCTGTCGGTGACACCCCTGCATCGTATGGCGTGCGCCAGGCCTGGGTGTGGGTCGCCCTTGCATGCGTCGCCGGCAGCGGCCTCGGTTGGATGATGCTGCGATGAGCCTTATCAACAAGATGCTCCAGGAACTGGACAAACGCCACGCCGTCGAAGAAGGCGCGAAGGTGGCTGCGCCGGAAAGTGTGAAAACGCTTGCGCAACAATTACGTCCGGTAAAGACGAAGCGCGATTTCGGCGAGGCGTTCTGGCGGGTTATGGCGGGATTGATGATTGCGGCCGTATGCTGGATCGCCTGGCTGCTGTGGCAAATCACCCCGACATCGGTCGTGACCGACCTCGCGTTTCAGTCCAAGGGTACAGGGTCCGCCACGCCATCGTTGAAATCGCAAACTGCGCAGGTCCCTCCGGCGGCGCCGGTTGCGGCAGTTGCCCCGGTCGGCGATACAGTGCCGGCGCTCCCGGGGCTGGCACCTGCCATTTCTTCGAAGGCTGGGTTGGAACCGCCGACCGCTGCTGCGCCCGCGCCCCAGGTGCAGTCGCCCGCTACAGTTCCCGATGTCTCGGTGAAGCCATCCGATCCGGTCAAAGTGGACATGCTCAGGCTGGCGACGGAAATAACCACCCCCATTCCAGTGCGCCGGACGAAACCCGCTGCCCCACGAAGCGAGTCCAAATCCAAGGGAATTTCGCCGACCGACGCGAAAACGCTGGATGCTGTCGCGGCCGCCCCTCAGCCCGCGGTGCCCCAGCCGGTTGCGCCACCGGCAAGGCCCGAACCCACCCCGGCCGCAAGCAAGGCCGCCTCCGGTGACGGCAGGATCGACCGCCGCAGCAACGCCAGCGTGCGCGAACGCGCCGACGCAGAGTTCCGGCGCGCCACCGCTTTTATCAATCAGGGGCGGATCGCGGAGGCGATGGAGGCGCTGACCTCAACCTTGTCCATAGACCCGGGGCACGAGTCTGCACGCCAGACCGCAGTCGGGCTGCAACTTGAAAACCGCCGTGTCGACGACGCGCAGTTCCTGTTGCAGGATGGACTCGTGCTTAATCCGGCGCAGACCGGTTTTGCCATGCTGCTGGCGCGCATCCAGGTGGAGCGCGCCGATCCCAATGGCGGATTGGCAACCTTGCAAAAACATGGCGCCACGGCGGGAAACAACCCCGACTATCTCGCCTTCTCAGCGGCGATCCTGCAACGCCTTGGACGCCACCGGGAGGCGGCCGATATTTACCAGGCGGTACTGCGCCTGCAGCCGGGAAGCGGTGTCTGGTGGATGGGACTGGGTATTTCCTTGCAGGCGCTCAAGCAACCGGCCGAGGCGGTCGAAGCGTTCCGGCGCGCGCGCGGTGCGGGAACCTTGTCGCCGGAACTTGTCACGTTTGTCGAACAGCGCATCAAACAACTTCAGCAGTAGCCCCTGCCGCGCGTTGAGTGGATGCCCGAAGCCCTTAGAAGGCCGGGTTGCAGTGTCCGGTAGGCCGGTAACGACGAGGGAAACCGATGAACCTTGAATCCACGGTCGGGCTGATCGCCGGATCATTCACAACAATCGCGTTTGTCCCGCAGGTTTGGAAAGTCTGGAAATCGCGTTCAGCGCGTGACATTTCCCTGCCGATGTACCTGATATTCACGGTCGGGGTTGCACTCTGGCTGGCTTACGGCCTCATGACCGGCGCGGTTCCGGTAATCGCCGCGAATTCTGTGACGCTTGTTCTTGCCGGCGCGGTGCTGATGATGAAACTTCGCTTCGGATAAAGGGGCGGAAGGTGCTCTATTCGTTCCGATGCCGGTTCGGCAAGCGGGCATGCTAGCAGATTGCTTTACCCCGAAGCCTTGTGGCGAACGGGCTTGAGTTATCGCGCATCGCGAAAATCGTGCGTTTTGTCCAATTTTTAGAAATGATCTGATGAATAAGTTCCAGCTCTCCGCCCTCGTGGGTGGCCTTGCCAACGTCCTGCTCATGCTGGCGTTTCCGCCCTACGACCGCGTTACGGTAGGGCGTATCGAACCGAGTTTCGATGCGTATTACTTCGTTCTCCAGGCCCCGCCGGGGCAACCGGTCAGCAGCGGCTTGTTGATCGCGCAGCTACTGGCGGTTGCACTGGGTGCGGTGATCGCAGTGATGTTTTTGCGCGGGAGTCGGGGCGATCCGGAGCATCCGCCGCGCAATCCGCAGAGTGTCCTGCTTTATCTGGCGGTGGCGGCATTCATCGTCATCATGCTGTTCCCGCCGTTTGAAACGATGCCCGCATCGCGCATCGGTGCCGCGACCTTTCACGGTTTTGATCTCGCATTCGGCGGAGGCATCCAACGGGGCATTTTTGTCCCGATGCTGTTTCTTGAACTGCTGTTGTTCGCGGTCAACGTTGCTGTGTTCTGGTTGATTTTCGGCGCGCTTGACCGGCGCGACCTGCGCATGGCGGACATGTCCAAGGCGCCTGTGCGGCCCGTTGAGCCTGCGCGACCGCGACCGGGAAGCGCGGAGAATCCGTATGGGCGCAGCGGTGTTGAGCGGCGCGCGGGCAGGGATCCGGCGTACCAGGGGCCGGACCGGCGCGGCAACCGGGATCGGCGGACAAAGTAGGGGGACCATCGCATCCCCCTGGGTTTCATGTCGTTGTGGCCCAAGGTGGTTTCGCGATAAGCTTTGCCGCCAATTCAACCGGGCTTTCCAATGAAACTCTATACTTTCTTCCGTTCATCAGCGTCGTTTCGCGTGCGTATCGCCCTTAACTACAAGGGCATCGCGTACGAGCCGTCTTTCGTCAGTCTCCCCAAGGGCGAGCAACTTGGCGGCCCGTTCAGGCAGGTCAACGGACAGGGCCTCGTACCGGTGCTGGATGACGAACAGCACGTGCTCACCCAATCGCTTGCCATCATCGAGTACCTTGATGAAGCGCACCCCGGCCCCAAATTGTTGCCGACCGACCCGTTTGAACGTGCCTACGTCAGGGCGATGTCGCAAATCATCGCGTGCGAAGTCCACCCGCTGAACAACCTGCGCGTCCTCAAGCACCTGCGCAAGACCTACGGGCTTGACGAAGAGGGCGTCAACAGTTGGTACCGGCATTGGATCGCGGAAGGGTTCGCCATGATGGAAGCCCACCTCGTGGCGAACAAACTCTCCGGCCGGTATTGCCTGCGAGACCAGCTCACCATGGCCGATTGCTGCCTTGTTCCACAGGTCTTTAATGCGCAGCGTTTCGGTTGCGACCTCGGTGCCTACCCGACGGTGATGGCGATTAACGACGCCTTGATGGCCCTGCCGGTTGTTCAGGCGGCCCAGCCCTCCGCACAACCGGACGCCACGCCCTGACCGATTGGCCTGCCCCAGCGGTGGGCAGATGTCTGGAAAACCACGCCAGTCGGGCGTTTGCGGGGGATGCCTTCGCGACGGTTTGGCGCCCCCGACACGAATCGAACGTGTGACCCCCTTCTTAGGAGGAAGGTGCTCTATCCACTGAGCTACGGGGGCATGGCCGGTGAAACGTCTTCCGGACGCAGCTGCGCGCCGGATTATACGCCCGCGGGTGCCGGCTGCATTCTGCAGGTGATCATTTCGTAGTCCATGCCGGATTCCAAGATGACGTCCGGACGCGCATGCAGGGCGGTTTAGTGAGTTGGAGTAAACTGCCGCGATGGAACCAGTTTTGACCGATCCAGTCGATACCAATACCCGCTCGAGTCCCGGTGAGCGCCTTCTTTGGGGATGCGGTGTGATGGTACTCGTTCTGGTTCTGGTGGTCGGATACTTCGCCTACCTCAGCCCGGCCATGTTGATCGAGTTTGCCAGCCTGCGCCTTTGTAATTGAGGTAACCGAGCCAATGGCGAACTTCACGTTTGCGGTGAGTTGAATGCATCACGGTTCTCAGGTTCCGTCGGATTGGGTCGTACGTTGGTCCCATCTCGTGAAATCCGGGGCGAAGGTGCTTGATCTCGCCTGCGGTCATGGACGCCATTCACGCCTCCTTGCCGGGCAGGGCGCGACCGTTACGGCGCTCGATCGCGACGCGGCGGTACTCGCCGGTTTGACTGGGCTGCAGGGCATTGCGACCCTGAACGCCGACGTCGAAGATGGTCCTTGGCCTTTTGACCAGGCCGTGTTTGACGCGATCGTGGTGACCAACTACCTGCACCGGCCCTTGTTCCCTCATTTGCTCGCGGCGCTGTCCGACGGGGGCGTTCTGATTTACGAAACCTTCATGGCGGGGAACGAACGCTTCGGAAAACCGTCCAACCCGGAGTTCCTGCTTCGTTCAGGCGAATTGCTGGAAACATTCGGCCAGGCTTGCCAGGTGATTGCGTTTGAGCAAGGCTCGGTTGTGCTGCCCAAACCGGCGGTGGTGCAGCGTATTTGCCTGAAAAATCAGCAAAATCCTGCGGCGTTGGCGCGGTAACAGGGTGTAAGCGCTATTCCGGCATTGGCCGGATTCGGCTAAAATGGGACGTCAAAATCAATAAACTGCGACACGAAAAACTATGTTGACCGGCAGCCTTGTTGCAATCGTCACCCCCATGCACGCTGATGGGCGCCTTGATATCGATCGATTCAAGTCGCTTATCGATTTTCATGTCACTGAAGGAACCGACGGCATCGTCGTCGTTGGAACCTCGGGTGAATCACCCACGGTCAATTTTGATGAGCACAAGGAACTGATACGCCTGGCCGTGCAGCACGCGGCGGGGCGAATCCCGGTGATCGCCGGAACGGGGGCCAATTCGACGGCCGAAGCGATTGAATTGTCCCATTCGGCCAAGGCGGCCGGCGCGGCGCTCAGCCTCTCGGTCGTGCCTTATTACAACAAACCGACGCAAGAGGGCTTGTATCGGCACTTTCGCGCCATTGCCGAGGCGGTCGACCTTCCTCAGATCGTCTACAACGTGCCCGGGCGCACAGTGGCCGACATCAGCAATGAAACCTTGCTGCGACTGGCGCAAATCCCGAACATCGTGGGCGTAAAGGATGCCACCGCCAACATTGAGCGCGGAAGCGACCTGCTGCGGCTGCGTCCGAAGAATTTTGCGGTGTATTCGGGTGACGACGCGACCTGCCTTGCACTTACCTTGCTGGGCGGTCAGGGGGTTATTTCGGTCACGGCCAACGTTGCGCCGCGTCTCATGCACGAGATGATCAAAGCCGGACTTGCAGGCGACCTTGAGAAGGCGCGCGAGTACAACAACCTGCTGCTTCCTCTCCATCAGAAGCTTTTCGTTGAAGCCAACCCGATTCCCGTCAAATGGGCGGTCGCTCAAATGGGGCTTATCGAGGAGGGCATCCGTCTGCCTCTGACCGAACTGTCGCCGCAGTTTCACGACATCGTGCGTGAGGCCATGCGCGCGGCCCAGATTCGCCCCGCCGGAAACCTGCGACTTGTCGAGGGCAAAAGCGCATGAAGCTTGCCGCTGCACTTTCAATCTTGTTGCTGGGCGCCTGCAGCATGAGCAGTATCCTGCCCGAGAGCAAGAAGATCGATTACAAATCGGCCAGCAAGCAGACGCTGCCGACGCTGCAGATACCCCCGGACCTGACCTCGCCGGGGCGCGACAACCGTTACAGCGTGCCCGATGTTTCCGTATCTCCCGGACAGGCGACTTTCTCCAGTTATCAGGCCGAGCGTGTGGGCGCGCCCAAGGGGAGCACGGGAGGCGACGTTCTGCCTTCGGTGGAAAAAATCCGTCTCGAGCGCAATGGTGACCAAAGATGGCTGGTCCTGCCCGATGCACCGGATAAGATCTGGCCATTGGTAAAGGAGTTCTGGCAGGAGAACGGCTTTCTAGTCAACGTTGAGCAACCCGCCGTGGGCGTGATGGAAACCGATTGGGCGGAGGACCGCGCCAAGATACCGCTCGATGGTTTGCGCAACATTCTCGGCAAGGTGATCGACTCCGTGTACGACTCCGGCCTTCGCGACAAATTCCGCACGCGGCTGGAACGCTCGTCGACTGGCGGGACCGAGATCTATATCAGTCATCGGGGGATGGAAGAGAAGTACGTGTCGTCCGACCGCTCGCAGACTGTCTGGCAGTCGCGCCCGCCTGATCCGAATCTTGAGGCCGAATTCCTGCGCCGCATGATGTTGCGCTTCGGGGTTGATGAGGGTGCGGCCAAATCACAGGTCGCCACTGTCGGCGCGCGTCCCGCCGAGCGCGCCAAACTCACCCGCACGGCCGACGGCAACGGTGCGCTTGAACTGGACGAACCATTCGACAGGGCATGGCGAAGGGTTGGTCTTGCGCTGGATCGCGTCGGTTTCACCGTTGAAGACCGCGACCGTTCCAAAGGGTATTACTTTGTGCGCTACGTTGATCCGGAATCGGATGTGAAAACCAAAAAAGACGACAGCGGTTTCCTCTCCAAGCTGGCGTTCTGGCGCTCAAGCGATCCGAAGAAAAACAGCAACGAGCAGTTTCGCGTTGTGGTCAAGGATGCCGCCACGGACACGAGCGAGGTCCAGGTGCTCAACAAGGACGGTGTGAAGGACGCCTCGGATACCTCGCGCAAGATTCTTACCCTGCTCCAGGCGCAGCTAAAGTAATTGCCACCGGCGGTTCGCGGAAATCGGACTTGGGACAAGTGCGTGTCCTTCCTTAGCGGGTTCCGCATGCGGGGTTTTCTACCCCAGATCCGATGATGCGCTTCGCTTCCCTCGGTAGCGGTAGCGCCGGAAATGCGCTGGTGGTCGAGTCGGGCGAAACCCGCTTGATGCTCGATTGCGGATTTCCCGTGCGCGAGACCATTCGCCGTCTTGAGCGCGCCGGACTGACGCCCGAAATGCTCGATGGCATACTGGTGACCCACGAGCATGGCGACCACGTTGGTGGTGTATTCAGTCTGGCCGCGCGCTTCGGTGTGCCGGTTTGGCTCACCCACGGTACCTGGCGCTCGGCCGGGAAGGCGTTCCAGGGAGAGGTGCGCTTTCTCGACAGCCATACGGCGTTTTCGATTGGCGACATTGAAGTGCAACCCTATCCGGTACCCCACGATGCTCGTGATCCTGCACAGTTCGTTTTTTCCGATGGGGCGGCGCGCCTGGGGGTTTTGACGGATACCGGATCTTCGACGCCGCATATCGAGTCGATGCTTTCGCGATGCGACGCGCTCGTCCTCGAATGTAACCATGACGCCGACATGCTGGCACGGGGCAGCTATCCGGCTTCGCTGAAGTCGCGTGTTTCGGGGCCGTTCGGTCACCTCGACAATACCGCGTCGGCGGCGCTGCTCGCGGCCCTCGATAATTCACGCCTCAAGCACATCGTTGCAGCCCACCTCTCGCTAAAAAACAATACGCCGGCGCTCGCCGGTGCCGCGTTGGCACAGGCACTCGGATGTGAGTTCGATTGGGTGGGTATTGCCAGTCAGGAGGAGGGCTTCGGCTGGCGCGTGATCTAGGGCGTCGGACGCGGTTTCACGCCCGTTCTGGCTTGCTGCGTGTGCCTGTAACCGGGTAAGTCTGCGCATCCGCACCAGGCAAAAAAAAGCCGGCCACCAGGGCCGCCTTATATACTGTGACAGCCTTACTTCTTCGCGGCGTCTTTTGCAGCGTCAGCAGCAGGAGCGGCCGGAGCCGGGGCAGCAGCGGGAGCGGCGGCGGGTGCAGCTGCGTCAGCCTTCGGCGCGTCCTTGGCTGCGTCAGCGGCCGGGGCCGGGGCCGGAGCAGGTGCCGGGGCGGGAGCGGCGGCAGGAGCGGGCGCCGGAGCCGGGGCAGGTTTCGGTTCTTCTTTGCTGCAAGCGACCAGAGCGAGTGCTGCGAGTGCAGCCATGAGTACTTTGCGGTTCATCGTCGTATATCCTTACGTTGATTGGAGGAAAGCGTATTCGTCGCGAGCACGTCGAACGAATCGCAAGATTTTAGCATATTTCTGCAATGCACAATGCTCTTTGCCTAGAATGGGCACCAAAGCGGGGCGCATTAGCGCTGGGACGCCCAATTTAAAGGCCTGCGATTCAAAGTCCAGATGTGGAGGCCGAGACCGAAGGGATTGAGCTTTGCCAAATCTCGTCAAAGCGTTCCAGCATTTTGTGCGCGTCTTTTTCATCATTCAGGACCAGCACGCCGCGGGATTGCGCCCAGACCGGACGACGAACGAAATGATGACTGTCTGCGAGTACGAAACAGTCCTGCACGCGTGCGGCGTCGCCTTCCGTTTGATGGATGACGATGCTGCCGCCAAAGAGACCAAGCAGACTCATCAGCCGCGGCATCCGGCGGACGACAAGATCCGGGTTATGAAGGGCGATAAACAGCCGGTTGTCGCGGCGTCGGGTAAGAAATTCGCGCATCACGTCAAGGGTCGTCGTAGCGCCCAGTGGAAGTTGCGCGAGGTCGGGATCAAAAATTCTGATCTCGTTGCGGGCCAGGCGCAGCACCTGCTCGAAGCCCGCAACGTACTCGGTCCGGCTGGTAAGCAAATGACGCTCCGGTTGAAACTCCGGTGAAGTGAGGTCGCTCATAATACGTAGAAGTCGGGCGGCTCAGGCCTTGTTGGATGCGTGCAGGTAACCCTGAATGTACCAATTGTAAAACAGCGTGGCCAGTTCCCCGCTGGGGATGATTCTCGCAGGCAGGGCGCGGGTATCTGCCAGCCGTGCCAGGTGCATCCGTGCCGGCCCCGAAACTGCCACTGCCTCGCCGTTAATATAAAAAGTCCCGTCGCGATAGAGAAGAAGCGTACGGATGTTCAGCCCGAGTCCATGTCGCGAAATGAGCGCGGCAAAGCGTGTTCTCGTAAGGGCCGGTTCGGGGCGCTCAAAGTGCACCACCGGTTTGGGGCTGGACAGGTATTCCCCAAGAAAGCGTTGAACGTCGCGTCTGCCCCAACGAATAGCGGCGAGGCGGCGCAGTGCATCATCGACCATCGCTGCCGGCAATTGTGCCGGGCGATTGGTGGGGAGCAGTCCCGGGTCGGTATATCGACCGGGGATGGCGACGCCGTCTTGGAGAAATTCCAGGAATCCCTGGCTCAGCTCTTGTGCCGATGGCGCGCGAAAGCCTATTGAATAGGTCGTGCAGGTGTCGACGGCGACCCCCTCGTGCGCAACGCCCGGCGGTAGATAGAGCATGTCGCCGGGATTGAGTTCCCATTGCGCTTCGTGGCGAAACGCCTTCAGCACCTTGATCGGCGCACGCGCATCGAGACTGAGATCACGTTGACGGCTGATACGCCAGCGACGCCGTCCATGGCCCTGGATCAGGAACACGTCATACGAGTCGACATGGGGGCCGACACCGCCACCCGGGGCGGCGTAGCTGAGCATGACGTCGTCGAGGCGTGCATACGGAATGAATGCAAACCGGCGCAGCAAATCGTCCGCCCCGGGCAGCAACAGGTTCAGGCCTTGCAGCAGCAGTGTCCAGTTCCGTTCGGGTAGACCGGAAAAGTCGGCGCGCGAGAACGGACCGTGGTCCAGCAACCACGTACTGCCTTGCCGCCTTACAAGCCGGGACTCCGCATCTTCGCGTCCTGCGAGCCTGAACAGTTCCGCTTTTTTTATTAGCCCCTGAAAGCCAGGTATCGCCGAGCGGACAAGCAGGGGCTTTTTCTGCCAGTAATCGCGCAGGAATTGCCGCGCAGTCAGTCCGCCGAGAAGTTGGGTATGCATCGACCCGATTATACTGACCGCTTCGACGGGCGGACACTGTCGGCCGCAGCGCAAGCTTGTGTCACGTCACGACGACGGGGAATCGTTTAGAATCGATACGCCTAGTACAGGAGCGCATCGCACGTATATGCTGCAAGCAGGCCAGCTCGCGCCACGATTCATCTTGCCGGACGCCGACATGGAGCCGGTGGATCTGGCGCGTTTTCGCGGGAAAATGCATGTCGTGCTGTATTTTTATCCGCGCGATGGCGCGCCCGGCTGCACGCGCGAAGCTGCAGAATTCTCCGACCACGAAGAGGAATTTGCGCGCCACGATTGCGTTGTGCTCGGGGTTTCGGCGGATGACTGCCTGCGTCATGCCGAGTTTCGCGATGAAAACGGACTGTCCGTGACGCTGTTGTCTGATCCTGAGGGGGAGACTTGCCGCAAATACGGGGTACTGGTCGAAAAACATGACAAGGGCTCAACTAGAACCTGCATACATCGTTCGACCTTTGTCATCGACAAGGCGGGCGTGCTGCGCCACGCCGTCTACGGCGTTGACCCCCGTGGACATTGCGCCGAAATGCTCGATCTTGTAAAAGAAATCTTCGGTGGCGGTTCCGCCTGACCGGCAAACCATCATCAAACCCGCTCATCGGCCGTTTTTGGAGGTGTGCCGGTTTGCAGGCCGCTTCTCTTTCGTTATCTTTAAAACCATCTGAAGTATTTAAACCCCGCATATGCTGATCGCCAAAGACACTGTTGTATCCATGGACATTGAACTGTCTGACATTCACGGAAACCTTATAGAGCGTTCCGAAGAGCCCTTGGTTTACCTCCATGGAGGCTATGACAACATCTTCCCGGTGGTTGAGGCGGCAATGGAGGGGCACGCGGTCGGCGACAAGCTGAAGGTCAGGCTTGAGCCCGAAGAGGCGTTCGGAGACTACGACGAGGAACTGGTGCGGCTTGAGGCGCGCGACCGCTTCCCCGAGGTGCTGGAAGTCGGCATGCAGTTCGAGGGCATGCCCGGCGAGGACGCCGCGGATGATGAGGAGGTGATGATCTACACCGTCACCGACATCGCCGCAGGCAAGGTTGTTCTCGATGGGAACCATCCGCTGGCCGGAATGGCGCTGGATTTTTCGTGCACCGTCATAGCGGTGCGCACGGCCAGTGAGGAGGAAATTGATCATGGGCACGTTCATGATCCCGACGGGGATGCCGTGCATATCGCGCACTGAATCAGATAGAGGTTCGGCATCGCAGGATTGCGTGGTGCTGCGCCGGCCGGGCTTTAGGGTGGATTGTCGGGTTTTAAAGGGGGGGGCGAATGGACATGACTTCTGGCATGCTGAATGTGCTTGGCTACGGGCTGGGCACTGTCATTGGTTTTTTCATTATCGCGACTCTGGTGGTCTGGTTTATCCAGGACATCACCCAGAAAAAGCATACGGTGCTGCGCAATTATCCCGTGATAGGCCGCCTGCGCTACAAGATGGAAGAACTGGGCGAGTATTTCCGACAGTACTTTTTCATGGGCGACAGAGATGAACTTCCTTTCAACCGCGCGACGCGCGGCTGGGTTTATCGCCTGGCCAAGAACGAGGGCGGCATCATCGGATTCGGCTCTACCAGCGACATGAGCGAGCCCGGCTCGGTGCTATTTGTAAATGCGCCGTATCCGGTGCTCGACGAGGACCGACTGCCTACGCCATCGCTCGTTATCGGTGCGGGATATTGCGAGAACCCCTTTCTCGCCCATTCGATCATGAATATCAGCGGCATGAGTTACGGGGCGATTTCCGCGCCGGCGGTGCGCGCGCTTTCTTACGGTGCCGCCGAGGCTGGGTGCTGGATGGATACGGGGGAGGGGGGGCTTTCCCCGCATCACCTTGAGGGCAAATGCGACGTGATGATGCAAATCGGCACGGCGCGCTACGGCATCCGTGATGAAGCCGGAAATTTTTCACCCGAAAAGGCGAAAGAGATCGCTCGGCACGTCAAGGCCTTCGAGATCAAGTTGTCACAGGGTGCGAAGCCGGGAAAGGGCGGCGTACTGCCTGCAGGCAAGGTAACCGAGGAGATTGCGCGCATTCGCGGCATTCCGGTGCATCAGGATTCGATCAGCCCGAACCGGCATACGGACATCGCCAACGTCGATCAGTTGCTCGATAAGATCGCCTATGTGCGTGAGCTCACCGGGCGTCCGGTCGGGGTGAAGACCGCGATTGGCGGCTGGCAATTTATGAACGAGCTGTGTGACGCGGTCAACCGCCGCGGGCTTGAGTATGCACCGGACTTTCTTGCAATCGACGGTGGCGAGGGCGGGTCGGGTGCCGCGCCGCAGGCGCTGATGGATCACATGGCCTTGTCCATCAACGAGGCTTTGCCACGAGTGGTCGATTCGCTTATTGAATCGGGCCTGCGCGAACGGGTTCGTGTCATTGCGGCCGGAAAGTTGGTGACATCTGCTCGCGCAGCTTGGGCCTTGTGTGTCGGCGCCGATTTCGTCAACACGGCGCGCGGGTTCATGTTTTCACTCGGTTGCATCCAGGCCATGCGTTGCCACCAGAACACCTGTCCGACGGGCGTCGCAACGCACAACCACCGCCTGCAGCGCGGCCTCGTCGTGGAGGAGAAATACAAGCGTGTCGCGAATTACGCCATCGGCATGAACAAGGAAATCGACATGATTGCCCACTCGTGCGGCTGCCGCCACGCGCGCGAGCTTCGCCGCGAACATGTCCGACTGGTACAGACGGCGGGGCAGACTATCGCCATGAACATGCTGCATCCCTATCCGCAGGCCGGAACGGCGCAAAAAGCGTTCTGAACCGCACGGGTGCAGGTTGGAAAGCCACGCCTGGAAAGGGCTTCCGGGTGGTTCGCTATTTCATTCGGTGACCAGGCTGCCGCCTTGCAGGCCGGGCTGCAGCACGATCTGCCGGCCATGGAAGGCGCGTACGCTGGGCCGGTGGGCGATGCTGACGATCGTTGTTTTTGGCAGTCGTTCGATCAACAGCGCATACATGGCGGTTTCCAGCTTCTCATCCAGCGATGCAGTCGCCTCATCGAGGAAGAGCCAGTCCGGCTCATGCAGTAGGGCGCGTGCCACGGCCAGTCGCTGTTGTTCCCCGAGGCTCAATCGCATTGCCCAGCTCTGGCGTTCATCCAGTTGCGCGGCAAGCGGTTCAAGCTCGCAGGCACGCAGGACATCGGCTATGTCTGCATCGTCAAACCGTCCGGGAGGCGCCGGGTAGCAGACTGCGTCGCGCAGGCTGCCCATTGGAATGTAAGGCCGCTGCGGCAGAAAAAGAACACGCGCGCCCTTTGGTATGGAGATCCGGCCATTGCCGTAGGGCCATATGCCCGCGATGGCGCGAAACAGCGTGCTCTTGCCGCTGCCCGACGGGCCGCTCAGCAGCACGCGTTCAGCGGCACCGAACGTGAACGAGGCGCTGTCGAGTATCACGCGGCCGGCCGCACCGTCCACTCCCGGCAGCGCCAGGTTCAGGCCGTCGGCGCTGATCGTCGCGATGTCCCCGCCGATGACTTCGATTCCCGTATGTTGCGCGGCTTCTGAGGTTGCGGAGGCCAGGGCGATGTGAAAACTCAATAGCCGGTCGACGCTGGCTCGCCAGTTGGCGAGTGATCCGTAGCTTGAAACAAACCAGGACAAGGCACCCTGCACCTGCCCGAATGCCGAGGCGATCTGCATAAGACCGCCTAGCGGCATCGCACCGGTAAAGTAGCGCGGCGCGGCGACGATAAACGGGAAGATGATCGCGATCTGGCTGTATGCCGATGTAAATCCGGTCAGCCGCTTGGTGTAACGCATCAGTTCCCACCAGTTGCCGCGGATCCGCTCGAAGCGCGTGAGTAGTCCGCTTTTTTCTGCGTCCTCCCCGCGATACATGGCGACTCCCTCGGCGTTTTCGCGCAGGCGCACGAGATTGAAACGAAAGTCGGCCTCAAAGCGTTCCTGTTGAAAGTTGAGCCCGATCAGCGGGCGACCGACGTAGTGCGTGATTACGCTACCCGCAACGGCATAGATCACCGCCGCCCAGACCATGTATCCGGGAACCGTGACTTCGGTTGCGCCAAGCATGAAAGAGATGGGCCCCGAGATGGTCCACAGGATGGATACGAAGGTGACCAGCGTGACGACAGAGGAGAGCAGCCCGAGCGAAAGTCCGAGTGTCCCGCTGGTAAACAGTCTCAGGTCCTCCGCGATGCGCTGGTCCGGGTTGTCCGTGCCCCGGCGATCCAGTTCGATCCGGTAATAAACCTGCTTTGCCATCCAGGTCGACGTGTATTCGCGCGTGAGCCAAGCGCGCCAGCGCATCTCGAGCATTTGTGTGAGATAGAGCTTGTAAATCGCGACTGCGATGAACATGACCGCAAGAAAGGAAAAATACAGAATCAAGTCGCGAAAATCAGCGGCGCTTTTTTGTTCAAGCGCGTTGTAGAAATCGCGATTCCAGTCGTTGAACAGCACGTCCAGATAGACCAGGCCCAGGGTGAGGGCGATGATGGCAACAAGCAGGCTCCACGCCGTGCGGCGCTCCTCGGAGCGCCAGTATGGACTGGCCAATTGCCACACGCGCGCCGGAAGGTGTCTGGCGGATATGTGCAGGTGCTGGGACATGCGGGGGACCTTTTCTGGAGCGCCGCGATTCGTGATGGCGGCCGGTGTAAATCAGTGCGTGTGAGTCAGTAGATCAGTGAATCAGCGGTTTGGTACATTGGCGTGAATCGGGGCGGGATCGGATGTGTGGCAGGCTTTGTGCGAATCAGTTCACCGTGTGGACGTATTGCTGTCACGCCGGTTGATCACGCTGCGGATTGCGTCGGCAACCTCGCCAGCGGTCAGACCCACGGGACCGGTGCCTGCAGCCACCAGGGCATCCGCCGCGGCGCCGTGCAGGTGCACGGCGAGCAGGAGGGCTTGTCCGGCTTCATAACCCTGCGCAAGAAGGCTGCCCGAAAGGCCGGCCAGCACGTCGCCCATGCCGGCGGTTGCCATGCCCGGATTCCCCGAGGCATTGATCCACCAGCGGCCGTCTGGTGCGGCGATGATGCTGCCGTTACCCTTGAGCACCACGTAAGCCCCGGTTTTGCGGGTCAGGTTCAAAGCCGCAGCGATGCGGTCGGCCTGGACATCGGCGGTTTCCGTTTGAAGAAGGCGCGCCGCCTCCGCGGGGTGCGGCGTCAGCAGGGTGGGGTGGCGGCGTTTTGCCAGCGCCATCTGCAAGGGGCGTTCGGTTGCGACAAGGTTGAGCGCATCGGCATCCAGAACAAGCGGGATCTCCAGCGCGAGTGCGCGTTTGAGCGCCTTGCTGGCGGCATCGCGCTTGCCCATGCCGGGGCCGGCGACCAGCGCAGAAAGGCCTTCTTCATCAAGAAGCGCGAGGGGCGTGCGCAGCATCAACTCCGGCTGCATGTAGTCAACACAAGGCGGCTGGTCTGTCAGAAGTCCCAGGAAAACCTTTCCCGCTCCCGATTTGACGGCGGCGCGTCCCGCAAGGAGCGCGGCGCCCGTCATGCCGGCGCTGCCGCCAAGAATGCCGAGTGTGCCGGCTTTGCCCTTATGAAAGTTTCGCGGGCGGGAATGTAGCATCTCGAGAACGCGGAAGTCTGCCAAGTACCCAGGCGCGGGAGCCAGGGCTGCCGCGTTCAGTCCGAGCTCCGCGACGCGCAGTGCGCCGCAATGATCGGGACCGTCCAGCGTGAGCAGGCCCGGTTTTAGAGCGATGAAGGTAATGGTGTGCGAGGCTTTTACAACGCGGCCCAGCGCCCTCCCGGTGTCGCTGTTGAGTCCGCTGGGACAGTCCAGCGCGAGTACGCGCGTACCGTTGTTGGCAAGCGCATTGATCTGCTGCACGAGGTCGGCATGCAGGCCGGAGAGCGGGCGGCTCAGCCCGATTCCAAAGAGCCCGTCTATGGCGAGGCTGAACCGCGTCCCGGACGGGATGGTATCGGCAAGGGCACCGCCAACCGATTCCCACTTTGCCATTGCCTCGGCCGCATCGGGCGGCAGTTTGCCGCGTTCTCCGGCGAACACCAGGCATACCCGGTAGAACCATCGTTTGAGATGAACCGCCGCCTCGAAGGCGTCACCGCCGTTATTTCCCGGCCCGGCGAGCACCAGGATATCTTTCCCCTTAGCCAGTTCGCGTGCAAACTCCGCTGCTGCGAGGCCCGCCTGCGCCATCAGAGGTGGTGTGCTTGCTTGGGCTGCCTGCTCCAGATAGCGGATGCCGGCAGCGGGGTAAAGTGGAAGTAGAATGGGGTCTGTCATGCAGGGACGCCGTAAGAGCGCCTAATGATAGCGTGGACCCGCCGCATCCGCTGATTGACGCAGCGCGTGTGTTCTGTCGGTGTATGGCGGGTGGTTGCGATGATTTCCGGGGCGGTACTCCCGCACCGGGCTCGTAGGAGGAGGCAGGGATGGCAACAGTAACGCCCAGCGGCGCGATTCTGGGCGCGCGTATCGACGGTATTGATCTCGCGCAGGCGCTTTCGCAGCAGGATTTTGATCTCGTCCTCGAATCGCTGGGGCGCTACGGCGTGGTCCGGTTTCCGGCGCAGCACCTGACGCCGCTCCAGCTCAAGGATTTCGCGTCGCGCTTTGGCAAGCTCGAAATCAACGTCGCCAATGCGTTCCAGGAGCCGGGTCATCCGGAGGTCATGGTGCTCTCCAATATTGTCGAGAACGGCAAGCCCATCGGCTTGTCCGATGCCGGACAGGACTGGCATACCGACATGTCCTACAGCCGCATGATTGCATTCGCGAACGTGCTCTATGGGCTGAAGATTCCGCGCCGCGACGGCGTCGCGCTCGGTGCAACCGAGTTTTGCAACATGCACGCGGCCTACGAGGGATTGCCCGACGAGATCAAGCGCCGGCTCGAGGGCATGACAGTGCTGCATGACTTCAATAAATTCTGGGAAACCATGCGGCGTGAAAAGGGCAGCAAGCGTCCGCCGCTCACCGAGGCGCAGCGCAAGGCCAAGCCGCCGGTGTCCCATCCGGTGTTCCTGACGCATCCGATCACGGGGCGCAAGGTGTTGTACGCCAACCCCGGCTACTCCATCCGGATCAACGAGCTTCCTGAAGACGAAAGCGCGCGGATGCTCGACTACCTGTTCGCGCACCAGTTGCAGGACCAGTATCGCTATGTTTCACGCTGGGAGGAGGGGGATGTGCTGATGTGGGAGAACATGGGCACCATCCACAATGCCGTGGCCGATTATCGGGCAGATGAGCCTCGCCTGATCAAGCGCTGCCAGGTGATGGCGACGATGTTTTTCGAAGAGTAATTAAAAATGACGTCCGCCGGGGCGCAACAGCATTGCGTAATAACGCGGCGGAACAAAATAGGGGGAGTTATGAACACATATTTAAAAGCGCGGGTTTGCTCGGTGTGCGCTGCATTGGTCGCTGTATTTTCCAGTGCCTTCGCTTCGCAGTCGCTGGCGCAGGACTATCCGACCAAACCGATCAAGCTCATCGTAGGCTTTGCCGCCGGCGGCCCGACGGATGTGATTGCCCGTGTAATGGCGCAGGACATGAGCGTATCGCTCGGCCAGTCGGTGATCGTCGAGAACCGCCCGGGTGCCAACGCCATTATTGCGACCGAGGCTGTGGCACGGTCGGCACCGGACGGTTACACCATCCTGTTTTCCTCACTGTCGCTGCTGGTTAATCCGCTGCTCGTTGACAGCAAGGCCAAGTACGATCCCTTCCGGGATTTTGCGCCGATAGGCAACGCGGCGTTGCTGCCGATGATCGTGGTGACCGCGGCGGGCTCCCCATTCAATTCGATGAAAGATCTTGTGGCGCTTGCCAAGAGCAAGCCCGGGGAGGTGAGTTATGGTACGTCTGGCATCGGCGGTTCGTCCCATCTTGCCGGCGCCATGCTTGAGAACATGACGGGCACGAAAATGATCAATGTCCCTTTCAAGGGAAACGGCCCGGCGCTCGCCGAAGTAATGTCCGGCCGCGTGAGCTTCATGTTTTATCCGGTGGTCGGAATCGCCGACCAGATCGCCGGGAAAAAGCTAAAGGCACTGTCCCTGGGGATGGCCAAACCCAGCCCGGACTTCCCCGGCATACCGACTATGCAGGAGGCCGGATTGTCGGGGCTGGAGGCCACGGCGCCCTGGGTGGGTATGCTGGCGCCGGCCGGCACGCCGGCGGCAATCGTCAGCAAACTCGCCGGCGAAATGCGCAAATCGCTTTCCAAGCCTGAAACAATAGAGCGCATGAAGGGGCTGGGCGCGCTTGTGGTCACGGATACGCCGGCCGAATTTGCCGCTTTCCTGAAAAAAGACAATGAGCGCTGGGAGCGCGTCATCAAGGCCTCGGGCGTCAAGGCCGAATGACCCTCGCTGGTCGGTGCAGAGGCCTTATTTGCTGGCGCCCATGACGTAGTCGGGGAACCAGGTCACGGTCGCCGGGAACACGGTGATCACCGCTATGCAGATCACCAGGCAGACAAAAAACGGTATCGAGCACTTGGCGATGTAGTTACTGTCCTTGCCGGTCATGTTCTGCAGCACGAAGAGGTTGAAGCCGACCGGGGGCGTGACCTCGGCGATCTCGACCAGCAGCACGATGAATATGCCAAACCATACCAGGTCGAATCCGGCCTTCTGGATCATTGGCAGCACCACGGTGGCGGTGAGCACGATCATCGAAATGCCATCCAGCGCCGTTCCCAGCAGGATGTACAGCACGCACAGGACGCCGATCAGCGCATAGGGGCTCAAGCCCATCGCTCCGACCCACTCGGCAAGCGCGCGCGGAATGCCGGTAAAGGCCATGGTCATGCTGAGGAAGGACGCCCCGGCAAGGATGAACATGATCATGCACGACACCCGCGTGGCGCCCATCAGGCTGTCGAGGAAGTTCTGCCATGTCAGCGATTTGCTCCACCAGGCGATCGCGAGCGAGCCAAGGACGCCAAAGGCGGCACATTCGGTCGCGGTGGCCCAGCCTGCGATCAGCACCCAGACGATGAATACGATCAGCAGTGTGCATGGAATCAGGTTGCCGGATTTGCGCAGTTTTTCCATGAAGCTCATGTCCGCGTCCGGTGGCGGTGTCTTTTCCGGGTTGCGTACGGCCCACCAGACGATGTACCCGGAGAACAAGGCCATCAGGATGAAGCCGGGGATGAATCCGGCAAGGAAGATACGGATGATGGAGGCGTCGGCCGCAACGGCATAGACCACCATCGTGATCGAGGGCGGTATCAATATGCCCAGGGTTCCCGCGGTGGCGAGCGAGCCTAGCGCAATTTTTTCATCGTAGCCGCGCTTCATCAGCTCGGGCAGGGCGACCTTTGCGATGGTCGCGCATGTTGCGGCTGACGAGCCCGACACTGATCCGAAAATGCCGCAGCCCAGGATGGTGGTGTGCATCAGGCGACCCGGCACTTTATTCAGCCAGGGCGACAGGCCTTCAAACATTTCTTCCGATAGCTTGGTGCGGAACAGGATTTCGCCCATCCAGATGAACATGGGCAGTGCGGCGAGTGTCCAGGAGGCGTTGGAACCCCAGAACGCCGTGAACAGGTTTTTCCCCGGTGGCGTATTCGTGAAAAACGCCATGCCGATCCAGCCGCAAATGGCGAGGGTCATGGCGATCCAGACGCCGCCCGACAAAAGCAGGAACATCAGGAACAGCAGCAGACCGCCTATCTGGACGAGTTCCATGCTTTACCTAGACATCCTCTGTAAAGTCGCCGCGCGCATGCCGTTCCTCGACCGCTAGGACATAGCCGGGGCGGTTGCCGCGCAATACGGTCACCAACTCATCGAGCACGGCGACCAGCAACAAAATGGCGCCGACGACAAAACTCATTTGCGGCACCCAGAGCGATACGACGATGAGGCCGTTGGACATGTCGTGGAACAGCCAGCTCTCGTAGGTGAATTTGCAGGCCCAAAATGCGAGGTAGCCGACAAAGGTGACGGCGATGGCGAGCGAGATGATTTCGAAGACATGTCGCGGCCTCGGGCCGAGGTTTTCAAGGAGCAGGCCGACGCGCACAAAGTCGCCGCGCTTGAAGGTGTGTGCCATGCCAAGAAAAGCCGAGGCGGCGCAGAACCAGGCGACGAGGTCGTCGGAGCCGCCTGTGCGAAAGCCCAGCTCGCGCATGGCGCTTGCCCCCACCATCACGACGAAAATCGCAAAAACAAAAAACGCCGCAAGATAGCCCGCGGCGTCGTAGAGAAAGTTAAGGGTACGGCGCATGTTGTTGTTATGGAGTCGCCGTACGCCGGATTACATCTTGCGGAAGGCGTCGACCGCGGCCTGGCCGTCGGGGCCGGCTTTTTTCAGCCAGTCCTGCAGCATGGAGTCGCCGACTTTTTTCAGGTCGGAGGTGAGCTGGGTGCTCGGCTTGTGGATGGTCATGCCGTTTTTGGCAAGCTGCTCAAAATACCAGCCGTTTTTCTCCTGGGAGATCTTCCAGCCGCGTGCTTCGGATTCTGCGGCGACCTTGAGGAGCGCGTCCTGCGTCGCCTTGTCGAGGGCGTCGAACGCTTTCTGGTTCACGATGATGGCGTTCTTTGGCAACCATGCCTGGGTGTCGTAGAAGTTCTTGATGTACTCGAAGGTCTTGGTGTCAAAGCCCGTGGAGCCCGAGGACATGTAGGAGTCGCAAACGCCGGTGGCGAGCGCCTGTGTGAGTTCAGCCGCCTGCACCGTCACAGGTTGAGCGCCGACGAGTTCCGCGATTTTTGCTGTCGCCGGGCTGTAAGCGCGCCACTTCAGGCCCTTCATGTCGGCGACGCTGGCGATCGGCTTCTTGGAATAGATGCCCTGGGGCGGCCATGGCACGGTGAAGAGCAGTTTCACGCCCTGTGCGGCAAGGAGTTTCTCCAGTGCCGGCTTGGATGCCTTGTAGAGCTTTTGGGAGTCGGCATAGCTGGTCGCGAGGAAGGGCACGCCATCAAGACCGAAAATCGCGTTTTCATTTTCAAAGTTCACCATCAGGATCTCACCGGCCTGTGCCTGGCCACCCTGAACGGCGCGCTTGATTTCCGGCGCCTTGAAAAGGGACGCGTTGGCGTGGACCTGGATTTTCAGTTTGCCGCCTGTGGCTTTTTCGACGTCATTGGCGAACTGTTGCACGTTTTCAGTGTGGAAGTTGCCGGTGGCGTAAGCGGTGGGCAGGTCCCACTTGGTTTGGGTTTGCGCGGAGGCGGTGCCCCCTGCAAGGCCGATGGCGCCCAGCGCGGCGATGACTGCGAGTTTCCGGAACAGCATGATGGTCTCCCTTGAAAAGTATGCGTTGAATCGCCGGCGAAAGGCCGAACCCGGCACAGTGTGTCAGACCGTCCGCTCGTGCGTCAATTAAAGAAGGGCGGGTGTGTGGCACCTGTCGCATCCGATACCTTGTGCGGGCAACTGCCGTGCTTATGAGGGCAAGATAGCGAAACGAAAACAAAATTTCAATAAAAAGTGAACGTAACGTTATTGAATCATGCCTGTGTGGTTTGGCCGCACGTCGTTCGCCCGACCTCCCGGGCACTGGTCAGGTTGCGAGCAGGTCGGCGACGAGGTCGCCGATTGCGAGGGATGCCGTCAGTCCGGGGGATTCGATGCCGAACAGGTTGACCAGCCCCGGGACGCCATGTTGGCGGGGGCCCTCGATCATGAAATCGCGCGCCACCTCGGTCGGCCCCTGAATTTTCGGCCGGATCCCGCAGTAGCCGGGCGACAGCGCCCCGTCCTTGAGGTCGGGCCAGTAGGTGCGGATGGCGGCATAAAATTTTTCCGCGCGTTGCGGGTCGACGTTGTAGTCGATGGCCTCTATCCATTCCACGTCCGGGCCGAACCGTGCTTGGCCTGCAAGGTCGAGCGTCACATGCACGCCCAGGCCCGCCGCCTCGGGAATCGGATAGATCAGGCGTGAGAAGGGCGCGCGTCCGGCGAGCGAGTAGTAATTGCCCTTGCAGTAATAGGTCGGGGGTACATGGGCAGGGGGGAATCCTGTCAGGCTTGCCGCGACCTTGGGAGCGTGGAGCCCGGCGCTGTTGATTACGCTGCGCGCCAATAATTGCATCGGCTGTTCGCCGCCGACATCCAGGACAATCCCGTCGGATTGCACGTGCCCGCCGCCGACCTCACCGGTAAAAGCGAGCATGGCGCCGTGCGCTTCGGCATCGCCCTGGTAGGCGAGCATCAGCCCGTGGCTGTCGATGATCCCGGTCGAGGGGGAATGCAACGCGGCAACGCAGCGAACGGCCGGCTCCATCTCTCGCACCTGCGCCAGCTCGATCGGTGCCACATCAAGGACCCCGTTGGCCGTGGCGTGGGCGCGGATTTTCTCCAGCTCGGCAACCTGGGCTGCGGAAGTCGCGACAATCAGCTTGCCGCAGCGCTGGTGACTTACGCCGTGCTCCGCGCAATAGGTGTAGAGCTTTTTCCTGCCCTCAACGCAAAGCCGCGCCTTGAGTGAGCCCTTGGGATAGTAAATCCCCGCGTGTATCACCTCCGAATTGCGCGAGCTGGTGTGCGTTCCGATCGCGTTTTCGGTCTCCAGTACGATTACTTCGCGTCCGGCCATCGCGAGTGCGCGGGCCACGGCCAGGCCGACAACCCCCGCGCCGATAACGACAGTATCGACTTGTTCCATTTGACTCAGTCCCCTCTGCCTGGTGCGTTACCGGAATCCGGGCTGATCACGCCCGCACCGATGACGAGAGGTTTGATGTGCGACACAGCAGGGTCAGGCGACGAGCGCGAGGTCCTGGACGTTGTAGGCAAGCGGAATGCTGCGTCCGAGCACCGGGTCGTGTAATTCCATTTCAAATCGCGAAGCGGGGCGCACGCCGCCGATTGCCGCCAGCGTGCCGCAAAAAAGAATGGTGCCCTCGGCCAGCTTGCCCGCGGGGGTGTACTTGCCGATGATGTCGTGGTGCGGACGCATGGCCGCCAGTGTTCCGTCCTGGTAGGGCACGCGCTTGCCCCCCTCCATGATGTACGAGCGCAGCACTAGTTTGTCCCAGTGCGGCAGCACATCGGCGACGCGCCACAGCGTGCGGCCAAGCATCTTCGCGCTGACCTGTTTGGATATGGCCACCGAATAGGCTTCGGTCTTGCGGTCCGTGTGATCCGAGCCTGCCGTTACCCACAGTTCCCCGTCCATCTGCACCAGGACGAATTCAGCCTCGCCCGACGTGTTCGGCCCCACCACCTGCATGGTGTCGGCCTGCAGGGCCTGGTTGACTGCGGCCATGTAGAAGAGCGGGAACTTCGACGGTGCGGGTACACCGATGGCCTTGAGTTCCTCGATGTGATGGTGCACGGCCGCTTCGTCGCGGGCCGTCCAGCCGCCTATGACCAGGCTTTTGAGGACAAAACTGCGCGAATCGGTGCCCGTGGGGGTGACGCAGTCGAACTGGAGAATGGTGGTTTGCATGATTGGGGTTTCAGTGTGGAGTGGAAGGGGATGTTTTCAGAGGATGGCCAGTTCGGCATTGCGCAGGTCGGTTACGAGCATGCAGCCGGGCTTGTGGGTGATGCTGATCGGAGGTTTCGCCGTGCGAATGGCAGATTGCGGTGTCACGCCGCAGGCCCAGAACACCGGAACTTCACCGGGTTGGATGTCAACGGAATCGCCGTATGTCGGCCTCGAAATGTCGGCTATGCCAATGGCCGCGGGGTCGCCGAAATGCACCGGCGCGCCGTGCACGTTCGGGAAGCGTGTCGTGGTCTGGATGGCGCGAATTGCGTCGGCCGGGGCAAACGGGCGCATCGACACTACCATCGGTCCGCCAAAGCGCCCGGAGGGAACGGTGGGGATATTCGTGCGGTACATGGGCACGTTGCGGCCCTGTTCGATGTGTCGCACCTTCAGTCCGGCCTCGATCAGGGCCTGTTCAAACGAGAAGGAGCAGCCGAGCACAAAGGTGACAAAGTCATCGCGCCAGAGATCCATCAGATCGTCGGCTTCGGCGGTTTCCACGCCATCGCGAAAAACGCAATATCGCGATACATCGGTGCGTATATCCAGATCGGCGCCCAATCGGGGCAAGCGTGGATCCCCAGGTTCGCTCATCGCAAGAATGGGACAGGGCTTGGGATTGGCCTGGCAGAACCGGAGGAACTCGTCGGCGTAGTCCCGCGGCAGGATGGCGACATTGCCTTGGGCGTAACCCGGCGTTTGCCCGGAAGTCTGACTGCTGAACACGCCGGTGCGGATCAGGCGGCGCAGGGTCGCGGGATCGTTGACGACGGGAATCTGTTTTGACGGGTTGGTGTCGGACATGGGGGGTGGGGCGTTCAGGAGTCAATAATAATAGTGCCTATTGTAGTGTCGTACTCGTTCGCCGTTTTTTGGTGCCGCCCTGCCGGTTGCCCCTTTGGCTTGGTCGATTCTGTTGGGGCGGAGGGGGGGGGCAAGCGGGAAACGCACGCAGTTTTACCAAGAGGAGGCGTGATTGATTTTAATAAAATGATGACAAAATATCAACAAATAGTTATATTGAAGTCCTTGTCCGCCGCTTCGCTTCCCGGAACTACCGCAGGGGTTTTCCTCCGGTGCCCGCAAGCCCGGTGTCCGTAATACGGTGGCTACCAAAGGGAGACCCCATTATGACGAACCGACGCAAAAAGCCCGCCGAAGACCGGCTTGGCATCGTTGCCTCGGACCACCTGATTTCGCCACGCAGCCGTGAGCTGTCTGAATTCGAGTTCGGCATGATCATTGCTGGAAACGCCTTTAACCGCTGGGCTGTGCGCTGCATGGCGGCGGCCGGCGTGAAGGACCTGACCATACTCGACGTGCTGCTGCTGCACCATGTCAACCACCGCGCACGCGAGAAAAAAGTCGCCGACATCGCCTTCCTGCTCAATGTCGAGGACACGCACACCGTTTCGTACTCGCTGAAAAAACTGGTGTCGCTGGGACTGGTGAAAAGCGAAAAGCGCGGCAAGGAGGTGTTGTTCTCGACGACCGAAGCAGGGCAACAAGCCATCCTGCGCTATCGCGAAATCCGCGAGCAGTGCCTTACCTCGGCGCTCTCCGCCGATGGCAGCGAGAACATCCAGCTCGGCGAACTCGCGCGCTTCCTGCGCTTTTTGTCCGGGCTCTACGACCAGGCGGCGCGCGCCGCAACCTCGCTCTGATTTGTCCGAATTGATGAACGGGCTGCAATCCACAGGCACACGGCCTGATACGAACGCGTTGCCGGTGCGCGAATGGGTGCTGGCCAACGAGTACCCGTCGACTTCGCTCGCCGGGGAGGGGGATTTCGCGTTTGCCCTGCGCCTGCTCGAATCAACGCAGGGGCGCGTTCGCATTGCGGTCAAGTGTGACGCGCAAGCGGGGTTCGGTACGCGCCAGCAATTTGATGCCGTTGGGGCCGGCACGATCGCGCTGGCCGACTCGTTTGCCGGCGCTCTCGACAGTATTAACCCGCTCTTCCAACTCCCTTCGCTGCCCTTTTTGACCGCCACCAAGGACGATGCACGCCGCCTCTTCACGCTTGCGCGTCCGCAGTACGAGCGCGTGCTGGCAGCAAGGGGGCACAAACTGCTTTACGCCTCACCCTGGCCGCCAACGGGTTTGTGGACCAAGGCGCCACTCGCGGGTGCGGATGCGCTCTCGGGACGTCGTGTGCGCACCTATGACGAGGCGAGCGCAGAGGTGTTCCGACGGCTTGGGGCCGATGCGTTTTATGCGCCCTTCACCGAAGCGGTCGCCATGCTCGAGTCGGGTGGCATCGACGCGGTGATGTCATCGGGTGACGGCGGGGCCGGCGCCAGGCTATGGGGGAGGCTGCCGTGCTTTACGCCGCTTCACTACGCCGTGCCTCTTTCCTTCACGACCCTGCATTTGCCGACCTGGAATGAACTTGGCCCGGCGGAACGACAGCCGATCCTGGACGCGGCCGAGGATACGATGGCCGAACTGTGGCAACGCATGTCGATGCGCGTCGAAGAAAACTACCGCCGCCTGCGCGCCGCCGGCGCAAGCGTTGCTCCGGATTTATCGCCTGGTTTGCGTGCCGCCTTCACACGGGCGGCAGAGAGCGTAATCGCGGACTGGCAGCAACGCGTCGGTATCGGGGCTGCGTCCCTGGTCGCGGCATTTCGTGCTGACGCGGCTGCGCGGCACTGAACCAACTCCATCCATACCCCGTCTTTTACGGAAACTGACATGAGCACACAACCCGCAGGCCTGCGCTGGCAATTCTGGATCGATCGTGGCGGCACGTTCACGGACATCGTCGCGCGCAAACCCGACGGCTCGATCGCGACGCATAAACTATTGTCCGAGAATCCCGGCCAGTATCGTGACGCCGCCGTGGCGGGCATCCGCCACCTCATGGGGGTTGCACCGGGCGCCGCCATTCCCGGTGCGCAGATTGAAGCGGTGAAGATGGGCACCACGGTGGCCACCAACGCGCTGCTCGAAAGAAAGGGCGAAAAAACGCTGCTGCTGATCTCGCGGGGTTTTCGCGATGCGCTGCGCATCGCCTACCAGAACCGGCCGCGCATTTTCGATCGGCACATCGTCCTGCCGGAAATGCTGTACAGCGAGTGGTGGAAGTCGATGAGCGCATCGGCGCCCGCGGAG
>CAITSH010000299.1 GCA_903895005.1 uncultured Pseudomonadota bacterium
CGAACGTGATCCGATCTATTGTGACCGCACGGTCCGGCGCTGGGAACGCTACGCCAAGGACGACGCCCTTCAGGTGGCCTGTGGCCTCCCGGACGATCATCCGGCGCGGCGGGGCGATGGGCTGAAGGGGTCGGGATCCACTCTTGAGCCCGAAGCGCCGGCGCCGCCCACGGCTCATGCGCCCGCCAAAAATACGTCGACACCTCGCCAGAAGCGGCGCAGCGCTCCCAAGCCGGCTGGCAAAGTGAGCTGACGGACATGTCGGGCCCCACAGGACCAAAGCCCCCCAAGGCACCACCCCCAGCGCGCCATTATGACATCGGCTACGCCAAGCCGCCCGCTGCGACGCGCTTCCAAAAAGGCACGTCCGGCAATCCCAACGGTCGCCCCAAAGGCGCGCGTAACCATAAGCCAAAGCCCTCCATCAGCGAGGAGCGCCTGCAGGACATCATCCTTGCGGAGGCTTATCGCGAGATCAAGGTCAACGAGGGCGACAAGCAGATCTCGATCCCGATAGCGCAAGCCGTCATCCGCTCACTCGCGGTGAACGCCGCGAAGGGCCAACCACGCGCGCAAAAGATTTTTACTGACATGGTCGCCAAAGTGGAGCGTGACACCCGTCAGGCACACGAAGAATGGGTTCACGCGGCTCTCGACTACAAGCTCTCGGCGGAAGAGGAAATCCGCTACCGTGCGGCGCATGGCCTCCCCACGCTCGATATCCTGCCCCATCCAGATGACGTCGTCGTGGACTACAGGACGGGCCATATAGCCATCAGGGGACCGATGACGGCAAAGGAGCGGGAGCGATGGAGATCACTTCGCGTACGATGCAATCAAGCCAAAAGCGCGATCGAAGAACTCGAACACATGCGCCAAGCCCCCGAGCACAAAGAAATCCGACGCCAGATCGAGGATGATCTCGCCTTTGAGATCAGGATCCGCGACATGCTGGAAAATGCGATCGGTGACTGGGATCGGTGAGGGGACATTCAGACGTCACCAATCAGAAAGATGAGATCTTAGAATTCCGATTTAACGCTGTGGTCGGACCACATTGGCTGTTCGACTTAAAATGTTAGTGCTTGATCGGCCATGCCGCTCCTTGGCGGTAGCGTCGAGCCCCCGCATCACCAGATCCGTTCAATCCGATCGACATCGCCCCCAGCCTTGGTCACCTGGCAACACGCAGGCGAACCTGAGACTTTTTGGAGCCACTTCCCTTTGGTTCCGCAGCAGCCTCATTCCGGAACAGCATCTCAAGCGTCAGATCTTAAACCGCAAGCCGAAACTCAGCGCTGTCCGGTTCCAGATCCTGTAGCGCCTGCACCTGATCGCCCTTCAGACTGACGCACTCAACCCGTCTGCGATCATCACTCACTTCCGTATCGCCACTCGAGCAAATCGCCATTCCGACACTGAGCCGTCAGAACCTCGACTTGTCAGGCCTCGTGAAAAACACGTCCTTGCTGTGTCTCTTGCCTCGGCATTTCAGATTCCTCCATGATTATGGAATCCATCCTTCAGCGGAGATCATGCTTCAGGCGCTGGTAAACCAAAGCGAACGGCGTGGGCTAGATGGATCAAATTTTTGCATCAATTTTTTTATTTGCAAGAGGCATGATTCTCCTTTACATCTCAAAAATGAGATTACTCTGACGTAGGAGTAATCAATGATGAACGGCCCCAAGATATTGGCGCTCGTATTGTGAGCGCTTGCGTTTTCATGGGTAGGAAGACCGCATTCAAAAAGCTGAGGTCATTGAATTTTATGAGACCACGCATGAACCCATCTGATGAGTTTATCTAATGAACCTGCGTCGTTTTATAACGTCTCTCGGCAGGCATCTGCGCGCGCATGTCAGGTTCAAGGTGAGGGCTCTACGAGCCCTCCGCGTTTCACAGATTCATAGAAAAACTGAGCGTACCTATAACCAAAAATCAAAAATTGTATTGATCGGCGTTACAGACAACG
>CAITSH010000300.1 GCA_903895005.1 uncultured Pseudomonadota bacterium
AGGGGACGTGCACGAGGTCGGTGCCGATCGCGCCCTTGAGCATTTCGCCGGTCAGGTGATTGACGGTGCCATTGCCCGAAGAGGCATAGGATAGCTTGCCCGGATTGGCTTTGGCGTAGGCCACCAGTTCTTTTACGCTGGTGACAGGGAGGCTGGAACTCACCACCAGGATCAGCGGCGAGGAGGCGACATTGGCGACCGGCGTGAAATCCTTGAGCGGGTCGTAGGGCAGCTTCGCGTACAGGGCGGGTGCGACCGCGTGCGTGCTGGTGGTCGCCATCAGCAGGGTGTAGCCGTCGGGCGTTGCCTTGGCCACAAGGTCCGATCCTATGGTCCCGCCAGCGCCCGGGCGGTTCTCGACGCTGACCGGTTGCCCGAGCGCGTGGGTCAGCTTGTCCGCGACCACGCGCGCGACAATGTCGGTGGCGCCGCCGGGCGGGAAGGGCACTACCATGCGGATGGGCTTGGCCGGGTACTGCGCGGCAGCAGGCAGGCTAATGAAGGCAAAGGCAAAGGCGATGGCAATCGCCTTGATATTTGGACACGCGCGCATGTAATCACCGGTTGGTAAAAGGGGAGATGGACGGTTTGTCCGCTTGATACTATAGCTGACGTGGGCCTACGGGAATGGCCGCACCACACTAATCGCGGAGCAACAGGGAGCGCACCACCATGGTGAATCTGATTGAATATGAGGACGCGTCAGCCGAGGTCAAGGCGGTGTACGACGACATCCGCGCCATGCGTAAGACCGATTTCATCAACAACTTCTGGAAGGCGCTTGCCAACCACCCGCCGACGCTCGCGCAGACCTGGGCTGAAGTGAAGCAGGTCATGGGCCCGGGCGCGCTCGACCCGCTGGTCAAGGAAATGCTCTACATCGCCGTCAGTATCACCAACAACTGCGAATACTGCATCCACTCGCACACCGCGGGCGCCGTCGCCAAGGGCATGACGCCCGAGCAGTACGGCGAGCTTGTCGCCGTGGTGGGCACCGCCAACAAGACCAACCGCCTCGCCAACGGATACCGCATCCCGGTCGATGAGCGATTCCAACGGCCGCTCGATTCTGTTTGACGCGTTTTTATTGTCCGGAAAGCCACGCCAGTCGGGCCTTTCCGGGGGATGACTAGGGTGTTGACGCGGCCGCGATAAGCCCCGCCCAGTCCTCCGGGCGCACCCGCGCGGTGATTTCAAAGCCTGAGCCTAGCGGCTTGATCACCGCCATTTCACCCTCTGCCAGATAGGGTGACCCGGCGACCGCCTGGAAGGGGTTGCCGTGGCTGCAGATCACCAGGTTGGCTTCGGGGCGGGTGCTCATCAGGGAGCGCAATCCGGCGTAGCGCTCGGGGTCGGTCGTGGCCACCGGGCCGCCGCGCACCTCGTTCATTTTTTCAAGGCGCCCGAACAGCAACTGGGCGGTTTCCCGGGTGCGGCAGTAGGGACTCGCAAGCACGCGTCCAATCGGAAGTTCCAGCTTGCGGATAGTGGCCCCGACGTGCCGCGCATCGTCGCGCCCGCGATCGAGCAGGTTGCGCTGGCTGGCGCAGTCCTCGAAGTCGCGCATCTTGTCGTCGTTTTGCGAAAAATCGGTGGCGAAGTGGCGAAAATAAAGCACGTAGCCGCCACTGCGAAGTTCGGAGAGCAGTTGCGACGGGGGGATCGGACGCACCGGCTGCGAACCGGTTTGCGCAAACGCGGCGGGCAGAAAGGCGAATAACAGCGCGAGAAGCAGGCTCCTGCGCATGAAGCGCATGTGCATGGTCACGATTGCTTGCGGTATTCGGCGATGCGCGCCTTGAGGCCGGGGCGCGCCGCGGAGGCAACGAGGTCGGCCAGGTCGGCCGCGCGCGTGTCGGTGAGGGTGGCGGCATGCAGCCGCGAGGTCGCGTCGGGTTCGAGCGCCATCGCCCGCTCGAGTTCCTTGGCGAGCACCGGATCCCAGTATTTTTGTTCCGCCACGTGCGTGACGAAGCCGATGTCCCTCGCCGCCATGGCGTCGAAGGTGCGGCTGTCGGCAAGGATGGCACGTGCTTTTTCCCCGCCTATGCGTTGCGCTAGCCGGCGCGTGCCCAATTGCAGTCCAAAGCGCAGGCCGGGCATGCGGAAGCTTGTGTCGGGTGCGGCGATGCGCACCGAGGCCGCTGCGAAAAGGTCCACACCGGCGCCAAAGTTCTTTCCATAGGCGATCGCCAGCGTCGCAAAGGGTGCGTGGTACACCGCCTGCAGCAGTTGCTCGATGCGCACAAAGCGCAGCACCAGGTCGCCCTCGCTTTGCGTTTCGTAGCCGCCAAAATCAAAGCCGGCGCTCAGGTTGCGGCCTTCACCCTGCAGCACCAGCAGGCGCGTGCCATCGGTGTGTGCCAGCGTAACGGCGTCCAGGAGTGCGTCGACCAGTTCGGCGCTGAGCGCATTGGCCTTGTCGGGGCGGTTGAGCGTGAGGCGGGTAAGGGCGCCTTCGCGCTTTGTGAGCAAGCTGCTCATCGGGCGTCCTCGGCCGCGGCCTTCACTTCGGCCGAACGGTCCCAGAAATTGGGCAGCACGCTGTTGTGGTAACCGGACACGAAGGGCTTCATCGCGCCGGTGGCCGCGTCGAAAACATGCCGGCTGACAGCGCCGATGTTGGCGCCGTAGACGTGGATGCTGATCGACACTTCATCGGCGAGCGCGTTGGCAACGGTATGAATGTCACCGATTGTGGGCGAGACGCGATCGACACTGCCCGGTCCGACACGGTGTTCGTTTTGCGCGAGCATGGGCTTTCCCGTTTGTGGCGTCGGATACTCGCGGCACAACTCCGCGCCGCGCATCACGCCGACGAGCCCCCACACGGTGTGGTCGTGCACGGGAGTGCCTGCTCCCGGCGCCCAGACAAAGCTGGCTATGGAAAAGCGTTCGCGCGGATCGCAGTACAACAGGTACTGTCGATAGGTGCCGGCTTCTGGGCGGGCAAATTCATCGGGCAGCCAGTCATCATGGATCACGAGGTCGTGGAGCAGTTTTTCGCCTTCGTCAAGGATGCGCGGCTCGTCAGCGCCGGCACTGGTGACCAGTTGCTCGAGGGCGGTGACAAAGCCGCGGAAGCGGGCGGGGTTGGTTTTGGGCTGATCGGTGTTTGTCATGATTTGATCTGCAAAAAATTAATTAGTACGTTCCCTCTCCCCAACCCTCCCCCGTCGAGGGGGAGGGGGTTCATTGGTCGCTGTTCGGATGCCGTCACGTCTTATGTAAAAAATACTCAGGCCTTGCCCTTGCCGTGTGACGTGGGACGTTTTGCGAGTTCATTTACCGCGTCGGCGCGCAGGCTGAATCCGAGACCGGGCGCTTCTGGCAGCGTCAGGTAGCCATCGACTGGTTTGGCAAGGCCATCGAAAATCTGTTCGGTGACCAGCACCGCAACGTAGTGATATTCGACCAGGCCGCCGTTGGAAAGGCCCGCATGCAAATGCATGTTGTGATGCGGCCACGCGCCGCCGTTGGCGATGGGGACGTTGAAGGCTGCGGCCATGCCGGCGATCTTGACGCACTGGCTGTAGCCGCCGCTGATGACCACGTTGGGTTGCAATACGTCCACCGCGTCGGCGAGCAGCATGTCGCGAAAGCGAAAGGCGAGGCCCTCGTTCTGGCCGGCTGCGACGCGCATGCCGGTGCTGCGGCGCAATTCGGCCATTTGCCGCACATCGTTTTGGGTGACAGGCTCTTCAAAGAAACTCACGCCGCAGTCGGCAATGCTGCGCGCCAGCGTCTGCGCGTGAAACAGGTCGAGGCTGCAATTGGCGTCAATGTACAACTGCACATCCGGGCCCACCGCATCGCGCACCGCACGCACGCGGCGTGCATCCTCGGCAATGACTTCGGCCAGCGGCCGCGGTTCCTCGCGGCGCTGCAGCGCGTGGTGGCCGACCACCATCTTCAGGCGGCTGTGCCCTTGCGCCACCCAGTGCCTGGCGGCTTCTGCAAGTTGCTCGCGGTCAAACACGGCAAAGCCGAAGGTCGTGTACGCAGGCACCTTGTTGCGCGCACCTCCCAGCAGCTTCCATACCGGTAGGCCCAGGGCCTTGCCCTTGATGTCCCATAGCGCAATGTCGAGGGCGGCGATGGCGTGGCTGGCGTAGCCAGTCTGGCCGCGCGGCGAAAGCAGCCAGTAGAGTTTTTCCCACAGGTGTTCGGTTGCAAGCGGGTCTTCGCCCACCAGCGCCGGAGCGGCGATTTCGCGCACGATGGCGGCGATGACCTCCTCTTCGGTGATGGCGGTGAAACCGTGGCCGACAAGGCCGGTGTCGGTCTCGATCTCGACCAGGCAGACCGACAACGACGTGGTCTTGTCAACGCCGGCAAGTTGCACGCGGGCGGGGATGTCCAGCGGGGTGGCGGTGACACGGGTTATTTTCATTGTCCGGGGGGGCCTTGGAGTTCCGGCCGATATGATAGCCTGCCGCGCCCGCGTTCATGCGCTACAACGCTTGATGCCGCATCAGGCGCGCCGTATCTGCCGGAACGCGTTAGCATTGCCAAAAAAAAACGCTTCGGCTCAAGTCGCAATCAAGGAGAAGAAAATCATGCCTACTGCTATCAGTGCCTCGCGCGTATCGCGTGCGTCGTTTGCCGCGATGCTGGCCGGCCTGCTGCTTGCAGCACCCGCGCCCACGGTTTTCGCCCAGGACGCCTATCCGTCCAAGCCCATCAGCATGATCGTGCCCTTTCCTCCGGGCGGCGTGGCCGAGCTTACCGGGCGGCCCGCGTCGATCATCATGGCGAAACTGCTCAAGCAGCCGGTGGTCATCGTCAACCGACCGGGGGCGGGTGGGGCGATCGGTGCCGCCGCAGTCGCCACAGCCAAGCCCGATGGTTACACCTTGCTGATGGCCCTGGCCAGCGTATCGACCAACCCCGAAGCCGACCGTGTCGCGGGCCGTCCGGCGTCCTTCGAGTTGTCGCAGCTTGCGCCCATAGCGCTGTTGTCGGCCGACCCGACGATATTGATGGTGCGCGCTGACAGTCCCTACAAGACGCTCAAGGACCTCGTTGATGACGCGAAAAGGCGTCCCGATGCGATTAATTACTCCTCCTCGGGCAATTACGGCACTTACCACGTCGCCACCGAAATGTTCGCCAATGCTGCGGGCATCAAGATGAAGCACATCCCTTACGCAGGGGGCGGTCCCGCCCTCAACGCCTTGCTTGGCGGCCAGGTCGATGCCGGCCTTCTCGGGCCTTCGGTCGCGATTGCCCAGATCAAGGCGGGCAAGCTGCGCGCGCTCGGAAACTGGGGCGGCAAGCGCATCGCCTCGCTGCCCGAAGTGCCGACGCTCAAGGAATTGGGCTACAACGTCGAGTACAACATCTGGTCCGGTATTTTCGCTCCGGCAGGCACGCCCGATGCCGTGGTCAAGACGCTGCGTGATGTGGTGCGCCAAACAGCAGAGGACGCCGACTTCAAGGCGGCCATGGCCAAAATTGAAACGCCGATCGTTTACATGGACGCGCCCGAGTTCAAGAAGTACTGGGAAGACGACGCCCGGCGCCTGATTGAGGTGGTGCGCAAGATCGGCAAGATCGAATAGGACGTTTCTCGTATGCTGTGATGCACCGGCGATCGGGATTCCGGTTGTGTTGGGTGAATGGGCCAAAGAGAAAGGTGCCGGATCGCTGTTTGGCGGGGATGACGGTGCGGCGGGCGTGACATTGCAAACCAGGAGGCATTAATGAGACAGTTTTTCGCAGGGGTCGTGCTTGCATTCGCGACAGTGGCTACCGCGCAGGCGCAGGACTACCCTAACCGCCCGGTGAAGCTCATCGTTCCCTATGCCGCGGGTGGCGCGCCGGATGTGTTCGCACGGGTTATCGGGCAGCGCCTGTCCGAGGCAATGGGCCAGCAGTTCATCGTCGAGAATCGCCCCGGCGCGGGGGGCATTTCTGCGAGCGAGGCGGTGGCCAGGGCCGCGCCCGACGGTTACACGCTGCTGGTGCCCGATGTGCCGCAGACCGCGATCAACCCCTACATGTTTTCAAAGCTGTCCTACGATCCGGCGAAGGACTTCGCCCCGGTCAGCCTTATCGCCTCCATACCCTTGTTTCTGGTGACGCAGCCCTCGGCGCAGATCAACAGCGTGGCCGAACTGGTCGCGGCGGCCAAGGCGGCCCCGGGCAAGATGAACTACGGCTCGGCCGGCATCGGCAGCCTCCACCACATCCTGATGGAGTCGTTCAAGGCCTCGCTTGGCCTGGACATCACCCATGTGCCGTACAAAGGTTCGGGCCAGTCGGTTCCCGCCTTTATCGGCGGTGAGCTGACCATGCTGGTGACGGCCCTTGCCGCGGTCGGCCCGCATGCCAAGGCCGGAAAGGCCAAGCTTATCGCGGTCACCTCACAGGCGCGCTCGCCGCTGGCGCCCGAGGTGCCAGCCGTTTCGGAAACCATTCCAGGCTATGACTTCGTATCTGAAATCGGCCTGGTGGCACCGGCCGGCACACCCGCGGCTGTTATCAACAAGCTGGCCGCGGAAGTAGCCCGGGCGGTCAAACACCCGGACGTGGTGCAGCGCCTGACCGCGCTTGGCGCAGTGCCGGTGGGCAACACCCCCGAGGCCTACGGCGAAATGATGCGGCGCAACCTGACCCGCTATGCCAAGGCGGTCCGGGATTCCGGCGCCAAGGTCGATTAACTGTTCAATCTAGCGTGGTGGCGCAGCGGCGAATAAAATGACCCGGCGAAATTCGACATATCAGACACAGCAGACACGACAGACACACCAAGGAGGCATTGCATGAAAGCCAGCAACCAGCTTAACCGCCTTATCAACGTCGCCGCGCCCTACTGGGCGGGCGAGGCTGAGGTGTTCGCCACCTACTGGAAGTGGAGCCAGCGCACGCGCGAGACCGACCGCGCCTGGCTGGCGCTGCAATGCTTCAAGGAAGTGTGGGGGGCCAGCACCGATGGAAAGAAAAAAGGCCTGTTCCTCGGGCCGCTGGAGCAGCTTACCGAGATGTTCCCGAAGATCGACACCGAGGTCGACCGCCACGAGGTGCTCGATATCGCCGAGGGCTTGTGGGCGGAGTTCGCGCACTACTGTGCCTTCGCCGACGCCTACGATGCGCTCGCGCTTCCTGGTGAGGAAAAAATCAACCCGGCGGCGCTATACACATGGCGCCAGGACAACCGGATGCCGGGTCGCGCCGAGGATGATGCGCTGACCGCTTTGCGCAATGAGCATGGCGAGCGATATGGCGTGCTGGGCCGTCGCGCGCTGCGCTTTACCGAGGGCGGTTATTGCACGCTGTTTTCAGAGGGCATGAAGCTGCGCGACCGTCCGAACCCGGGCCATGAAAAGGCCGACCGTGCTATCGCTGGAGCTTGCGCGCGCGTGTATGACGACGAATTCGGCCACATGCTCAAGGGCGTGGTGGGCCTGGACAGCGAGGGTCTCAGCGACGCCGACTGGAACCTCATGATCGACATGTCGGTCGAGCAACTAAAGGGCCGCATCCTGATGCGCAACGCGCAGTTCGGGAAGCCCCTTGGCGAGGCGAGACTGAAGGAAATTCTTGCTGGCAAATGCCGGCCGCTGCCCTTCGATTACGACAGGGCGCAACTCGCCGCCTGAGGTTGATGGCTGGAAAGCCCCGCCTGATAAGGGTTTTCAGCTTGTCATGCATGAAAAAAGCCCGCGCCGGATTCCCGCGCGGGCTTTTTTATCGGGCTTTGCGCAATACCGCGCCGGGTACTCAGCGCATCAGGATCAGCGGCACCGTTGCGAGGTGCAGTACCTTGGTTGCGGTCGAACCCATTAGCAGGTTTGCCGCGGCGCTCATGCCGCGCGTGCCGATGCAGATGAAATCGCATTTGGTTTTAGCGGCTTCGGCGACGATGGTTTCCGCGATCGGCCCCACCTTGACCGTGGGTTTGACGGTAAAGCCGGCTTTTTCCAAAAGTTTGACGCTGGCCGCTAGCGCCTCGTTGCCTTCTTCCTGGTAGTAGCGCTGGAGCGCCGATTTGCCGATCACCGAGCCCATGCCGCCCACTTGCGGCACTGGCAGGTGCACAAAGAGCGGAATGATTTCCGGGGCTTTTTTCCACTCGCTGGCGATGCCGATGAGTTTGCGTGTGGCGTTGAGTGCGTGTTTGGAGCCGTCTATGGAAAGCAGTATGCGCGTCATGGGAACCTCCTTTATGTTTTATGGTGCGCCCGATACTACGCCGGCTTGGTCGCGCGGCTTTGACGCAAGTCAAATCGCGCGTATCCGCGTGATACCCGATACCTTATGCCATTGGCAGTCCGAGGCAAAGCAGGCCTTCACGCAGATGCTCCGAGAGTCCCGGAATGCGTGCCAGACCGATTAGGCCGAAGGTGGCGATCAGTACGCCGGCGGCAATTCGTGTGGAGCGGCGGCGCAGCCGGTCGCCAAAGCGCGCGAGCAACCATCCGGCGGCGAGCAGGTTGGGCAGGGTCCCGAGCCCGAAAGCGAGCATGACTGCGGCGCCGCGCAGCGCGTCGCCGCTGACCAGGGCCAGGGCAAGCATGCTGTAGACAAGCCCGCAGGGTGTCCATCCCCAGGCAAGCCCCGCGGAAAAGCGACCCAGCGCCGATTCACCCGAGGGCAGTCTTGCGGTCAGCGGACGCGCGGCACGCCACAGCTTGGCGCCGGCGCTCTCAAGGGCGAGCAGCGTGCGGCCGGCACCGGCAAGATGCAGGCCGAGGAGAATCATCAGGCCGTTGGCGACGACAAACAGCATGATTTGCGCCGGCAGCAGGGTGCCGGCGGCGATGCCAGCACCGCCCATGCCGCCGGCGAGCGTGCCGGCTGCGGCATAGCTCGTAAGGCGTCCGCCGTTGAATAGCAGCTGGTCGGCGAGTACGGGCTTTTTTTCCATGCGACGCAGTGTCATCGCACCGACCAAGCCGCCGCACATGCCAAGGCAATGCACGCCACCCAATATGCCGACCGTGAGGGCGGTGAGCAGCATCGCCCCCATCAGACCACCTGCGAGTAGCGGGCGCGTTGTTGTGCGGCGCGCAAATAACGGTCGAAGACCATGCAGATCGGGCGTACCAGAAGCCGTCCGCGCGGCGTGACGGTAATCCAGTCACCGTTGACTTCCACGAGGCCGAGATCTGCGAACTCCGCGAGATCGGCCAGTTCGGTGGCAAAGTAGTTGCGAAAGTCGATCATGCAGGCGATCTCCACCGAGGAGATGCACAGCTCGAAATGGCACATCAGTGCCTGAATCACAGTACGGCGTGCGAGGTCGTCGGGCGCCAGCGAGAGCCCGCGCATGACCGGCAAGATGCCCCGGTCAATGCGGTCGTAATAATCCGCCAGGTCGCGGAAATTCTGGCTGTAGGAGGCACCAACGCTGCTGATCGCCGACACGCCGATGCCGATAAGGTCGGTGTTCGCGCGCGTCGAATAGCCCTGAAAGTTGCGGTGCAACCGACCCTGCACCTTGGCTTGGGCAAGTTCGTCGTCGGGTTTTGCAAAGTGGTCCATGCCGATATAGACGTAACCGGCGTCGGTGAGGGTGTGGATGGCCAGTATCATCAGCGCCACGCGCGTTGCAGGGGTCGGCAGATCTGCTTCGTTGATGCGTCGCTGCGGCTTGAACACGCCGGGCAGGTGGGCATAGCCATACAAGGCGATGCGGTCGGGTTCCATGCGCAGCACCTCGCCCAGCGTGGCCGAAAATCCCTCAACGCTCTGGAGTGGCAGTCCGTAGATGAGGTCGAAGCTGACCGACCGTATGCCGTGCTGCCTTGCTTCGGACACCGCCAGTTCGGTTTGCTCCACGCTTTGCACGCGGTTGACCGCCATTTGCACGTCGTGGTCAAAGTCCTGCACACCCATGCTGATCCGGTTAAAGCCCAGCTGCGCAAGGCAAGCCATGGTTTCGCGGCTCACCGTGCGCGGGTCGATTTCGATTGAAAACTCCCCGTCCGGCGTCAGGTCAAAGTTGCGCCGTATGATGCCCATCAACCGGGTCATTTCGTCCAGGCTGTGGAAGGTCGGCGTGCCGCCGCCCCAGTGCAGCTGCTCCACGACCGGGCGCGAACCCAGCTGTTGGCGAACCATTTCCATTTCGCGCGCAATGTAGCCGATGTATTCGGTCCCGCGGTCGTGCTTGCGCGTGACGATCTTGTTGCACGCGCAGTAATAGCAGACGGAATCGCAAAAGGGGAGGTGAAGGTATAATGACAGCGGTCTGCGAGAACGCTCGCGGCCGCATTGTTCTAGGGTCTGCCGGTAGGCCGGCTCATCGAATGCCTCGACAAAGCGGTCGGCCGTAGGGTAGGAGGTATAGCGAGGGCCAGGCTTGTCAAAGCGCGACAGAAGTGCCGGATCGATGACCAAATCATCGGAAGGCGGATGGTTCAGTTTATGTACTGTCATGATTTTTTTCGAAGCTCAGGGGATCTATGACTCAGCCCGCACCCCGCGTCAGCCTCAAGGAACTCAAGACGCACTGCTCTTCGTGCAGTCTGCGCGAGCTTTGTCTGCCGATGGGGCTCACCCCGGAGGAGATTGAGCATCTTGATCGGCTCGTTTCCACGCGTCGCATGCTCAAGCGCGGTGACAGTCTTTACCGAAGCGGGGACGGCTTTGGATCCATTTATGCGGTCCGCAGCGGCTTTTTCAAAAGTCGCGTCACCACCGATGACGGTCGCGACCAAGTCACCGGTTTTCACATGCCTGGTGAAATCCTCGGCATGGACGGTATCGGTACCGAGCGCCACACCCTGGATGCCGTGGCGCTTGAGGACAGCGAAGTGTGCGTCATCCCCTTCGCCAAGCTCGAGGAAATCTCCGCCGAGGTCAAGAGCCTGCAACGGCAGTTCCATAAGGTGATGAGCCGCGAACTGGTGCGCGACCAGGGGGTCATGATGCTGCTTGGCACAATGCGCGCGGAGGAGCGCGTATCGGCCTTCCTGATCAACCTTTCCCAGCGCTTTCTTGCACGCGGCTGGTCGCCGTCCGATTTTTACCTGCGCATGACGCGCGAGGAAATCGGCAGCTACCTCGGTCTCAAGCTCGAAACCGTAAGCCGCCTGTTTTCGCGTTTTCAGGAAGAGGGGCTGGTTTCGGTTCAGCAAAAACATATCCGGATCCTCGATGTGTCGGGGTTGAAGAAGATCGTCGGTCAGGATCCGTGCTAGTCGCCAACGATTAGCGGTACACCACGACGGGAATCTTGGAGTGGGTCAGCACCTGGTTGGTGACGCTGCCCATCAGCAACCCGGCGATGCCGCGGCGGCCGTGCGAGGCCATGAAAATCGCGTCACACTTTTTCTTTTTCGCTGCGGCGACGATGCCCTGATAGGGCAGGATTGCCTTGCTGGCTATGGTTTCGCAGGCGACTCCGGCGGCAATCGCGGTTTTCTTGACGCTCGCGAGGTGCTTCTCGGCCAGATCCCTTGACTGGCGCTCCAGGCTGGTTGTCATGTTCTTGGGCAGGACATAGCCCTCGGAGTAAGCGTAGCGGATGGTCTCGTCCAGCGCCTGGTAGATGACGACTTTTGCGCCCACTACGGCGGCAAACTCGATACCCGCCTTGACGGCCTTGGCGGCCACTTTTGAGCCGTCGGTGGGGATCAGGATAGTCTTGAACATGTTATGTCTCCTTGATTTGGTAAGGTGTGGTGCTTGGTTTTGTTTGCGTTTGTCGGGTTCGGTTGATTTGATTTGTTCTGAGGCTTGTGCGTCCTAGCAGCCGCCTGCTTCCGGACTTTTGGGGCAGCCCGCCGGGCGCGCATCACCTGGGAGCGGGCAGCGGTTAACTTCATAGGGGGAGCGTTGAAGAAGGCAGGTCATGGCGCTTGAACCGGCGCCAAGCGCCCAGAAAAACAAAAAGCCGAGCGTGTAGGCGCCCATGCGTCCGAGTTCCGGCGATTCTCCGAAGAGATGCATGTCGGCCGGATCAAACACCGTGAAGGCAAGGCCCACGGCCGGAATCGAGATGACAAACGACGGCCACAGAATCCAGATCAGGCGCTGCATCATTTCGCCCCCCTCACTTCCGCCGGGCCGCCCTGGCCGAGGCTGACGCGATCCTGCTTGCTGCGCCACGCGCCGACGAGCCGCCATCCTGCGGCGCGGTCTTCGATTTGCAGGCGCCAGGTACCTTCGATGGCCGGAAGCATCGCGGCCTCATACACGCCGGGGGAAAGCATTTGAAGCGCGAGGTCCTGGTCTCGGCCGGCCAGGGTAGGGTGCAGCAGCACAAGGCGGAGCGATGCTATGCCAGGCGGCTGCCCGGAAAGGACAAGGCGCACCCGTTCGCGGTTCGGGCTGAAGGTGATGTCCGCAGACATGCCCAGGGTGCGCGCCTTTTCGTCGCGCTGAAGTTCCTGGTTGATGACCAGGCCCTGCTTGTAATAGTCGTCCGAAACCAGGCCGTCGCTGGTGCGAAATGCGATGACCGCTGTGATGATGCCGGCCACGACAACGATCGCCGGTCCCGACATGACCAGCCAGGGCCAAGGTTCGCGATACCACGGTTGTACCTGTGCGTCTGACATGGGGTTTCCTCCTTTGCGCCTTGCTACCGGGTCGGCCCGGGTATGAAGAAGCTCGACTTTTCCTTTATCGAGAACACCTCGGGCAACAGGTGATTCTCGTCGTCGCTTGCTTCGATGATGAAGAAAATGCGCTCTGACCCGCGCTTTTCATGCGCGGGTGTTGCGCGTACACGCACCGGGACGCTGATCGTTGAAATCGCCTCGATCTGCAGCGGTTGCTTTGCATCGGTGAGTACTTCAATGTCCTCGAGATCATGCGCATCGGCGACCCGCACGAAAAATCGGTGGGATTTTTCCGTGGTGTTCATGATCTGCAGCCGGTAAACGTTCTCGATTTTTCCGCCTGCGACCTCGCGTCCGAGGCTGGTGCGGTCACGGATCACGTCGACTTTTACCGGGACACGCATGAACAGCGCCATGCCCGCGCCGATGATGACCGCCGCCAGTATCGCCGAGTAAACGAGCACGCGCGGCCGTACGGCGTGCGCCATGATCTGACGGAAATTCCAGCCGTTCTTGAGCGCGTTTTCGGTCGAGTAACGGATGAGCCCCTTTGGGTAGCCCATCTTGTGCATCACCTGGTTGCAGCCGTCTATGCAAGCGGCACAGCCGATGCACTCGTATTGCAACCCGTTTCGGATGTCGATGCCGGTGGGGCACACCTGTACGCAGATGCCACAGTCGACGCAATCCCCGAGCCCCAGCGCCTTGTGATCGGCGGAGCGGCTGCGGGCGCTGCGCGCCTCGCCGCGCGCCTTGTCGTAGGTGATGATCATGGTGTCCGGGTCAAACATTGCGCTCTGGAAGCGCGCGTACGGGCACATGTACTTGCACACCTGCTCGCGCATCCAGCCGGCGTTACCGTAGGTGGCAAGGCTGTAGAACAGTACCCAGAAGGTTTCCCAAGATCCCAGCGAAAGGGTAGACATTTCATGCAGCAGCTCGCGTATCGGTGTGAAGTAGCCGACAAACGTAAAGCCGGTCCATAAGGCGAGGGCAATCCAGACTGCGTGCTTTGCACCCCTGAGCCCGATTTTTCTCGCGCTGAGGGGCTCGCCGTCAAGTCGGATACGGGCGCTGCGGTCGCCCTCGATCTTGCGCTCGATCCACATGAATATTTCGGTGTAGACGGTCTGTGGGCAGGCGTATCCGCACCAGACCCGTCCGGCAACGGCGGTGAAAAGGAACAGGGACAGCGCCGAAATCACCAGCAGCGCCGTGAGGTAGATGAAGTCCTGCGGCCACAGCACCAGACCGAAGATGTAGAACTTGCGTGCGCCCAGGTCAAACAGCAGTGCCTGACGGCCGCCCCATTCGAGCCAGGCCGTGCCGTAGAAGGCCAGTTGCGTGCCGATGACAAACAGCAGCCGCCATCCGGCGAACCATCCGTGCACTGCGCGCGGATGGATTTTTTTCCTAACCTCGTAGAGCGACTGCTCCAGTGTCTCGTCGGCAGCCGGGTTCACCAGTTTTACCGGTATGACTTTGGGAAGATCCTTGTTGCTCAGTGCGTCGCTCATTGGCTGCCGCTGGTGGCTATTTCGCCGCAGCACCTTTTTTCAGTTCCGGGTGAGACAGGCTGTAGACGTAGGCGGCGAGGATGTGTACCCGCGCCTCGCCCAAAAAGTCCTTTTGCGCCGGCATGACGTTGTTGCGGCCCTTGGTCACAGTCTCGATGATGGTGGTCTCAGAGGAGCCGTAGAGCCAGACTTTGTCGGTCAGGTTGGGGGCGCCCAGTTGCTGGTTGCCCTTGCCCTCGGGGCCGTGGCAGGCGGCGCAGTTCTGTGCGAACAGCGGCTTGCCGCGCACCACGCGGATATCATCGGCGGCAAGGCCGGAGAGTGAACGCACGTAGTGCGCGACGTCCTTGGTGCCTTGGGCGCCGAGTGCCGCAGCGAGCGGCGGCATGATGCCGTTTCGGCCGTTCAACAGCGTTGCCTTGATCGTGTCCGGTTCGCCACCGTAAAGCCAGTCGCCGTCGGTCAGGTTGGGGAAGCCGCGGCTGCCGCCGCCGTCCGATGAGTGGCATTGCGCGCAATAGGTAAGGAACAACTTCTGTCCGGCGGCGTTGGCGGCCGGATCCGCCGCAGCCTGCTTGATGTCCAGCGCTGCAAATTTCTGGAAGACCGGGCCAAACTCTTTTTCTGCGGCGTCCAGCTCGGCCTTGTACTCGCCGGCTGATGTCCACTTGCCCGAGCCGGTGTAGGCGCCCAGACCCGGATAGAACCACAGGTAGGCGAGACCGAACACGATGGTGATGTAAAAGAGCCAGATCCACCAGCGCGGCAGGGGGTTGTTGGCCTCGACGAGGTCTTCGTCCCACACATGCCCCGTGGTTTCGGTGGAGCCGGCCGAGTTGACCGGAATGCGCCGGCTCGAGAGTGCCTTGAGCAACACCGCGCAGGCGGCAATGCTGATCAGCGTGATGATGGCGACATAGCCGCCCCAGAAGTCGCTGGTGAAATCAGCCATTATTTTTTCCCCCGCGCGTGTTCGGCCGGTTCGTCGTCTTCTTCAAACGGGATCATGGCCGCCTGGTCGAATCCCGACTTGCTGCCCTTGCCATAGGCCCAGGCGAGAATGCCGATGAAAATGATGAAGCTGATCACGGTAACGGCTTCGCGAACAATGTTGATGTCCATAGTGGTTGGCGCAACAGGCTAGGCCTGCTTGCAGTTCCCCCGGTTCAGAGATAAATGGTTCATGGTGATGAGCGATATCGCCTGAGGTGACGGTTTCAGCGTGCGGTCTTGATGGATGTGCCCATGACCTGCAGATAGGCGATGAGCGCATCCTGCTCGGTTTTGCCGGCCAGGGTCTTGGTCGCACCGGCGACGTCCTCGTCGCTGTACGGGTGGCCTAGAGTACGCAGCACCTTCAGTTTTTTCTCGA
>CAITSH010000301.1 GCA_903895005.1 uncultured Pseudomonadota bacterium
CCCCGGCCAAGGTGTTCATCGCCGGCGCCGGTGTGGCCGGCCTAGCGGCGATCGGTACTGCGGCGGGCCTCGGCGCCATCGTGCGCGCCCCTGACCCGCGTGCCGAAGTGGCCGACCCGGGTGTTTCGCTCGGCGGGGAATTCGTCAAGGTTGATTACGAGGAAGAAGGTTCCGGCGGCGGCGGTTACGCAAAGGTCATGAGCGAGGGCTTCCAGCAGGCGCAGCGCGAGATGTATGCCAAACAGGCCAAGGAAGTGGACATCATCATCACCACGGCGCTCATTCCGGGCCGGCCCGCACCCAAGCTCATCACCGCCGAGATGGTGCAGTCAATGAAGCCGGGCAGTGTGATCGTCGACATGGCGGCCGAGCGCGGCGGCAACTGCGAGCTGACCGAGCCGGGCAAGGCCGTGGTGAAGCACGGCGTCACCATCGTCGGCTATACCGACCTGAACTCGCGCCTCGCCAAGCAATCCTCGACCCTGTATGCGACAAACCTGTTCCGCCTTGCCGAGGAGTTGTGCAAGGCAAAGGACGGTGTCGCCAATGTCAATATGGAAGACGACGCCATCCGCGGCCTCACGGTTATCAAGGACGGCAGCATCACCTGGCCGGCGCCGGCGCTCAAACCCGCGGCTGCGCCCGCACCGAAACCGGCCGCCGCGCCGGCGGCACAGAAAAAAGGCGGCCACGGCCATGGCGGCGGCGCGCCGATGTCCGGCCAGCGTCTGGCGGTCATGTTTGGTGTGGCGGCACTGCTGTTCTGGGTCATTGGTGCCTTCGCGCCGGCGGCCTTCCTTGGCCACTTTACGGTGTTCGTGCTGGCCTGCTTTGTCGGCTACATGGTGGTGTGGAATGTCACGCCCGCGCTGCACACGCCGCTGATGAGCGTGACCAATGCCATCAGCAGCATCATCGCGATCGGGGCACTGGTGCAGATCGCACCGCCGGCGGCGGCAATCGCCGGAGGTGCGGCGCGTCCGGATGAATGGATACGCTGGCTCGCGGTGGCGGGCATCGTGCTCACCGCCATCAACATGTTCGGCGGCTTCGCCGTGACCCAGCGCATGCTGGCGATGTTCCGTAAATAAGGGCTAAGGTAATGACCATGTCTATCAACGACAGCCTGGCGACCGTCGCCTACATCGGTGCCACGATCTTGTTCATCCTCAGCCTGGGCGGTCTCTCGAACCCGGAGACGTCGCGACGCGGCAACCTCTACGGCATGATCGGCATGGCCATCGCCGTGCTCGCCACGGTGCTCGGCCCGCGTGTCTCGGCGGCGGGCATTCCATGGATCATCGGTGCGATGGTCGCCGGCGGCGGTATCGGACTGTACGCCGCGCGCACCGTGCAGATGACGCAGATGCCCGAACTGGTCGCGCTGATGCACAGCCTGGTCGGCCTTGCCGCGATGTTGGTCGGCTTCGCCACCTATATCGACCCCGCGGCATCGGCGCCCTTCACCGGCGCGGCCAAGGCCATCCATGAGATGGAAATCTATGTCGGCATCCTGATCGGTGCGGTGACCTTGTCGGGTTCGGTCATCGCCTTTGGAAAACTGTCGGGCAAGATCGGCGGCAAGCCGCTGTTGTTGCCGGGTCGGCACTGGCTCAACCTCGCGGGCCTGCTCGTGGTTATTTATTTTGGCCGCGAATTCCTGCACGCCGAAACCATGGCCCAGGGCATGACGCCGCTGATCGTGATGACCGTGATTGCGCTGCTATTTGGCATCCACATGGTAATGGCCATCGGTGGTGCCGACATGCCGGTGGTGGTGTCCATGCTCAACAGCTACTCGGGCTGGGCGGCGGCGGCGACCGGGTTCATGCTGTCCAATGACTTGTTGATCGTCATCGGCGCGCTGGTGGGTTCGAGCGGCGCCATCCTGTCCTACATCATGTGCCAGGCGATGAATCGCAATTTCATCAGCGTCATCGCGGGCGGTTTTGGCACCTCGGGAGGGTCGCCCGCGCCCGCCGGTGGCGCTGCGGCACCGGCCGGCGAAGTCGCGCCGATCGAAGCGGCCGAAACGGCAGAACTGCTGCGTGAATCAAAGAGCGTGATCATCGTTCCGGGCTACGGCATGGCGGTCGCTCAGGCACAGCACACGGTGTATGAGATCACCAAGTTCCTGCGTGAAAAAGGCGTCAATGTGCGATTTGGCATCCACCCGGTCGCCGGGCGCATGCCGGGGCACATGAACGTGCTGCTCGCCGAGGCGCGCGTGCCCTACGACATCGTGATGGAAATGGACGAGATCAACGAGGACTTCCCCGACACCGATGTGGTGATGGTCATCGGCGCCAACGACATCGTCAACCCCGCCGCACAGGAAGACCCGACAAGCCCCATCGCGGGCATGCCGGTGCTCGAGGTGTGGAAGGCCAAGACCACCATCGTCATGAAGCGCAGCATGGCCTCTGGCTATGCCGGCGTCGACAATCCGCTGTTCTACAAGGACAACAACCGTATGTTGTTCGGTGATGCCAAGAAAATGCTGGACGAAGTGCTGGTGGTGCTCAAGTCCTGACTGCGGGGGGCTTGACGGGTCTGCTGCAAAAGTGCGGCGTGACGTTTCAACCAAAAAATGGCGCGCGGCGCCCGGAGCGATTATGAAATTGCCTGTCAGCATCCTTTCCTTTTTCATGTTTTCAGGCGGGGCCTTCGCTGCCGGCGCGGCGGGGGACGGCCCCGCTATCGCCGGTATTCCGATTGATTTCATCCTGTTCGCGCTGACGCTGCTGGGGGTGGCGCTGTTCCACAACCACACCCTGCGTGTCGGCCTGACCGGGCTTGCCACCATCACGCTCTACAAGGTGTTTGTCGCCGGATTTCACCACGGCCCCGGATTCGGCGGTTTTGTGGTGCACATGCAGAACGAGTGGGTGATGCTGGCAAATTTGTTGTGCCTGCTGATGGGCTTCTCGCTGTTGTCCAAGCACTTCGAGGACAGCAAGGTGCCGGCGATGCTGCCCAAATACCTGCCCGGTGACTGGAAGGGGTGCTTTGTCCTGCTGGTGCTGGTGTTCGTGCTCTCGTCCTTTCTTGACAACATTGCAGCCGCGTTGATCGGCGGTGCGGTGGCGCACACGGTGTTTCGGGGCAAGGTGCACATCGGCTATCTTGCGGCGATTGTCGCGGCCTCCAATGCCGGCGGTTCGGGCAGTGTGGTGGGCGACACCACCACCACCATGATGTGGATAGACCATGTCGACCCGCGCGATGTTTTTCACGCGTATGTCGCGGCGTCGGTGGCGCTGGTGGTGTGCGGCATCCCCGCCGCTTTCCAGCAGCAAAAGTATTCGCCCATCATCAAGGACGCTCCTGCCGGCGTGGTAATCGACTGGACGCGCACGGCGATCGTGATTTTCATCCTCGTCATCGCGATCATCGTCAATGTCATCATCAACGTCGAGTTCACGGCGCAGTCGGATACTTTTCCGTTTATCGGTGTTGCAGTCTGGCTGGCGATCCTGGTTTCCGCACCGTTGAGGGCGCCTGACTGGAAGGTGTTGCCCGGTGCCTTCAAGGGGTCGGTGTTCCTACTGTCCCTGGTGCTGAGCGCATCAATGATGCCGGTGGAAAAACTGCCGGTGGCGTCGTGGCAGACCGCCTTCGGCCTGGGCTTCGTGTCCGCCGTGTTTGACAATATTCCGCTCACGGCGCTTGCGCTCAAGCAGGGCGGGTATGACTGGGGCATGCTGGCGTATGCCGTTGGCTTCGGCGGGTCGATGATCTGGTTTGGCTCCTCGGCCGGCGTCGCGCTCTCGAGCATGTATCCGGAGGCGCGCTCGGTCGGCCAGTGGCTCAGGCACGGCTGGCATGTCGCACTCGCCTACGTTGTCGGTTTTTTTGTGTTGCTCGCCGTGCTCGGTTGGCAGCCGCATCCGAAGCGGACGGCGGTCCCCGCTCCGGAGACGGACACGGCAGTCAGGGTACCGGAGATCGCAAGGCCTGCGTCAGCGCCTGTGGCGGCCGACACCATGAAAAAAGGCAATTAGCCAGCACAGCGAATTGCCGGTAAGGTCGGCGCACGATGCCCGTCTTTCCTGAAAATATCCGCCCCCGTCCCATGAAGGCCTTTTTGTACGGTTGCGGCCTGGCTTACCTGCTCTGGCTGGTGCTGCCGGCCGCGCATGCGGGTGATGCCGCCGTTTCCGGGCAGACTTTTCTTTGGCTGGCGATCATCCTGGTGGCGGCGCGCCTGGCGATGCTCGTCGAGCGCATCGGGATGCCGGCGGTGCTTGGCGAACTGCTGGTCGGGGTGCTGCTGGGCAATCTGTCGCTGCTCGGGTTGCACGCTTTCGAAAAGATCGAGGCCGATCCGATCATTGCCGTACTCGCCGAGCTGGGCGTGGTGATCCTGCTATTCCAGATCGGCCTGGAAACGAACCTTGGCGACATGAAGCGCGTCGGGATGCGCGCCTTTGCCGTTGCGATCGTCGGCGTGCTGGTGCCGTTTGTGCTCGGCACGTACATCGCCGGCCCCTGGCTGCTGCCGGGGCTGTCAGCGAATGCCTACCTTTTCATAGGGGCGACTTTGACCGCCACCTCGGTTGGCATCACCGGGCGGGTCTTGCGCGACATCGGGCAACTGCACTCGGCCGAGTCGCGGATCATTCTGGGTGCCGCGGTGATCGACGACGTGCTCGGGCTGATTATCCTCGCCGTGGTTTCGAGTCTCGTTAAAGAGGGGCAGGTAAGCGCCCAGGCGGTCGGGCTCATTGTCGTCGAGGCGTTCGCTTTTCTTGCCGGTGCGGTCTATTTCGGAAGGTTGACCGCCCCATGGCTGAGCAGGTTCCTGTCGCGCATCAGTGCCGGCGTGGCGATGAAAGTGACCCTGCTGCTGGCCGTGGGCTTGCTGCTCTCGTGGCTGGCGCATCACATCGGCCTCGCCGCGATCGTCGGCGCCTTTGCCGCCGGGCTGCTCCTTGAACCGGTGTTCCTGCGCGATTTTGACAGGCCGGAAATAGAGACCGAGATCCGGCCCCTGCTGGCGGCACTGCCCGCCCCGGAGCGCGAAAAAATTGATGCCGTGCTCGAGCGTCACGCCCGCCATCACCACCAGATATTGATGGAGCCGCTGGGGCATGTGTTCGTCCCGGTTTTTTTTGTCTTTACGGGCATGCAGGTAAAACTCGAGGCTTTGACCGATCCGCGCGTAATCGCCATTGCGCTTGGCATCACGCTGGTTGCGGTCGTTGGCAAGATCGCCGCGGGACTTGCTGCCGGCGCGGTGAGAAAATGGGTGGTCGGATGGGGTATGGTGCCGCGCGGCGAAGTGGGATTGATTTTCGCAATGGTCGGGCGGCAATTGGGCGTCATTGACGAACAGGTGTTTTCGGTCATGCTCGTCATGGTCATGCTCACCACGCTGGTTACGCCGCCGGTGCTCGGAAGGCTGTTGCGCAAATAGGCGGTTTATTCCGGTTAAGCCATGTTTTTTCGTGCTTTTCGCCATGCGGGATTGGTCTGCCTTTGCTTGCTATTGGGAGGGGTGCGGTATAGCATTTGACGGTTTCAGGGTGTGCCAGCCGGCGTGTGACCGCGCCGAGGGTACGACCCGCAGCAAAAAAAGGCGCAAAAGCGCCGCAGAGTTCACCGAGCAACTCATCACCACAAGGAGAAGTCATGAGCAAAGATTCATCCCAAGTTTCCAATCGCAGGAAATTCCTGTCCGGCGCCGTCGCAGCCACTGCCGGCGCGGCTACCCTCGGTTTCCCGAGCATCGTCAAGGCGCAGGGCCCGATCTCGATGCGCTGGCAGTCCACCTGGCCGGCCAAGGATATCTTTCACGAATACGCCGTTGACTATGCCAAGACGGTAAACGACATGACCGGCGGAGACCTGAAAATCGAGGTGCTGCCTGCCGGTGCCGTGGTACCGGCTTTCGGCCTGCTCGATGCCGTGTCCAAGGGCACGCTCGACGGCGGTCACGGCGTAATCGTCTACCACTACGGCAAACAGAACGCGCTGGCCCTATGGGGATCCGGTCCGGCGTACGGCATGGACGCCAACATGCTGCTTGCGTGGCACCGGTGGGGCGGTGGCAAGGAACTGCTTGAGAAGCTCTATTCGTCGGTCGGTGCCAACGTCGTGTCCTTTCCGTACGGCCCGATGGCGACACAGCCCCTGGGCTGGTTCAAGAAGCCGATTACCAAAGAGGCCGATCTCAAGGGCCTCAAATACCGCACCGTGGGCATTTCCATCGACGTGTTTACAGCAATGGGTGTGGCGGTCAACGCGCTGCCCGGCGGCGAAATCGTCCCGGCCATGGACCGGGGCCTGCTGGATGCCGCCGAGTTCAACAACATGTCCTCGGACAAGCTGCTCGGCTTTCCCGATGTGTCCAAGGTGTGCATGCTGCAGAGCTTCCACCAGAACTCCGAGCAATTCGAAATCATGTTCAACAAGACCAAGTACGACGCGCTGCCGGCGAAGATGAAAGCCATCATCGCCAACGCCGTCACCTCGGCATCGCAGGAACTGACCTGGAAGGCCATCGACCGCTACTCCAAGGACTACGTCGAGCTCCAGGAAAAGGACAAGGTCAAGTTCTACAAGACTCCCGATGCAATCCTTCAAAAGCAGCTCGAGGTTTACGACCAAGTCGTCGAGAAAAAATCCTCGGACAACCCGCTCTTCAAGGAAATCGTCGCCTCGCAGAAGAAATTCGCCGAGCGCGCGGTCAAGTGGGACATGGACAACAACGTCAACCGTCGCATGGCGTACAACCATTACTACGGCAAGAAGGCCCCTGCCAAGAAGGCCTGAGTATCCTTGAGCCGAAGAGGCACCATCCGGCATCGCCGGATGGTGTTTTTTTTAGCTGCTGAATTCCGGTCTTGGCGTTCGTCGTTTCAGTTTTCTGGTCAGAGTACCGTCACATCGAGGTTCCACCAACATGCAAAAGCTTCTGATTTCCATCGATAAGATCAGTACTTTCGTCGGGCAGACCTTTGCCTGGATGATCATGGCGCTGACCTTGCTCATTTCCTGGGAGGTGTTTAGCCGCTACGCGCTGGATCATCCCCACGCCTGGGCCTTTGACGCCATGATCATGATGTACGGCACGTTGTTCATGATGGCCGGTGCCTACACCCTGTCCAAAAACGGCCACGTTCGGGGGGACGTGTTGTACGGTTTCTTCCCGCCTCGCCTTCAGGCCGGCCTTGACCTGGTCTTGTACTTTGTGTTTTTTATCCCCGGTGTCGTCGCGCTGGTTTGGGCCGGCTACCGTTACGCCGGAGAGTCCTGGGCGATCAACGAGCACTCCAACATCACCGCCGACGGCCCGCCGGTCTATCCGTTCAAGACCGTGATCCCCGTCGCCGGCGCGTTTTTGCTCGCCCAGGGCATTGTCGAAATCATCCGCTGCATCGTCTGCCTGCGTGAAGGCGAGTGGCCGTCGCGCGAGGCCGACGTCGAGGAAGTCGATGTCGACAAGCTCAAACAGATGGTGCACGTCAAAGACGAGGATATCGCCAAGCTAGATGCCCTGGTGATCAAGCAGGAGTCGTCCAAATGAGGAAGGAAGTCTGGTTTGGCCTGTCCATAATGGCCATGGTGGTCATCGCGGTGTTCGTGCTCATGCCGGCGCCCTCGCAAATGACCAACGGCCACATGGGCCTCTTGATGCTCGCGCTGGTGGTGGTTGCCATCATGCTCGGTTTTCCCACGGCCTTCACGCTGATGGGCATGGGGGTGATTTTTGCGTGGCTTGCCTACCACGGTGCCGATCCCAATACGGCAACGCGGCAGACCCTGGACCTCATGGTGCAGCGCGCTTATGCGGTGATGTCCAACGACGTGCTCATTTCGATTCCCTTGTTCGTTTTCATGGGATACCTGGTTGAGCGCGCCAACCTCATTGAAAAACTGTTCAAGAGCCTGCACCTTGCGCTGGCCCGTGTTCCGGGTTCGCTTGCGGTCGCCACGCTGATCACCTGTGCGGTGTTTGCCACGGCGACCGGCATCGTCGGCGCGGTGGTGACGCTGATGGGCCTGCTTGCGCTGCCCGCCATGTTGCGCGCCGGCTACAATATCAAGCTGTCCGCCGGCGCGATTACGGCCGGTGGCTGTCTTGGCATTCTCATTCCGCCTTCGGTGATGCTGATTGTCTACGGCGCGACTGCCGGCGTGTCTGTGGTGCAGTTGTACGCGGGTGCATTTTTCCCCGGCATCATGCTGGCGGGGTTGTACATCATCTGGGTGATGATTGTTGCCAAGGTAAAGCCGCACCTCGCGCCGCCGCTGCCCGAGGCTGAGCGCAATGTGCCGCTTCCGGACTACGCCAAAGCCATTTCCGAAAACATCAGCCGCAAGGTGCTGCCGGGTCTGATCGGGGCGCTCAAGGGCAAGCGTAACGCGGCTATTCCCGCCAACACGATACTGCGGGAATTGTTCATCACGGTTTTGCCGCTGCTGGCGTTTGCGCTGTTGATGGGCATCAGTTACCGGATTGCCACCACGCCCGTGGTGGTCGAGACCACTGGCCTGCAGGAGATGGGGGCTGTATCGACTACGGACCAGGCCGAGCAGGCGCAGGGCGGATTGCAGGAGCCGGGTGGACTGGCTGAACCGAAGGAGGAAGGCGGATTGCAGGAACCGCCCCAGGAGGCGGGCGATGCGGCCAAAGCTGCTGCGCCGGTCGCCGTTGAGAAGCCGGCACCTGCGGCCGAAGCCAAGAGTGTCTCCCCGGCGGCCCCTGCCGCCGAGCGGCTACCTGCCCCGACGGGATTCTGGATAACGCTGGGCGTGGGGGCGGCCGCGCTGGCGGCCTTCTACGCGATTTTCACGTTTGCGCGCCTTGAGATTTTCAAGATGCTGCTCGCCTCGTTTTTTCCGTTGGCGATGCTGATCCTGGCCGTGCTCGGAACCATCGTGTTCGGACTCGCCACCCCGTCCGAGGCGGCGGCGATGGGTTCTCTCGGCGGACTTATGCTGGCGGCAGCCTACCGCAGGCTCAACATGAATGTGCTGAAGGAGTCTGTTTTCCTGACTGCCAAGACAAGTGCCATGGTGTGCTGGTTGTTTGTGGGATCGAGCATTTTCTCGGCTGCGTTCGCGCTGCTTGGCGGACAGGAGGTCATTGAAAAATGGGTGCTGTCGCTCGATATGACCCCGGTGCAGTTCATGATCCTGTCGCAGATCATCATTTTCCTGCTCGGCTGGCCGCTGGAGTGGACCGAAATCATCGTCATTTTCATGCCGATTTTTATTCCGCTGCTGGCTCACTTCAATATCGATCCGTTGTTCTTTGGCCTGCTTGTGGCGCTCAACCTGCAGACAGCTTTCCTGTCTCCGCCGGTGGCGATGGCGGCGTTCTACCTGAAAGGCGTGTCGCCACCGCACGTGACGCTCAACCAGATTTTTTCGGGCATGATGCCTTTCATGGCCATCCAGGTGCTGGCTATTTTCCTTCTCTACCAGTTCCCTGCGATCGGACTTTGGCTGCCGCAGGTTTTGTACGGCCGGTAAGCGTCGGTCAATCCTGAAAAAGGCGGCCTGGCCGCCTTTTTCATTTTCGCCCTCGGCTCTGAAATTCACTACACTTGGTTCATGAATCCGATCCCCTCCGACAAGTTATACCTGCTTAGTTTGCGACAGGCTGTAGCGCGCCTCGATGATGGCAGTCTGACCCGGCGCGATTACGCGTCGGCGCTGGCGTCGCGCGTGGCCGAGCGCGACGCCGACATCGAGGCTTGGGCTGCGTTTGACCCGGGCCATGCGTTGGCGCTCGCGGCATTAAGTGAAGGCATCGCCGGCCCGCTTTCGGGCGTCCCGGTCGGGGTAAAAGACATCATCGACACGATCGACTGGCCGACCGCGCGCGGCTCCGCCGCATATGCGGGACGCAGGCCCGAGCGCGATGCGGCCGTGATGCAGCGTCTCAAGGCGGCTGGCGCTTACGTATTCGGCAAGACCGTTACCACCGAGTTCGCATACATGCACCCTGGCAAGACGCGCAATCCCTGGGATGCCGCGCATACGCCGGGCGGTTCATCCTCGGGATCGGCTGCGGCCGTTGCTTCCGGCATGGTGCCATGCGCGGTCGGCACCCAGACCAACGGTTCGGTCATCCGGCCCGCGGCCTTTTGCGGCGTGGTCGGATTCAAGCCCGGATTCGGCCTGATTCCGTTTGCTGGCACGCTCCAATTTAGCGCGACGCTGGACCAATTGGGCACCTTCACGCGCAATGTCGCCGATGCCGCCCTGCTCGCTTCGGTGCTGGTCGAAGGCGAGGCGGTGTCCCCTATTGTGCATGAGCGTGCCGCGCCGCCGCGTATTGCGGCGATATACCATTACCCATGGAACCAGGCCGATGCCGATGCGGCCGTGCAGTTCGAGGCAGCGCTTGCCAGGCTGGTGGCCGCCGGTGCACAGATCAAGCGGTTCAGCGTTCCCGAAGACTGCCATGACGCGAAAGACCGGCATCGCAGTATCATGTTTTTCGAGGCGGCGCGTGACAACGCAGATCGCCAGAAGCGTCACCGCGCGCAACTGTCTTCGACGCTTAACGCGGGACTGGATGATGGAAGAAAAATTCCGCCGGCCGAGTACGCCCACGCCTTGATGCGGCGCGCCGTGATCAGCGAGCGCGCGCTCGACTGGTTCGAGGACTGTGATGTCATTGCATCGCCGTCCGCCCCCGGGGTTGCGCCTGCGAGCCTGGACACGACGGGCGATCCCAGCTGGTGCTCGTTATGGTCTCTCACCGGTTTCCCGGCGATATCGTTGCCTGCGGGCCGATCTGCTGCGGGCCTGCCTTATGGCCTGCAGCTCGCCGCGCCTGCGGGCGCGGATAACGGCTTGCTGTCGGCCGCGCTGTGGTGCGAACGGGTGCTGGCATGAAGGGCGCCTGCTTGATGGTCGCGAAGACTCTCTTCCTTCCATGACGTTCGCTACGATTCTCTTCGCTCATGGCGCGCGCGATCCGCAGTGGGCCGAGCCGTTCAAGCGGATTCGCGAGCGCATGCTGGCCGCACGGCCCGGGCTCGATGTGCAGCTTGCCTACCTTGAGTTGATGACGCCCTCCCTCGAGGATACGGTCGCCGCCTGCGCGGCCAGGGGGGTGACGCAGGTCCGGCTGATACCGCTGTTCATGGCGCAGGGCGGGCATTTGAAGCAGGACCTGCCGAAAAAAATCGGTGTCTTGCGTGATGCGCATCCGCAGGTCGAGATCACGGTCAGCCCGCCCATCGGCGAAGTCGACGCCATCCTCGATCTCATCGCAGCCTGGGCGCTCGGTCAATCCTGAGCATCAGCCCGCTATGGCCGGTACTGCACGTCCATCTGGTTTCCGCTAACATCGCCCGCTCGTGAAAAAGACTTCCTTCCCGACGGCACAGGACGCTGAAGCCGCGTTCTACGAAGCGCTCGAGCGCGGCGACCTCGATGCCATGATGGAGGTATGGGCTGACGATGAAGAAATCGTTTGTGTCCATCCGGGCGGAGAGCGGCTCGCGGGCTTTGAGCAGGTTAGGGCGGGTTGGGCTGCAATCTGCCGCTCCGGTCAGCGCCTGCAGGTGCACCTGACCAACCAGACGCAGGTCAGCGGCATGATGCTGGCGGTGCACAGCGTGCATGAGAGCATTCTTGTTGCCGGAGAAAAGGGTGCGCGCCATCCGGTGATTGCCACCAACGTCTACATGCGCACCGCCTCCGGCTGGCGCATGATCCTGCACCACGCGTCGCCCGCGCCGCAGGGCGCGCCGGCGCCGCGCCGCGGCGAATCGCCCAAAATCCTGCACTGATGCCCCGCAGCCACGGTTGGCAATGATGTCCGCTGGTGGCTATCTTGCGCCCGCCTGGTTACCCGGCGGCAATGTCCAAACCATTTATGCCTCCTTGATCGGGCGCGGTGTGCCGCCGCCGTTGCGACGGGAGCGCTGGGATACGCCGGACGGCGATTTCATTGATGTCGACTGGCTGGAGGGCGGGTCGGACCAGCCTTTGGTGGTGGTCTTCCACGGGCTCGAAGGCAGTTCGCGCAGCCATTATGCGGTTGCGATGCAGCGTGCCCTGATGGGACGCGGCTGGCGCGGCGCTTTTCCGCATTTTCGCGGCTGCTCGGGAGAGATGAACCGCCTGCCGCGCGCCTACCATTCGGGCGATGCGGCCGAAATTGCGTGGATCCTTGCGCGCATGCGCGGTTTTGCCAACCGCGCGCCGCTTTACGCCGCGGGCGTGTCGCTCGGCGGTAATGCCCTGCTCAAGTGTCTCGGTGAAAAGGGTGCCGGCGCGCTGGCGCTTGTCGATGCCGCCGCCGCGGTATCCGCGCCACTCGACCTGATGGGTGCCGGCGATGCGCTCGGGCGCGGCTTCAACCGCGTCTACACCCGCATGTTTTTGTCGACCATGAAAAAAAAGACCCTGGCCAAACTGGAGCGCTTTCCAGGGATGGTTGACCGTGCGGCCATGCTCGCGTCGGACACATTGCGCGACTTTGACAATGTCGTTACAGCGCCGTTGCACGGCTATCGTGACACCGACGATTACTGGACCCGCGCGAGCGCCAAACCCGGACTTCGAGACATCCGCGTGCGAACGCTGGTAATAAATGCGCGTAATGATCCCTTCCTGCCGGCGCATTACCTGCCGGAGGCGCATGATGTGTCGGACAGCGTCCGGCTGGAATTTCCGCTGCACGGCGGGCACGTCGGATTCGCTATGGGGCCGTATCCGGGCAACCTTGACTGGCTGCCGCAACGTATACTTCCATTCTTCGCAGCACGCACACAATACG
>CAITSH010000302.1 GCA_903895005.1 uncultured Pseudomonadota bacterium
CAAAGCGCCTTTGAGGACAAAAACACCCAGGGCGTGATCATTCGCATCAATTCGCCCGGCGGCAGCCCTGTGCAATCGGGCATCATCAATGATGAAATCCGCCGCTTGCGCACGATGTTTCCCAACATTCCCCTTTACGTAGTGGTCGAGGACATTTGTGCCTCCGGTGGCTATTACGTCGCGGCCGCCGCTGACAAGATTTACGTCAATAAGGCCAGCCTGGTCGGCTCGATAGGTGTGCTGATGAACGGGTTTGGTTTCACCGGAATCATGGAGAAGCTCGGCGTCGAGCGGCGCTTGATTACGGCAGGGGAGAACAAGGGGTTTCTCGACCCTTTCTCGCCGGTCGAGGCCAAACAAAAGGAATTCGCCCAAGTCATGATCAATGATATCCACCAGCAATTTATTGAGGTGGTCAAAAAAGGCCGGGGCAAACGGCTTAAGGAAACACCGGAAACATTCAGCGGCCTGATATGGACGGGGCAACGCAGCATCGAGATGGGGCTTGCCGACGACTACGGCACGGTCGATTCCGTCGCACGGGACGTCATCAAGGCGAAAGACATCGTCGATTACACGCAAAAGGCTAATATCGCCGAGCGCTTCGCGAAACGGTTTGGCGCCGGTGTTGCGCAGGGCCTTGCGGGCTTTTCGATGAGCGAGCGCGTCAGCTTTCGCTAGCGGCGGACTCACCCGGCGAGAATCAGGAAGACGCTGGGCTTGCGGCCTATTTCAGGCGTGCGCTTTTTCCAGTCAGCAATTGATCTTGTGGCAATGGCTTCACCGTCGCCAGTGATATCGCTGGCGACGCAAAGCCGGGTTGACGGCGCGCAGCGTGCGATAAGCGTCCCCAGCAGACGGTCGTTTCTGTAGGGCGTTTCTATGAAAATCTGCGTTTCACGGCCGACGCGTGATCTGGATTCAAGGTCTTTAAGCTTTGCCGCCAGCGCGGGTTCGTCCTTGGGCAGGTAGCCGTGAAAGCTGAAACGCTGGCCATTAAGGCCAGATGCCATAAGTGCGAGCAGGATAGCGGATGGACCAACAAGCGGCACAACGCGGACGCCCTGTCGGTGGGCCAGTGCAACCAGAACCGCACCCGGGTCCGCGACAGCCGGGACGCCGGCCTCGGAAACAAGTCCGCCGTCGCGTCCGTCCAGAATCGGTTGCAGCAAGCCCGCCAGTGCGGAATCCGGTGTATTGACGCTGAGTTCCCGTATGTCGATGTCCTGAATGACATGGCTCGTGTTCATGCATTTCAGAAAGGCTCTTGCTGATTTGGGATTTTCAGCTATGAAGTAATCGAGTCTGCGAACGGTTGCTGCGACGCTGACCGGGATGACTTGTTCCGGGGGCGTTTCGCCGAGAAGGTTGGGTACAAGGTAGAGAGTGCCGTTTGTCATATCGCGGGTCAGACAGGTGACACGCCGTGTGCAGCGAGCAGGTCGGTGAGCGCAATCAGCGGCAGGCCGATCAATGCGCTCGGATCATCGCTATCCAGTTTTGCGATCAATGCGATACCAAGGCCTTCGGCCTTTGCGCTTCCGGCGCAATCATAGGGTTGTTCAAGACGCAGATAGCGCTCGATCTGGACATCGCTGTATTCGCGAAACAGCACCGTGCTGGACACCATCCGACTGGAAGCCTCACCGCTGGCCGCGTCAAAAAGGCAGAGCGCGGTGTGAAAGGTGACCGTTTTGCCACGGGCGGCCTTGAGTTGCTCCACGGCCACGTCGTGGATTAGTGGTTTGTTCAGTCGCAGGTCGCCGAGCGCAGCGATCTGATCGGATCCGATAATCAGTGCCTCGGGGAAACGTGGCGCCACGGCGCGCGCTTTTGCCTCTGCTAAGCGTAATGCGGTGACGGACGGGGATTCACCGGTTTTTTCTGATTCGTCGACATCGGGGCTGGCGGTTTCGAAGGGCACCCGAAGACGTTCCAAAAGCTGTTTTCGGTATGGGGATGTCGAAGCAAGGACGAGGCGTCTCATGGCTGGAAAAATGCCGAAAAATGAGTGGGTTGAGCTGATTAGTTCAAAAAAGCCTGAGAAAGGCTTTTTTGACAGGAAAAGCGAAAAATAATATCATGCTGCCCCTATGCTGCAACCCGCGTTCATTGACGGTTTGAAATTCGCGCGCGAAGGGGCGGAAGTTCGTGGCAGCCTGAGTTTGGATCGGCTCGATCGCATCGCCAAGCAAGGATGTGAAACAACAGGCATTAATTATAGTTTGATCGGCGGGCTTGGTGATGACCGCAAGCCTTACCTGAACGTACAGGTTTCGGGCGAATTGGGCTTGGTTTGCCAGAGATGCCTTGGTAAGATGTTGTTTTTGTTAGATGTTACCAGTCGGATTGAATTGACAAAAGACTGGAGTGAAGTGGTCAATGCCGATGATGATGTCGAGCGGATTTTGGCCGAACCAGAAATGAATGTGGCAGCGCTGATAGAGGACGAAGTTCTTCTCGCGTTGCCGATGGTGCCGCGACATGATGACTGCGGTGAGGCACAGAACTCTGCAAGAACGGTGCGTACTTCACCGTTTGACTTATTGGCCGCCCTCAAAGAGGACGGATCGCGCAAGTTGAATTAGGCATATACAAGTTTACCGCGCCAGTCCGGCGCAACGACGAAGGAGCAGTACCATGGCTGTACAGCAGAATAAAAAATCACCCTCGAAGCGCGGCATGCATCGCGCCCATGATTTTCTTACCGCGGCGCCGCTTGCTGTGGAACCGACCACTGGCGAAGTGCACATGCGCCACCATATCAGCCCAAGCGGCTATTACCGCGGTAAAAAAGTCGTTAAGACCAAGGGCGACTGATCGCCCGGTACGGGTATCCCCGGCAGTTCGAGGTCGCGCACTAAGGTGCGACCAGAATTCGTATAGTGCGCAATTAAATAGCGCCAAAAAAAATGGATATCACGGTCGCGATTGATTGCATGGGGGGGGACCACGGCCCGCACGTGACAGTGCCGGCCGCACTCAAGTTCCTGCTCGCCCAGCCTGAAGCCAATATCGTCCTGGTCGGCCTCGCGGATGCCATCAGTGCCGAATTAAAGGCCGCGCGCGCCGAGCCAGGGCCGCGGCTCAGGATTCACCACGCCAGTGAAGTGGTTGCGATGGACGAATCGCCATCCCTCGCATTGCGAAACAAAAAAGACTCCTCCATGCGGGTGGCTGTAGACCTGGTCAAGCGCGGCGAGGCGAACGCCTGTGTCAGCGCGGGTAACACCGGTGCCCTGATGGCAACCTCCCGTTTCGTTTTGAAAATGCTGCCTGGCATCGACCGCCCGGCCATCGCTGCTGTCTTGCCTACGATGCGCGGCCGAACCTATGTGCTTGACCTGGGGGCCAACGTCGACTGCGGGCCCGAGCATCTGGTGCAATTTGCGATTATGGGCAGTGCGTTGGTCGCTGCGGTTGAGAGCAAGGAAAACCCGAGTGTCGGCCTGTTGAATATCGGCGAAGAGGCGATAAAGGGCAATGACGTTGTGAAGCAGGCCGCGGAGATGTTGCGCGCCACCCAGGTCAACTTCGCCGGAAATGTCGAGGGTGACGACATATTCAAGGGCAAGACAGACGTCGTTGTCTGCGACGGTTTCGTCGGCAATGTCGCCCTCAAGACCTCGGAGGGACTGGCGCAAATGCTGAGTGCCTTCTTGCGCGAGGAATTCAAGCGCAACATTTTCACCAAAGCCGCTGCGGTGCTCGCGATGCCCGTGCTGAAGGCGTTCAAATACAGGGTTGATCACCGGCGCTTCAACGGCGCCACCCTGCTTGGACTGCGGGGAATCGTCGTAAAGAGCCACGGCTCCGCGGATATTTACTCCTTCGGTTGTGCCATTGAACGCGCGGCCGACCAGGTCAAAACCGGCGTGTTGCATCGAATTAGTCTGCGTATGGAGAACGGGGCAACGGCATGATTTACTCTCGCATCATCGGGACAGGCAGTTTTTTGCCCTCTGATCCTGTCACCAACGACGATCTGGCCAAACGTGTTGACACATCTGACGATTGGATTCTCTCGCGTACCGGCATCCGTCAGCGTCACCTTGCCGCACCAGGGCAGACGTCGAGCGACCTCGCTCTTGAGGCATCGCGCAATGCGATTGCTGCTGCCGGCATACAAGCGGAGGACATAGACCTAATCATTGTCGCTACATCGACGCCGGATTTCATCTTTCCGAGTACGGCCTGTATTTTGCAGTCGAAACTCGGCATAAAGGGTTGTCCAGCGTTTGATGTGCAGGCGGTATGCAGCGGCTTTGTCTACGCACTGGCGACAGCGGACAAATTCATACGATCGGGGCAGCACCGCTGCGTACTGGTGGTCGGCGCCGAGGTGTTTTCACGACTTCTCGATTGGGATGACCGCGGCACCTGCGTGCTGTTCGGGGACGGCGCGGGCGCGGTGATATTAAGCGCAGATACCAAACCTGGAGTCATGGGCTCAGTTCTGCACGCAGACGGCTCGCATGTTGGCATCCTTTCGGTCCCCGGACAGGTTTGCGGTGGTAACGTCACCGGCCATCCCTTTTTACAAATGGACGGTCAGGCCGTTTTTAAATTTGCGGTACGCGTGCTTGATGAGGTGGCCAGAGAAACGCTGGCCTTGTGCAATGTCCAGGTTTCTGAGGTGGACTGGTTGATTCCGCACCAAGCAAACGTACGTATCCTGGACGCAACAGCAAAGCGCCTCGGGATTGATCCGGCGCGCGTGGTGGTGACGGTGGACAGGCACGGCAATACCTCGGCTGCCTCGGTTCCTCTCGCACTGGATGTTGCGGTTCGTGATGGGCGAATCAAGCCGGGTCATAAACTGTTGCTCCAGGGTGTGGGAGGCGGTTTTACTTGGGGTGCAGTATTGGTTGAGATGTAACCAAATTCTTCAACGCGATGTGGAATAGAAGATGAAATTGGCAATGGTATTTCCGGGACAGGGCTCCCAGTCGGTGGGCATGATGCAGGGTTACGGCGATTTACCCGTGATCGGAGAGGTGCTGGCGAAGGCATCCGCAGCGCTCGGTTGCGACCTCGCCAAGCTGATCGCTGAAGGCCCCGCCGAGGCGCTGAACAGTACGGTGAACACCCAGCCTGCCATGGTGACAGCGGGATATGCGGCTTACCGGGCTTGGCGCGACCTTGGGGGCCCGGAGCCTGAGGTCGTTGCCGGACACAGCCTCGGCGAGTACACGGCCCTCGTCGCCGCGGAAGCTATTTCGTTTTCTGATTGCCTGCCTTTGGTGCGTTTTCGCGCCGAGGCGATGCAACAAGCGGTTCCCGCCGGTTTGGGCGGGATGGCGGCTATTTTGGGGCTTGATGAAGATGAACTTCGCGCGGCCTGCGCCGAGGCGGCGCAGGGGGATGTTGTCGAGGCCGTGAATTTCAATGCGCCGGGGCAAACCGTCATTGCCGGCCACGCTACCGCGGTGACGCGCGCCATTGAAATTGCCAAGGGTAAAGGGGCGAAGCGTGCCATCGCGCTGCCGGTTAGCGCACCGTTTCATTCGGCGCTAATGGGGCCGGCTGCGTCAAAACTGTCCGGTTATCTTGAATCGGTGAGTATTTCGAGTCCGCGTATTCAGGTGTTGCACAACCTGGATGTCAGACCACATTCGGATGCTGCCGGGATCAGGCAGGCGTTGGTGGGGCAGGCGGACCACGCGGTGCGCTGGGTCGAAATTATCCGTGCGATGGCTGAGCAGGGTGTGACTCATGTGATCGAATGCGGTCCGGGCAAGGTGCTCTCGGGCCTCACCAAGCGCATTGACAGCGGGCTGACGGGGTTTGCGTTGCACGATCGCGCAGGAATCGACGCAGCGCTCGCGGCAATTCAGGAGGCATGAGCATGGCGGACAAGCAAATCGCGCTCGTTACCGGAGCATCCCGCGGAATCGGCAAGGCCATTGCGGTCGCGTTGGCGGCACAGGGATCGACGGTTGTCGGGACCGCGACATCAGAGTCCGGTGCGGCGGCCATCAGCGAGTACCTTTCGGCGGACGGGGCATCCGGGTGCGGCATGCTGCTGAATGTCACTGATAGCGTGCAGGTGGATGCGGTTATCCAACAAATTGAGCAAGGCTTCGGCCCGGTTTCAGTTCTGGTCAACAATGCTGGAATCACGCAGGACAATCTCGCCATGCGAATGAAAGAGTCCGAGTGGGACGCCGTTATCGATACCGATTTGAAGTCGGTTTTCACCTTGTCCAAGGCGGTTTTGCGGGGAATGATGAAGGCGCGTTCCGGGCGGATAATTAATATTACGTCGGTCGTAGGCTCGAGCGGCAATGCTGGCCAGATAAATTACGCTGCTGCCAAGGCGGGAATAGGTGGAATGACGCGCTCGCTTGCGCGCGAGATTGGCAGCCGGAACATCACCGTCAACTGCATAGCCCCTGGCTTCATTGACACCGACATGACGCGTGCGCTGACCGAGCAGCAAAAGACTGCACTGCTGGGCCAGATCCCGCTGGGGCGGCTCGGACTGCCAGACGATATAGCCGCTGCCGTTGTTTTTCTTGCGTCTCCAGGGGCAGCCTATGTAACAGGGAGCACTATCCACGTAAACGGCGGCATGTATATGAACTAGTGCTGCTTTCGGAATGTGCTGTTGAATCTGATAAAATTACCAACTTAGGTTCGAACCGAACCGGAAACAGGGAAGGGATTTGAAACATGG
>CAITSH010000303.1 GCA_903895005.1 uncultured Pseudomonadota bacterium
GTGCCCCAGGTTGGTTTTCCCCAGAGCGCTCCGGTCCAAAGGGCGACAAAGGTGAACATGGCACCGGTCGGTGCCAGTGCGGAAGCCATCATCGAGGAAAGCCTCGTATTGAGCACCAGTCCGATGGCTGCCCAGCCCGCCATGACGAGGTAAATTAACATCGACATCCACGCCGCAGGTACGTGAACGAAGATGATGCGGTACGCGTCGCCCTGCTGCGCGTCGGTTGGGGCGAGAAACAAACCGATATACAGGCCGGCGATGCACAGGGCGGCGGCAAGGCTGGCGAACCAGGGAACCATCTTCCCGGCCAGGCCGTAAAAAAGTTGGGGGGAGGCGTATTTAAACCAGCGCGTACCTGAATTCATCGATGTGGCGGATGGTTCGCTCGTGTTGTCGTGCTGCTTGGAGTGCGTCGTCATGCGCTAAGTTCCCGATGGATTCCCTTAGGTTTCCTGATTATTCGCTGATTTTTTACTCATTTTCCGCTGATCTTGATTTGTCTTTTTCCGGTGTTTTCGCTACTGCGGAGGGCTGTATCTCAGTCGAGCGCGATATTCAGCGCGCTGGACGTGGCCCAAGGTGATAGTGCTCCAGAGACCAGTAAAAATGCACCGAGGAGCAAAAGATGAGATTGCCCCCCCAGACCTGCCGAGGCGGCTCCGGCCGCGCCGGCTCCGAATATTAGCAGGGGAATGTAGAGGGGCAGGACCAATAAAGCGGACAAGACCCCACCACCGCGCAGCCCCAGCGTGAGTGCCGCGGCAATCGCCCCGAGCAGACTCAGCACGGGCGTGCCGACAAGAAGCGTCAGGAATAGTAGTGTGATGGTGTCCCCGGGAAGGTCGAATTGCAATGCGATCACCGGGGCGAGCAGGGTCAGCGGCAAACCGGTCATCACCCAGTGCGCGGCAATCTTGGCCATCACGATAACCGGAAGTGGATCCCCCACGAGCGCCAGTTGCTCCAGCGTTCCGTCGGCAAAGTCGGGCTCGAAGAGACGGTTGAGGGAAAGCAGGGCGGCCAACAGCGCTGCCACCCACAAAATGCCGGGCGCGATTTCACGTAGCAGGTTCGGCTCGGCGCCGACGCCAAGCGGAAACAGGCTGGTCACGATGACGAAAAAAACCAGGGTATTTAGCGCCTCGCTCTTGCGTCGCAGCGCCAGCGAAAGGTCGCGCCGGAATACGCAGGCAAAGGTTCGGATCATCGCGCCTCGCTCCGGCCGTCGAGGTTAAGGTGCAGCGGCTCGACGCCTTCGATCGCCAGGTCAAGATGCGTCGTCATTACGATCATTCCCCCTGCTTGCACATGCTTCGCAAGCAGGCGTTGCAATTTCACCACCGCAGCAGAGTCGAGCGCATTGAAAGGTTCGTCCAGGATCCACAGCGGGGAGGCACTCGCCAGCGCCAGCCGGGCAAGCGCCACACGGCGTCGCTGTCCCTGGGAGAGGTGTCGCACCGGAAGGTCGGCGCAGTCCTCGATGCCGAATGTATCCAGTGCAGCCAGCAGCAGCGTCTCATTGGCGCGCGCCCCGGCCAGCGTCGTCGATATGACAAGGTTCTCGAGCGGGGTCAGTTCCTCCTTCATGCCGTTGAGGTGGCCGACGTAGCACAGGTCGCGATGAAACTCCTCAGCCGTTGAACCGATCGGCGATCCTTTCCAGTGGACGCTGCCCGAATACGGCGTGTGGAGGCCGCACAGGATGCGCAGAAGACTCGTCTTGCCACGGCCGTTGGTTCCCGAAACATGGACGAGCTGGCCTCTTCCTACGGAAAAGCTGAGGTCGTGAAAAAGTCGGCGTTCGCCGCGGACACACTCGATTCTCAATGCCTCAAGCATGGCATGCTCCGGAATTGTCGACATACTCCGGGGCGCAGACCATTCGGCGCGAACCGGGCCCGGCCGCGGCTGTGAGACCCACGGAGAAATTAGGCGAAATCAATTTAATGACTCGGCTAGCGAGCCTGGCAAACGGTTTGCTGATTGATCCAGTCGGCGATCCGGCCGATCGCATCGTCGGTGGCGCGCGCCATGCCCGTCACGCCTTGTTGCGCGGAACCGCCGGAGCCGGTCGCAGTGACGCGCACGGTTTTTTCGGCAATGCGTCCTGACGCGTTTGCGAGAAGAATACGCACTTCAACCACTGCGTCACTCGCGTCGCCCGCCGAAAACACCTGTGTGAATTCATTCAGTTCAAGATCGAAGGTGCAGCGCGCTGCTGCGCCGGACTCAAGCGTCCGGACGAGTCGCTTTCGCAGCAGTTCCGCCGGCGCGGCAGCCCAGCGGCTTTGCGCAAACGAATGCAGTTCCGCGGCATTGCGGTAGGCAAGCCTGTAATGCATGTCGGCGCCGTCGAAGGGAGGGGAGCCGCGCACCTGCCCCAGGCGCGCATCCAGGCGCCGCGCCGGCGCGAGATCCAGACCAAGATCGAAGGCGCGGACCTGAGGCTCTGACGAGCCTGGCGCCGCGCAGGCGCCTAGGAGCGTCGCCACAAGCGTCATGACCAGGGTTGCGGTACTGTGAGCATTCATTGGAATCCTGGTTCTCCGGGACCGGGACGGCCACCGGGACGTCCCCAAACCATGCTGGCCGGACGTTGTTCGATCGAGGTCGCGAGCCGTCCGATGCGGTCGGCGCTGCGTTCCATCGATTCGGCAAGTGCATTCACGCGCGGCAGGGTATCCTGCCGAAGGTTGCCGGTGGCGGCATGAGCCTCGGCCGAAAGACGGCTGAATTGCGTCACCAGCTGGTGAGTTTCGTCGATGACCTGGCGCATGCCTTTCGCAAGTTCGGGTAACTCGCGGGCGGTGTCGTTGATTCCCTGTAGCGATCCGCGCGCGAGCTTCTGGTTATCGGGGGAAAGCATTTCGTCGAGGTTACGGTCCAGGCGCGCAACTGTCGGTCCGAGCTGTCGCGACAAGGCCTCCATGTTTGCGCTCGTGCGCGCCAGTGAGGCCAATGCCCCGGCGAGTTGAGCCTGATTCTCCTTGTTGATGACGGTGTTCAGGTTGCCGACCAGCGTCCTTGCGTCGCGCCCCAAGCCTGCCACGGTATCGAAAATATCGTCCAGGGGCGAGATGCGCATGGTGATTTCGGGAACGCCGTCTGCCGCTGGGAGAAGGGGGCTTGCGTCCGAGCGGTCGTCGAGAAGTTGGACATAGGCGATACCGGTGATGCCCTCCTGGCCAAGTTGGGCGTAGGTGCTGCGGGTGAGCGGTACATCGCTGTTCACCTCGATTTCGATATTGATGCGACGCGGGTCGTTACGGTCAAGGTCAAGCCCCGTCACACGACCCACGCTGATGCCGCGGTAGCGAACCTGGCCCTGAAGGTTGAGACCCGTCACGGGCTGGCTTGCCACGACGCGATAGGTGGTGCGTTCCAGGGAAGAACCGCCGAGCCAGAATCCCGCGGCGACGGCGGCCAGCATCAGTCCGACGAGGAACAGGCCGGTGGCGAGTGCGAAAGCGCGGTTTTCCATGTTCAGACGACCGCTGCGCCGTCAAAGCAGCGCAGCGCACGATCCCCCCCGAAAAAATTCTGCACGAATCGATGTGGCAGGCGGCGCACTTCATCAAGTGGACCGCACGCAATTATATGTTGATCGGCGAGAACTGCGATGCGATCCGAAAGGTCGTAAAGGGTGTCCAGATCGTGCGTGACCATGAGCACGGCAAACCGGTGCTGCGTCCGCAGCTGCTTGATAAGGCGCACAAAGGATTCGGAACGATCCGGGTCGAGACCGGCGGTGGGCTCGTCGAGGATGAGCAGGTCCGGGGACAGTGCAAGCGCCCTTGCAAGCGCAACCCGCTTGACCATGCCGCCGGAGAGGTTCGCCGGCAGCAACCGCGCGTGGGCGGGTTCGAGTTCCACCTGTTCGAGCTTGGCATACACGATGGCGCGTATCGTTCCCTCGTCGAGTCCGCCACGCTCACGCAGCGGGAACGCCACGTTATCAAACACATCAAAGGCGCTGTAGAGCGCGCCGTTCTGGAACAGCATGCCCATGCGCTGGCGAGCCGCGCGCACTTGCATCAGGCCGTCGTTCGCCAGCGAGACCCCCATGACCCGCACGCTGCCGCCCGCCGGGGGTTTGAGGCCGATGATGACGCGCAAAAGTTGGGTTTTTCCGCTGCCCGAGCCTCCGACAAGGGTCATCACTTCGTCGCGGCGCACGGCAAGGTCAAGGTTGAAGTGCAGTACCTGGCCGGCAATTTCATTGCGCAGGTCGCGAATGTCGATCACCAGTTCGGGGGCGCCGGCTGCGGATGGTTCCAAGGGCGGGATCAAGGTATGTTCCGGAGCAAAATCGCGAAAATCGCGTCCAAAAGAATAACTGATGTGATCGCCGCGACAACCGAACGCGTCACTCCCGTGCCGAGGCTTTCGGTATTGGGGCGGATGCGCAGCCCGTAGTGGCATGCGACAAAGGCGACGGTAAAGCCGAATACCGCCGACTTGCCGATTCCTATCCAGAAGTGTGCGACATCAAGCACCCGCGGCAGGGCTTCGAGAAAAGCACCGAACTGGATCCCGAGAACGACGCGCGCGGCCAGCATCCCGCCGCACAGCGCGGCGACGTCGGTGGCGAAGCTGACGAGCGGCATCGCGATCGCGAGGCCGAGCAGTTTTGGCAGGACCAGACGCCCGGTGACCGAGATGCCCATCACCTGTAAAGCCTCGATTTCCTCGGTGACGCGCATCACCCCCAGTTGCGCCGTCATTGTGGATCCGGAACGTCCGGCGGCGATGATGGATGCGAGCATGGGGCCGAGTTCCCGTGCAACGCCGACCGAAACGATGTTGATGACCAGCAGGTCCGCGCCGTAGCTTTTGAGTTGCAGAGCAGAAAGATAGGTGAGTACAACGCCGACAAGGAACCCGACCAGCATGGTGACGGGCAGGGCGGTCACGCCGGACCTGAAAACATTCGCTGATAATTCGCGCAGAGGAAACTCACGCGGCCAGCGCAGCGTCCGGGCGATGTCTATCCCGACCTGGCCAAGCAAGCCGATGCCAAAGCGCAAATGATCGACCGCATGGATGCCTGCCCGTCCGAGAAGGATTACAGGCAACAGCCAGTCGATCCCGACCTTGCCGGCATGGGCGACCGATTGGGCGCGTTGCGCCTGCTCGAGCAGGATCCTGAATTGGGAGGGGATCGCGCTGAGGCTGGCGCCCTCGGCATGTTTTACGATCCAGAGGGCGCCAACGTCGTCGAGCTCGGTCAGTTCGCTGAGATTCCAGACGAAGCCTACCCGGGGGAGGTGGGCGAGGCGCCCGACCGCTAAATCAATGTGGTTTTTGTACGCGCCCAGACCGGTAAAAGTCCAATTCCCTTTGGGGCGAATCTCGACAATGCCGGACGTGTCTTGGGCGGCGATATGCAACGTGGTCATGTCTGCTGATAATAGCCGCGAACGCTGGTAATTGCTCTCAAAGCGGGAAAAAGCCCTGTTTAAACGTTTTTTTTCGACGTATTGACTACATCCATGATAGTGAAAATATGCCCTGACATTCAGAACGGACTCAATTGGCGTTAAAGTATTCCCATACGATGCCGATAGAGGGGCAACGCTTGCTGTGCCAGCGTTTTTTCGCGTTCCCTTTTGTGAGGAAACATGATGACTGAACGAAGCGTATCCCTGGTTCTGGTGCTGGTTACTGCAGCCCTTCTGTCCATGATTTTTACGCTCTCCAGCCACAATGGTGGCGTGGCAGCACGCCAGGAAAATTTGGGGCACGACCTGAATGCTATGCCGCCAAGCGCGGCGGGGATGCCTTCCTCAGGCGCCGCCCAGGAGCAGTTGGGCGGCGAGCGCAAAGACGGCTATATCGGTGGAACCAAATCGACCGGTCGCGTTGCAGGGATTTATCTCAAGGTGGCGCAAGGCGTGTTTCTCTCCATTGATCGCGCGCCCGAGACGCTGCGCAAAACGGCCGAGCGCTGGGTGGATGTTGAATTTCCGGATGTGCTGGCCAATGGTTCGGTTGCTGCGAGGGCTTTCATCAATGAGGGCCAGGCAGGCATTCGCAGCGGGGATATTGTCGAGGTCAAATTTGCCCACAAGACTTCAGGCGACGCGGCGCGCTACTTCCCGGTCAAGGAGCTCACGCATGTCACCGAACTTGTGGCCATGCGCGACGAAATGCTTGCGAGGGATTACGAGCAGCGCATTTTCGCGCGTAATGCACGCGGCGCCGTCCGCGAATCACCTCTGGCCGTCATTGCGCCGCCGGCGGCGCGGCCTGCCTGGCTGTCGCAGGCTGGCGGTGGTACCCTCAGAGAGCGGTCGGGCGCAAGTCAGGCTCCGGCGAATTCGCCAAAGTAGGCTGTTCACACGCTGGCCGGACGATGCTAGGCTTGCGCCCCTGGCGCCGCGGAGGCGTGTAACAGGATAGGAATCGATGCAATTTGCTTGGCTGGGAAATTCCGCCACGCGCCGCGGCAAATCCGGGCTCATCGTCGCGGCGGCAGCCTTGGTCTTGGCTTCTGCAGTGTCGTCTGCGGCGATGGAACTCGGGTTTTCTTCCACGGTCACCCCGGGTTTGATTGGCTACCTGACGGGGCGCTTCGGCACGGAAGCCCGCCCCAGAACCACCACCTGGACCGATTTTGCGAAGCGACAGCAGGTGGCGAGAGGCCAGCGGTCGCAGGCTTCCCCCGAGTCCGGGCAGTTGCAGGCGGTCAATGCCTTTGTGAATGCGGTCCCATGGGTTGAGGACCAGCAGCACTGGGGCCAGATTGATTACTGGGCGACCCCGTCTGAAACCTACTCCAGCCACGGCGGCGACTGTGAAGACTTTGCCATCGCCAAGTACTTCCTCCTGAAGGAACTGGGTGTTCCGATCGAGCGTTTGCGCATCACGTATGTCAGGGCGATCAAGATAAATACGCCGCACATGGTGCTCGCCTATTACGCCATTCCGGGCGCAGAACCGCTTATCCTCGATAATCTGGAAGGACGCATCCGTCCGGCCTCGGAACGGTCCGACCTTGTGCCGGTTTATAGCTTCAACGACGAGGACGTGGTGATCCTGCAGGGGAACCGCAAAGGAAGCTCCTCTCAAATTCGGGCCTGGCAGGGACTAATTGATCGATTGGAAAGAGAGTCAAGGTTATGAGCACGGCGTTGGCGTTCTTGGTGGAGTTCCTATGAGGCTGAGTCACTACCTTCTGTTTTCAGTGTCGGCTTTGTTTGCCGTGATGCTGGCAGGCGTCGGTTACATGTCCGTATCAAGTACGCGGGGCTACCTGCAGGAGCAACTCGAGGCGCATGCGCAGGAGACCTCGACGTTCCTCGCTCTGGCGATCGGCTCATCCGCCGATCCGCGCGATGCCGTCCTGCTGGGGACAATTGTTAATCCGGTGTTCGATCGCGGGCAATTTGAGCGCATTGAAATAGTCACGGTGGGGGGCGATATTCTTGTCAGCCGCAAGCTGGCGGCTGCGGAGCACGACGTTCCGCAGTGGTTCCAGAGCCTGTTCCCCATCCACGCGCCGGGCGGACAGGCCCTGATCAGCGCCGGCTGGCGGCAGGTCGGACGCGTGGTGGTGAGTACGCGGCCGGCGCTTGCCTATGCACATCTTTGGCAGAGCACGATCAGTACGGCGGCCTGGTTGTTCGTTTTACATCTCGTTGCGCTGCTCGGTTTGCGCGGCATGCTCGCGTTCGTGCTGCGTGCCTTGTCGGAAATCGAATCTGCGGCGCACGATCTGGGCAACCGGAAATTCCGCATCATCGAAATTCAGCCGCGTGCGCGAGAACTCAGGAGCGTCGTCGCCGCGTTCAACCTGCTGTCACAAAAAATTCGCTCGGCGATTGATGAGGAGGTGATGCGCGCGGAACAGTACCGCCACGATGCTTTCATGGATCCGTTGACGGGGGTCTACAACAGGCGCGGCCTGGAGATGCAAACCCAGCAGATCCTCGGCTCGTCTGGCGGGTTCAAGCCCGGAACGCTCGCCCTGCTTGAGGTGTCCGGACTCACGGAATTTAATTCAAGATGCGGCTTTCAAAAGACCGACGAAGTGCTGAGCCAGGTTGCTGAAATGCTGCGCGCCACCGGGGAGGCTCCCGACGTGTGCTGCGGGCGCCTTAACGGGGCGACATTTGCGATGCTGCTGACTGGCGCCGGGGCCGAACCTTCGGCCACGATCGTCAGGGCGATCACCGGCAAATTACAAACCGTGCTCGAGGCCGCCGGCACAGGGGGGATACTGTCGGCACACACCGGCGCGGTTCAGTTCGACGGACTCGGGCAGCCTTTCTCAAAACTGCTCTCTGCCGCGGATTTTGCCCTTGCACGTGCCGCCGCCGCCGGCCGGGGCGCTTGTGAAATCGAAGAGCTCACCGATTCTGAAAACGGCGTGCGCGGGTCCAACGACTGGCGTCGTCTCATCGAACAAGCCCTGACAGGCAGGCAGTTGTCTCTTTTCGCGCAAACCGTCGTAGGGCTGCCCGGAAAAGGCAGACTGCACCAGGAAATTAACGTGCGCCTGCAGGAGTCCGCGGGGTTGCCCCTCGAAGCGCGCTTGTTCGTGCCCATGGCATTGCGACATAAACTCGGTCCCCGGCTGGATGCAACCGTATTTGACCTTGTCGTGGAGCGGCTGGCGCTGAACCCGAAACACGAAGTGGGCGTCGTGGCCATCAACGTCTGCGGTGCTTCGCTGCAGGATGCAGCGTTTGTCGATCACGTTTGCGCTCGGCTTGCGATCGCGCCGCAACTGGCGAGACGACTCGTATTCGAGACTACCGAGGCGGCATTCCTCGAAAACCTTGTGGCAACGCCGGACTTCGCGGCGCGTGTCCGGGCGGTTGGTGCAAAGTTCGCCCTGGACAACTTCCTTGTCAGCGGCGAGTCGCTCAAACGTCTTGAAAGTCTGCTGCCGTATTACGTCAAGCTGTCGTCGCGGTTTACCGCCGATTTGTTTGCCAGCCCCGAGGCGCGTTTCCTGGTGAGCTCCCTGGTCAGGATCACTCAGTCGCTTGAGATCCCTGTCATCGCCCAAGGTATCGAGGAGGAGCAATCCGTCGATGTCTTGAGCCGCTTGGGCGTTTCTGGCGTTCAGGGCTATGTTGTGGGCAAGCCGGAGTTGTGGACGGGCTGATCGTCCGCCCTATCCGACACGGCCCAGACGGCGTAGCGACGGAAACAAGCGCGCCCCCACGGCGACGAACGCGAGCGTCGCCAGCCCGCCAGCAATGACGGTGACGGCCGGTCCGCCGAGCGAGGTAAGCGCGCCGGCGCGGAACGCCCCCAGTTCGTTCGAGGAGCTGATGAAAACCCGGTTGACTGCGGAAACACGGCCGCGTAAGGCGTCGGGGGTTTGCAATTGAAGCACCGTCTGGCGGATGACCGCGCCGGTGAAGTCGCATGCGCCGCCGATGATCAACACGGTGAACGACAGCCAGAACCAGTGCGACAGCCCGAACGCAAGCATGGCCAGGCTGTATCCTGTCATGGCAGCAAGAAACACCAAGCCGCTGCGTTCGTAGGGCCTGCGGTGTCCCTGCAGGACTGCCATTGATATGGCACCAAGGGCCGGGGCAGCGGACAGCCAACCCAGTCCGGCCGGCCCGACATGCAGGATATCCTTTGCATAGACGGGAAGCAGTGCCGACACGCCGCCCATCACGATGACGAACAGGTCGATTGCCATCAGTCCTAGAATGACCTTGGTTTTCCAGACGTGCGAGAGCCCTGCGAAGGCGTCCGTCCAGGTGAGCACGCGACGTTGCGCCGCTCCGGGGCGCGCGCTGATTGCGAGCGTAAGAACAAGCGAAACAATCGCGATGATACAGTTGAGCGAATACACCGGAACTGCGCCGCCGATGGCAATGAACGCGCCGGCGAGCATCGGGCCGCAGACCGAGGCAATCTGGAAGCTGCTCGAATTCCATGCGACCGCCCTTGCCAGAAGGTTCAGGGGTACAACTTGCGGAACGAGGGCATCTCGTGCGGGCCGGTTGAGCATCATCGCCGCACCGCTAGCCGCAAGCCCGAGGTACATCCAGTTGACGCTTGCGTTTGTCCAGGCAGTCACCGCCAGTTCAAGTGACCCCGCGCACCACAGCAGTTGTGACAACACCATGATCCAGCGCCTGTCGTACCGGTCTGCCATCTGCCCTGCTGGGAGGAACAACAGCACAACCGGGATGAACTGAACAAGCCCCATGAAGGCGAGTGCCATGGCCGAACCTGTGCGCTCGTAAATGTCCCAGCCGAGTGCGACGGCCTGTGTCTGCTGCAAAATGGTGGTGAGGAATGACCCCGCGATCAAAAAGCGGTAGTCGCGGATGCGAAAGACCGCCAGGGCGTCGCCCGATCCGGGAGGGGTGCTGCTCATGCGTTCACTTCTTGAGGCAAAGGCCAATGGTAGCAGCGAACCGGTGCGGCGAGCTTGCGGCACCTTGATGGGCAGAGCGCAAGCGCTACGGTGATCTGGGTGTATTGTCTTCGGGCTCTTGCGGGGCGGGATGGCTGGAAAATCGCACCAGACAAGGCTTTCCAGCGGGTCATTTCTGGTCGTTCAGGTGGCAGGCGGAAAATCGCAGCGGCGCGATTTGCCTCAGGACCGGTTGTTCGTTCGTGCAGCGGGGCATGGCGTGCGGGCAGCGCGGATGAAAGTGGCAGCCGCCCGGCGGATGAAGAGGCGATGGAATCTCTCCCTTGATCACGGCATAGGTTTTGCGGCGCGAGTCCAATCGCGGTACCTCGGACAGCAGGGCCTGGGTGTAGGGGTGATTCGGGCTGTCGTAGAGGCCGTCCGTCATTGCGGTTTCGACCACACGTCCGAGGTACATGATCACAACGCGGTCGGACAGGTGCCTGACCACGCCAAGGTCATGGCTGATGAACAAGTAGGTCAGGCCGAGATCCGCGCGCAGCTTCATGAACAGGTTTAGCACCTGAGCCTGGATGGAAACGTCAAGCGCGGCCACGGCCTCGTCGCAGACGAGAAACTCGGGCTTGACGGCAAGGGCGCGGGCGATGCCAATGCGGCTGCGCTGGCCACCGGAGAATTGGTGCGGAAACCGGCCCATTAGTCCCGGATCCATGCCGACTTTTTCAAGCAGTCCGGCAACGTAGTCCTTTTTTTGAGCAGCGGTCACGACGCCGTGTACCAGCGGTGCTTCGCCGACAATGTCCTCAACACGCATGCGAGGGTTGAGCGAGGCGTAGGGATCCTGGAAAATCATCTGAATCGCCAACTGCACGGCGCGCTGTTCCTTTGCCGGCATGTCTTTTACAGTTGTGTTGTACCAAAGTCGTTCGCCGTCGTCGGGTTGGTGCAGTCCCACCGCAATACGTCCAAGTGTTGATTTGCCGCAGCCTGATTCGCCGACCAAGCCGACGACTTCGCCTTTGCGTATGGACAGGTCGACGCGATCTACCGCATGCACGACCTCCTCGCGCAGGTCGGCGCCGAGCAGATTGGCGAGTTTTTCGGCCACGTCGAGGCGCTTGATAAAGCGCCGCGAAACACCGCGTAACTCGAGCAGCGACGCCTCGGTCATATTGGGGAACCGTTGGGTCGGTGGAACATCAAGTTATCGTCGTAAGGATGAAAGCAGCGCAATGCGCGTTCGTCGTGGTGCCGTTCGAGCGGCGGGGTTGATGCGCAGGTTTCTGTTGCTCGCTCGCAGCGGGTTCGAAACGGACACCCTGCGGGCAACTCGAGCATGGAAGGGGTCATACCCGGGATCTGGTGCAACGGCCGGCCGCGCGCATTGCTACCTGGAATAGATTGGATCAGCCCGCGGGTGTAAGGATGGGCGGGACGCGATAGCACGGCGTCTACGGACCCTTGCTCAACCAATTTGCCCGCATACATTACGCTGATATCGTCGGCGAGGCCGGCGATCACCGAAAGGTCGTGGGTGATCCAGATCAATGCAGTGCCCGATTCGCGGCACAGCTTTTGCATTTCGAACAGGATCTGACCCTGGATGGTCACGTCCAAGGCCGTGGTGGGCTCGTCAGCGATGATCAGGTCGGGTTTGTTGAGCGGCGCGATCGCGATGGCCACCCGCTGGCGCATGCCGCCAGAGAACTGGTGCGGATAGGATTTCAACCGCGCGTCGGGAGAGGGGATGCCGACACGCGCAAGCGCATCACGCGCCTCGGCGAGTGCTGCGGCGGAGGACAAACGGCGGTGCGCGTGGATCGCTTCGACCATCTGCGTATCCACACGCAGAACCGGGTTGAGCGTCATCATAGGATCCTGGAAAATCATGGCGACGCGATTGCCGCGAACCGACTGCATGCTCGATGCATCCATGGCGCGAAGGTCGGTCCCGTTGAGCAGTATACGCCCCGACACCACGCGACCCGGTGGATCGATCAGTCCCATGATGGAGTAACCGGTCATGGATTTGCCCGATCCAGATTCGCCGACAAGCCCCATGATCTTGCCAGGCTCTACGGAAAAGCTCACATCCTCAACCGCCCTGACCACGCCCTGGCGGGTGAAGAAATGCGTTTGAAGGCCTTCGACGGCAAGGACGGGGGTGCTCATTTTTGCAGCCGCGGATTGAGCACGTCGCGCAGCTGGTCGGCGACGAGGTTGATGCTGACTATAGTGAGCAGCAGCGCCAGTCCGGGGAAAAAACTGATCCAGTATTTGCCCGACAGCAGGTAGGAAAAACCGTTGGCGATGAGCAGGCCCAGCGATGGTTCTGTAATGGGCAGGCCCAGGCCGAGAAAGGACAGCGTCGCTTCGAGTGCAATGGCCGCGGCGACCTGCACGGTGGCGACAACGATCAACGGCGGCAGGCAATTGGGCAGCAGGTGGCGAAAGACGATCCGGGCCGGGGATAGCGCAAGGCACGAAGCGGCTTCGATATACTCCTTGCGCCGTTCGACCATCGCGGTACCGCGCACCGTTCTTGCGTAGTAGGCCCATTGCACTGCGACCAGCGCGATGATGATCTTGCCTATTCCCTGCCCGAGCAGGGCAAGCAGGATGAGCGCAATCAGGATGGCGGGGAAGGACAGCTGGATATCGACGATGCGCATGATAATGGCGTCGGTCTTGCCGCCAAAGTAGGCGGCGAGCAGACCCATTGCAAGCCCGATGCTCAGCGCGGCCATCGTTGCGCTGATGCCCACCAGGATGGAGATGCGCAGGCCGTAAAAAATGCCAGACAGCATGTCGCGCCCCTGGTCGTCGGTGCCCAGCCAGTAGGTCAGCTTGCCGTCGCCAGCCTTGCTCGCCGGGGGGAGGCGGCTGTCGAGGACGTCAAGCTGCGCCAGATCGTAGGGATTTTGCGGTGAGATCAGAGGCGCGAATACAGCAACGAGCAGGATGAACACGAGCATGGCGAGCCCTGCCAGCGCCAGCTTGCTCGCCGCAAAATCGGCGCGCACACGCTGAAAAGGCGTCTGTTCAGCGATCATGCTTCAGTTGCGCGCATCGGCAAGGCGCACGCGGGGGTCTAGCAGCGAATAAATCAGATCAACCGTGAGATTGATCAGGATAAACAGGATCACGATTACGCACAAATACGCAACGATGACCGGCCGGTCGAGAACGTTGATGGAATCGATGATGAGTTTGCCCATGCCAGGCCAGGCGAACACCGATTCTGTGACGATTGCAAAGGCAATGACCGAACCGAATTCCAGGCCGATTACGGTGATGATCGGGATCATGATGTTCTTCAGGACATGCACCCCGACGACCCTGCGCATGGAGAGCCCCTTGGCGCGTGCGAATTTCACATAGTCCTGCTGCAAGGCCTCGCGCGTTCCCGAGCGCGTGAGCCGGATAATCAGCGACAGCTTGAACAAGGCGAGATTGATGGCTGGCATGACCAGGTGCGAGAGTCCGTCGAGGGTCAAAAAACTAAGCCCTATGCCGAAAAGCTCGCGCGTCTCGCCGCGCCCGTTGGAAGGCAGCCATCCCAGTTGCACGGCGAACACCATGATTAGCATGAGTCCGACCCAGAAAGTGGGTAGTGAGAACCCCAGGATGGATCCGGTCATGATGGCTTTTCCCGGCCATGAGTCGGGGCGCAGGCCGGCCCACAGGCCGAGTGGGATACCCAGAAGTACCGAGATAAGCATGGCCGATATGGCCAACTCCATCGTTGCAGGCAGTCGTTCTAGGATTAGTTTTATCGCCGGGATGTTGTAGACAAAGGATTTGCCCAGATCGCCGACCGCCGCCTGCTTCAAGAACACGACGTATTGCTCCCACAAGGGCTTGTCCAGGCCCATGGCTGCAGTCACGCGCGCAATCTCAGCCTGGTCAGCCTGGGGATTGACGAGAATATCGACAGGGTTGCCGATGGCAAAGACGCCAGCGAATACCAGCACCGACATGGCAAAGAGCACCAGAACGCTTTGCATCAACCTGCGTATGACATATACGAGCATGCGATTGTTGACCTGGCCCGCGATTACTGCGGACGAAAGTGGTGTGCGAAGGTGAACTCGTCGGTCCGGGGCTCGTAGGCGA
>CAITSH010000304.1 GCA_903895005.1 uncultured Pseudomonadota bacterium
AGATCAAGCGAAGCCGCCTCACCGACCTTGGGATACAGTTCCCCAACCAGATCACCGTGCTCAACATCGTCCCGACGCCAACCACGGTCACCACGACCGGTGGGGTTGTCACCCAGACCAGCAACGCGACGACAACGACGTCGCAGTTGACCTGGGAGTCGATCCGGGGCTGGCCGCGTTCCAACCAGCTTGGCATCACGAATCCGCAGATCAATCTCAGGAGCGAGGACGGCGATACGAATCTTCTGGCAAATCCGCGCATTCGCGTGAAAAACCGCGAAAAGGCGAAAATCCACATCGGCGACAAGGTGCCTGTCATTACCACCACCTCAACCGCCAACGTGGGCGTTAGCGAGTCGGTGAACTACCTCGATGTCGGTTTAAAACTCGATGTCGAGACGCAGGTGAACCTCGAGGACGAGGTGTCGATCAAGGTCGGGCTCGAGGTGAGCAGCATCGTGCGCGAGATCCGCAGTACGGCCGGGACGCTGACTTATCAGGTGGGCACGCGAAACGCCAGCACCGCGCTGCGCCTGCGCAACGGGGAAACCCAGGCGCTGGCCGGGCTGATTAATGATGAGGACAGGCGAAGCGCTTCACGGTTGCCCGGCCTTGGCGACCTGCCAATTCTAGGGCGGCTTTTTTCCAGCGAACGGAATGAAAAGGTCAAGACGGAGATTGTTCTTTTGATCACGCCGCGCATTGTCCGCAACCTGCCGCGTCCGGAATTCAATGTCGCCGAATTCCCCGCCGGCACCGAAAATACCGCCGGCGCACAGCCGCTGGCGATTCGCCCTTCGGCGCCGGGCGCGCTCAGGTTGTCGACACAGGTCCCCGGTGGCGTGGTGCCGCGTGCGCCAGGCGCGGCCGCTATCGCCACAGCGGCATCGCAGGCGGTTGAGGCGCCGGCGCAGGTCGAGGCTCTCTCACTCGTATTGAGCGGGTCGGCCAAGGTCGCGCCGGGGGCGGAGCTTGGTGTCGGCGTATCGATTCCGGCTGGTGCGCAGCGCGGCGAAATCTCACTCGCGTATGACGCCTCGACGTTCACGGAGGTGCGCCCGCCCGGAAGTGCCGCAGGCGATCCCGGAAGGATCGTATTCAGGCTGGAGCAGGCCAACGAAGCGGCTACCTCGTTCACTGCGAGGCTGAGAGCCTCGGGGGGAAATGTCGCGGCTTCGCCGATCAGCGTGGATGCCGCGTCATTGCGTGATGCGACGGGGCGCGAACTGGCCGTTTCGTTACCGCCGGTGTTGCAGGTGCAGGTCGCCCCGTGATGAGGTTGCGAATACGCGGATTTACGCTGGTCGAACTGATCATGACGGTCGCGATCATCGGCATTCTTGCGACCGCGGCATTCCCGCTCGCGGAACTGGCGGTGGCGCGGGCGAAGGAGCGCGAGTTGCAGGTCGCCCTGCGCGATATTCGCGAGGCGATTGACACGTACAAGCGGGCGGTCGACGACGGACGCATCGCCAAAAGCATCACTGACACCGGTTATCCGAAATCGCTTTCGCTGCTCTACCGGGGCGTGGCTGACCAGAAGCATCCCGAGAAGGCGATGATTTACCTGATGCGACGCCTCCCGCGCGATCCGATGAACCCGGACGTCGCGCTCGGCCCGGATGAAAGCTGGGGCCGCCGCAGCTATGCGAGCCCGCCGGACGATCCGCGCGATGGTGAGGATGTGTTTGACGTGTTCTCGCGTTCCGCCGGCGTGGGTTTGAACGGCATTCCCTACCGTGAATGGTGACGCATGAAGCGGATGCGCCAGAACCATGACTCGCCGAGCGCTTCAGGGGGCGGCTTTACGCTGATAGAACTGGTGGTGGTGATGGCCATACTGGGCATGCTGCTCGCGCTTGCACTGCCGCGTTACATGCACAGTGTGGACCGCTCGCGCGAGGTTGCCCTCAAGCAGGACTTGTCGGTCATGCGCGAGGCGATCGACAAGTTCTTCGGGGACCAGGCGAAGTATCCGGACACGCTGGAAGAACTGGTCGCCAAGCGTTACCTGCGGCGCATTCCGGCTGACCCGATTACCGACAGCGCGGCGACCTGGGTTGCCCTGCCGCCCCCGTCAAGCGCGATGCCCGGGCGGGTCTACGATGTGAAAAGCGGTGCCGAGGGCAAGGCGCGCGACGGCAGCAGTTTCAGCGAGTGGTAGCGAACACCATGCAGGCGCTTCGGCGACGCGTTTCCCAAACGGGTTTCACCTATATCGGCGCCCTCATATTGGTCGCGGCCATGGGTCTTGCGCTAACACTTGCCGCACAGGTTTGGCGGACCGGTTTGCAGCGTGACAAGGAAGCGCAACTGCTTTTTGTCGGTAACCAGTTTCGCGAGGCCATTTCACGCTATTACGCGCGCAGTCCCGGCGCCGCCAGGCAGTTTCCGTCGCGTCTGGAGGATTTGCTCAAGGACAACCGGTTTCCGCAGACCGTACGACATCTGCGCCGTATTTACGTTGACCCGGTTACCGGCAAGCCCGACTGGGCCCTGGTGATGGCACCGGGCGGTGGCATCCGCGGGGTACGTAGCCTCTCGAATGCGGAACCGGTCAAGGTGGCGGGCTTCGCGGAGCGCGATGCTGCATTTTCCGGTGCGAAACGCTATTCCGACTGGGTGTTCGCCGTAGACGGGGATTCGATGCAAACGCCCCGTGCAACGCCGGCGACAGCGTCCAGCCGGGCGCCGGCTCAGGGGGGCAGGTGAAACGCATTGTCTTTCAGACCGAACACCGTGCATCGCCCGTTCGCGGAGCGGAGGTATCGACGCATGTCAGCGTTGTTACGGGGTTAGTCCAAATGGATCATCTCAATCTTTTGAGTAGGAAGGAAAGCAGCGCTGCGCGTCCGGGCGTGGCAACGCTCGCTGCGACCCCCTTTCCAAGCCTGTGCGGTGCAATAAATCATTTCGACACAATGTGCCACCAGAATGACGGGTTGGGAAAACCATGGGCCTCGCAATGAACCAAAAGTCCGCTGTTGCGCACGACCCGACGCCGCAACCTCTCCACGAACATCCGTCACCCCTGGCCGCCTTGCGTCCCAACCACTCCGGCACACGCTCCACGAGTTTCAACAGCTCGGAGCTCGAGGTATTGCTGTTCGTCATTGACGCTTCGCTGAAAATTCAGACAAGGTCCAGTTTTTTCAGCTGGGCGCAGGGCCTCATGCAAAGCGTGATTCCGCACGAATTGCTGGTCTGTCGCATGCCCAGCCCCGCGGACAGGCAGGTGCGTTCCGATTGTTTTTACAGCCGGCCCTTTGACAAGGACTGCCTTGATGAGTTGTGCCGCGTCGACGGTGGTGCGGTCTACCATTTGGAGCGTGCCTGGAAGCGCAATCATTGCCAGCCCCTGTGGCATGAAAGCGGCGCGGCGGGCGAAACCGCACGCGTCAAGGCAGCGGCGGAACTCAACCGGTTGAAACTCTCGAACCTCGTCGGGCACGGAGTTGCCCTGGCGAACCACGAAAGCGGCAGCTTTTTCGCCCTCGCCTGCGTCGATGGACCCATCAGCCACCGCCACGCCTACGTTCTGGAACTATTGGTGCCCTTCATGCATGCGGCGTGGGTGCGCGTGCAGGCGAATACGGGGGGCGAGGCTTCACAGGTTGCACCGGCGGAAACTGTCGCGCTGCTCACGATGCGCGAACTGGAGATCCTCGGTTGGGTGCACGAGGGGAAAAGCAATATTGAAATCGGCACCATCCTGCAAATCAGTTCGCTGACGGTGAAGAATCACGTGCAGAAAATCCTGCGCAAGCTCAATGTGCAGAACCGCACCCAGGCGGTGGGCAAGGCGCTGGGACTCAAGCTGATCAAGTCATCCTAGGTTTGTGCGGGCGCCCGCCCGCCGCAACACAGTCGGCATCAATGTAGTCCGAATGGCGCATGCGCCGGTGCGCTGATGCGCTTACATGACCAGCCCGATGCCCGCAGTAGTCGCATCGGCTCACATCAAATCGCTTTACCCCACGAACCCGCGTCATGCGCGCGCGCGACGATGGGTGCTGTGAGTTCGTGCATGGCCTTTGCAACACGGTTAAGCCTGATGGACTACGAAATACCCGATGCCAACGGTTGGCCCTGTAACGGTGGGCGGAAATACTGGCACTCGGTAGTAGAGCTTAAAGCGATTCAGTGCAAGGGCCACACCCGTCGCGAGGCGGGGCCGGAAAGCAGCGAGTCTGGAACGCGTCGGCAACATAGGACGTCGCCAGAAAGTCGGGCTACCTCTGATGCGTGAAGTAAAACAGTTTCACCCAAAGGCAAGCCCTTCTCATTTTCAGGAGTTATACCAATGAAAAAATTTGCACTCAAAGCCCTGGTGGCCGCGGTCGCTTTCGCTGGCGCGTCCAGCCAGGCTTTCGCTGACATCCAGCCGGGCAACCTCACCTCCGGCGCGACCGGCGGCGAACTGGTGTTCTACGCGTTTGACGACGTGACCAAGACCTCGTTCGTCAAGGACCTCGGCGTGACCTTCTCGTCATTCGTGTCGTCGCCCGCCTATGTCGGTACCCTGGGCAACATCGGGACCGATGCCAACTGGACCAGCTTCCTGACTTCGGTCGGCAACGACACCAGCAACACCAAGTGGGGCGTATTCGGCACCCTCAAGACCGGCGCGCTTACAGCCAATGGCGTGCAGATCCTGACGACGGCGCGCAACAACGTTACCGCCGCTTCGCAGACCAGCGGTGTTCGCGGTATCGACGGTTCGTTCAACACCACGTTCCTGGGCGGCCTGCAGGGTGCCGGTACCAACTACGCTGCGAACAACAGCTACTCGACCTCGGGCGCGACCAACCCGGGCAACTGGGCTTCGGGCCTCGCGCACAACCTCGCCGGCAAGGTGAACTTCCTCGCCGACAACGCCATCGGTACCGACGCTGATTTCTTCAAGCTTTCCGCAGCCGCCTCGGCACCCACCAATGCCACGCTGAGCACCGTGTTTTCCGGTGACACGCACTGGAGCTTTGACGGCAACACGCTGAACCTGGCCACCGTCGCCGCCGTACCGGAGCCGGGCACCTACGCAATGATGATCGCCGGCCTGCTCATGGTTGGTGGCATCGCCCGTCGCCGCTTGTCCGCTTAATTCAATCCATTAAAAGAGGAAAACCTAAATGAAACTCAAACTGATCGCCGCCGCCTGCGCGGCAATGGGCTCCGGCGCCGTCATGGCCGCTCCCCTGCCCACCAACACCGGCGCACCTGCCGGCCTGGTGACCTACTACATTTCCGGTGCCTCCGCCCAGGCCGCTGCCGTCGCCGCTTCGCTGCCGACCGCTTCGTTCTTCGCCACGCCGACCGATGTTGTCAAAATTTCCGGCGGTTCGACGACAGATGCGCGTTACGGCATGTCCAACCCGGCCGTGACCGGTGGTACTTCGGTTCCGCTGCTGATCATCTATCGCAACAGCAACGGTTCGGGTTCGGGTGTCCGCCAGCTGCAAGGCGCCACGCTGGCTGATATTGCTGCCATCCCCAACACCGACAACACCAACCTCGTCAACCTCGCCGGCACCTGCGGCGCCGTTGCTGGCTCGGCCGGTTCTTACACCGCAAGCTGCACCGCCGGTTTTCAGGCCCGGGTTCCGACGGTTGCTCTGTCCGATGTGGCACCGACCCAGTTGCCCGGCGTGTTCCCGTCCGGCACGGGCTACACCGCGCTGGCCGACCTCGTCGCGTCCAAGAACGCGTTGCAGGGTTTTGGCGTCGCCGCCAACCCGAAGCTGTACGGTGCGCTGCAAAAGGCGAACGTGGCTGAGGGCCTCCTGCCTGCAACCTGCGCGCCCACGGGCACGGCTCCGAACTACGTTCCGGTTGCCGGCGCTGACTGCCAGCCGACCATCCGCAAGAACGACTACGCCAGCCTGATTTCGGCCGAAGGCTCGATCAAGGGTGCGGACACGCTCCTCGGTGACAGCCTTGACACGACCGAAGTGACGGTTTGCCGTCGTACCGACTTGTCGGGCACGCAGGCGACCTCAAACATGTTCTTCCTGAACAACGTTTGCGGTAACGCTGGCTTTGGCGGCGTGTACAACCCGCTCGGCGCCGCCGATTCGGCCCCCGGCCAGATCGTCTACGTCGAAAACAACAACTCCGCTGCGGTTGCGGCCTGCCTCAACAACACTGCAGCCTACCGCCTTGGCGTGATCTCGCTCGAGAATATCGACACGACGCAGACGTACAAGTTCGTGAAGATCGACGGCGCGAGCCCGAACTACACGTACAACGGCACGACGGTAGTTGCTGATCCGAAAAACCGCCAGAACTTCGCCAAAGGTCAGTACGCCTATGCAATGGAGATGTTCTCGGCGATCAAGCCGACGGCCACGCCGGCTGAAGTGGCTTTCGCTTCGGCGCTCAACGCCAAGCTGGGCGACTCCACGCTGTCTGACCTCGCCGGTATCGCCTACCTGGACAACCAGGGCGGCTGGACGGTCAATAACACGAGCAACAAGTTCGCCCGTGTAAGCCGCCAGGGTAACAACTGCGCTCCGCTTAACCCGTAACAGGAACAAAGTGCCGGCGCCGCCCCGAAGTTGGGGTATAGCGCCGGTGCGGTCGCAGTAGCAGTAAGGTTAGTGGTAGTGGCGGTCCCCGCAAGGGGATCGCCATTTCTTTTGATGTCATAGGCCTTTTGGACTATGGATTGCAATGATGATGTCATATTTTTCGGGGAATCGAAGCGCATAATTTCGACTGCAAATGAGACGCCTTTTCTCCTCTGAAAATCATAAAAAACCAGCCTTCTGGTTGCTGTGTGCCATGGCGCTTTTTGCCGCGCCTTTCATATGCGCAAACGCGCAAACGGCTTCCCAGCCGGACGCGGCGCTCAAGTTCGATATCCTTGAATTCACGGTCGAGGGCAACAGCCGCCTCGCCGACATAGACATAGAACGCGCCGTCACGCCGTATCTTGGCGAGGCAAAGAGTTTTTCCGACATCGAGGCCGCGCGTGCGGCACTCGAGGCCGCGTATCACGACGCCGGCTACCTCACGGTGCTGGTCACCATCCCGTCGGAACAGGACATCGGCGGCGGCGAGGTCATGCTCGCCGTGGTCGAGGGCACGGTGGACCGCTTGCGCGTGCGTGGCGCCGAGTACACGCGCTCCAGTGGTGTTCGTGCCAGGGTGCCGGAATTGGCCGAGGGCAACATTCCCTATTTTCCGCAGGTGCAGCGTGAACTCGATGCGCTAAATCGCGGTGCCGACTTCAAGGCGACCCCTGTGCTCAAGCCCGGACGCGCACCGGGCACTGTCGCGATCCAGCTTGATGTCGAAGAGGACTTGCCGCTGCATGGCAGCATCGATTTTTCCAACCGGCGCAGTCCAAATACCACGGCACAGCGACTGACCGGCAATTTGCGTTATGACAACCTGTGGCAACTGCGCCACAGCCTGAGCGCGACGGTCCAGGTCTCCCCGGAAAATACCGAGGAAGTGAAGGTGGGTGCGCTCACCTATGTCATGCCCATGGGGGAATCCGGCGATGCGCTGGCCTTGTATGCCGTGGTGTCGCGCAGCAAATTCGCCACGCTGAGCAATTCACCGGGCTTGGGGCTTCTGGGCAATACCAATATCTACGGCGCGCGCTATGCCATGCCGCTTCCCGGGGCTGGCAGCTACACCCACTCGCTCAGCATGGGCGTCGATTACAAGGAGGTCAAACAGTCGGTCGTTGTAAGCGGTACGCCGGACCCGGCTGCGTTGCCGATCACCTATGCGCCGCTGGTCGCCGCCTACAACGGCGGCTGGACCGGCAACCAGCGCAGCACGTCAATCGATGCCACGACGACGCTCGGCATGCGCCGGGTGTTCGGTAACTACGACAGCGAGTTTGCCGCGAAACGCAGCGGTGCAAGTGCGGATTTTCTGGCGGTGCGCGCCGGGGTAAAACACAACGAAATTATCGGCCAGTGGTCGCTGTCGGGAAGGTTTGAAGCCCAGCTCGCTTCAGGGCCGCTCATCAGCAACGAACAGTTTGCCGCAGGCGGTGCGGAGAGCGTGCGCGGTTACCTCGAGAGCGAGCGGGTCGGCGACAGCGCGCTGCGTTACGCCTTTGAAGTGCGTGCGCCGAGACTGCCGCTGACCGGCGGGCTGTCGCGCCTGAATATCAACGCGGTGGCTTTTTACGAAGGTGCCCGCCTGCGCACGCTGCAGGCGGTGTTTCCGCAAAACGAATACAACTACCTGCGCGGATCAGGGCTGGGCTTGCGCGTTGGCGGTGTGCGCGGATTCAGCCTTGAACTTGACTGGGCGCGCGCCATGGTGGCGGGTGACCTTACGCGTGCCAACGACAACCGGCTGCATGCCCGCCTGCTTACGGAGTTCTGATCATGCGATTGTCCAAAGCCCACAAGATTCGCGCCAGAAAAATCAAGGCCACACGCCGTCCGGACGATACGCGTCAAAACGCGTCATGGGCCAAGAGCGCCGGCGCCAGGTTCACCGTCGGTGCGGCAACACTGCTGATTTATGGCAGTGCCCTGGCGCAGCAAAACCCGCCGGTTCGCCTCCCGGGGGTTAACGCGCTGCCTTCGGGCCGCGTTCCAATCGGAACGGTGAGCGTTTCTGGCGTTAGTGGTGAGGTGTTGCAGCCGCGCATTGTCTCGGGCGCGTTTGGCACCACGGGTAAGGGTTCGCCGACCAATGCCGTTGCCGACACGTTCGTCGTAACCAATAACGCAAGCGGGACCGGTCGTACCGCCACCATCAACCAGGCCGGGCAGGCCGGTATCCTGCAGTGGAGCAGCTTTGACATTGCCGCCGACTCAAAGGTGGTCATCAACCAGGGCGCCTCTGCGGTGTTGCTCAACAAGGTGGATGGCGGCTATTTCGCCGATAACAAGACCGTCATCGAAGGCATGTTGAACGCGCCGGGGCAGGTCTACATCTACAACCCCAACGGCATCGTGTTTGGCAAGAACTCACAGGTTAATGTCAACAGCCTGGTCGCCACATCACTCAAGATTGACGACAACCGCTTTTTATCGGGTCTGGTGGCGCCGAACACCGCGCCGATATTCAGCGTCGACACCACGCTCGGGAGCACCTTTGTGCCCGGTTCGGTCGAGGTCGAGGGCGTCAGGAATCCGGCTACCGGTGCGATTGAACGGGCTACGATCACGAGCCTGCCGGGCGGGAAGATTATTCTGATCGCGCCCCAGGTCACCAACAGCGGAACGCTTTCCGCCCCGGACGGACAGGTCATGCTGGCGGGCGGCGGAAGCGTCTATCTCGCGAGCCCCTCCGACTTGAACATGCGGGGACTCCTGGTCGAGGTCAACAACGACAACCTCAAGGACGGAGCGGGCGCATTCAAAGCCGGGGCCGACAGCAAGGTCACCAACACCGCGGGCCTTGGCGAGAT
>CAITSH010000305.1 GCA_903895005.1 uncultured Pseudomonadota bacterium
CCGCCTACCGCGAAAAAATCCTGTACGCCATGGCGATCATTGCCACGGTGGTGCTGCTGCCCTTTGGCGTGTTCAACCTGGTCATCGGCTACACGCTGGTCGGCGTTGCGGTGCTCGCGATAGTGGCGGTGTTTGTCTCCGACGCGCTGGCGATCCATTGGAAGCGCCGCCTGCCGGTGCCCATCCCGGTGGCCTTTGCGATGATCATCGTCACCCTGATCATCGCCATCTGGCAGCGCGGCCTGCTGGGCATTTTCTGGTCCTTCCCGGCCATCCTGCTGCTGCACTTCATTCTCGAGCGGCGGCTTGCCAATGCCTTCAACGTGACGCTGGTCGCGCTGGTGGGCATGGTGGCTTATTACACCCTTGCGCCGGATGTGACGCTGCGCCTGCTGGCCGCGCAGGTGCTCACCATTGTGTTCACGAATATTTTTTCGTATGTGCTCGAGGCCGAGCAGAAAAAAGAGGCGGAGCAGCGCGAGCGCCTCGCGCTGTTGGTGCGGGCCACACAAGCCGGCTCCTACCAGTGGGACCGCGGTGCCCCCTCGGTGATTTATTCGGCCCGCATGAAGGAGATGCTCGGCTACCCGGCCGACGCCGATACCTCGGGTTGGCCCAACTTCCAGGAATTCGTGCATCCGGATGACCGCGAGGCGCGCTACCAGTTGTTTCTCAAGGGCACGCGCGACCGCAGCCTGCGCAACGGCGCGCGCCGCCACGTTCCCGGCGACTACCGCCTCATCAACGCGCAGGGCGAGGTGATCTGGGTGCACGCCGACGGCATTTTCATCCACAACGAAGAGGGCAGGGCGGTGCGCTACATCGCCTCGCTCATCGACGTCACCGAGCGTTACCGCCAGGACGAGGACCTGCGCAACTCGCACAACCAGATCGCTGTGCAGGCCAAGCAGTTGCAGGACCAGAACGAGACGCTGCGCGCGGCCATTCGTGTGCGCGAGGAGGTCGAGCGTATCGCCCGCCACGATCTGAAGACCCCGCTTAACAGTATTTTGTCGGTGCCGCGGCTGATACGGGAGGCGCGCGCCATCGACAGGGGTCCGGGCGGCGTGGGCGTTCAGGGCGAGTCGCCCGGGCGGCGCAAGCTCGCCGCACGCGAGGAAGAATTGCTGGGCATGGTCGAGGGCGCGGCCTACCGCATCCTCGATCTCGTCAATATGTCGGTCGACCTGTATCGCATGGAGCAGGGCGAATACAGCTTCAGTCCGCGCGCGGTCGACCTGGTTGGCCTTGCAGAGACAGTGGCGCGCGAAGTGCGTGAGCACGCGCTGAGCAAGGGCGTGCGCGTTGTGATGCAAAGCGCCGGTGCCCCGCTTGCGGAGGGAGCTCGGCATTACGCCTGGGGCAGCGAGTTGCTGTGCTATTCGATCCTTGCCAACCTCATCAAGAATGCGGTCGAGGCTTCGCCCGAGCGCGGCCTCGTCTGCGTGGACTTTGGCGGGGACGAGGGCGAGACGGTGTTGCGCATCCACAACGACGGCGTTGTCGCGCCGCGCGTGCGCGACAGTTTTTTTGAAAAGTACGCCACCTCGGGCAAGGTCGGCGGTTTCGGCCTTGGCACTTATTCGGCGCGGCTGATGGCGCAGGTGCAAAGCGGCGACCTCGCGATGCAGACCGCCGAGGGCGAGGGCACCACACTGACCCTGCGCTTGCCGCCGCTGCCCAACGCCGCGGATGCGCTGGTCAATGACGCGGCGGTGCGCAGCATCTCGCAGGCGCCGTTGCGGCCGTTGCCGGCGCTGCGCGTGCTGGTGGTGGACGATGACGAGTTCAATATCGCCTTCATGCGCCACAACCTGCCCAGTCCGCCGCTGGAAATTTTTACCGCGATCAACGGTCGCGCCGCGCTCGATGTGGCGCGTGCGACGCCGCCCGATGTTGTGTTCATGGACCTGGAAATGCCGGTGATGGACGGGTTCGAGGCGCTCCAACAGTTGCGCGAACTCGAGCGTGCCGCGCGCCAAAGGCCGAGCACCGTGGTGGCGTTTTCTTCATATGACGATGACCTGATCCGCCGCCGCTGCCGCATCGCCGGGTTTGATGATTACCTGAGCAAGCCGGCGGTGCGCGAGCGTATTTACGAAATCCTGTATGCGGCGGACGCCGGTATCGTACCGGCGGGCATCCGTGCCTTTGCCCCCAAGGCGCCGGCAACGCAGCCGGTCGTGCCCGGGCCCGGGCCTGACGATCCGGTCGAGGTCGGCGCCGACGTGCGCGACATGCTGCCGCGGTTTTTCGGTTCGCGCAGCGCGCTGCTCGACGACTTGCAGGCGGCGATCGACAGGGCGGACCGAGTCTCGGTGCGCCGTGTCGCGCATAAGCTGGTAGGCAGTCTCGCGTTGTACGGCTTTGCCTGGGCCGCCGCCGAAAGTCGCGCAATGCAGGACATGGCCGAGTCGGGCGATTTGTCCGAGCTTGCGCGCCGCTGCGCGCAATTGCGGCGCCACCTTGAGCGCGCTAGACTGGCGCTGAACATTACGGAGGAGCGCAATGGCTAGCGGCCAGGGTGAACGCAAAAAGCTGCTGCTCATCGACGATGACGAGGCGGTGCTCGATTACCTCACGGTAAAGCTGGGCGGCGAGTTCGACCTTGTCACGGCGGGCTCGGCGGCGGCCGCGCTGGCTCTGGTGCGTGAGGCGCGCCCCGATCTGGTGTTGTGCGACATCGACCTCCAAAGCGACATCGAGGGCCAGGACGGCGGAGACATTTCGGTGGCGCTGTATTCGCACGAGGACACGCGCCACATCCCGCTGATATTCCTGACGGCGCTCGCCTCGCCCTCGGACCTCAAGGCAAGCGGCAACCAGCTGGGCGGTCGCGCGGCGATCTCCAAGCAATCGCCCATCGAAGAGATTCTCGCGCGCATCCGCTTCAGCCTGGCTTTATAGCCGGGCGCGGGTGGCGACCGGCAAGGCCGCGAAAAAGGCGGTCAAGAAAATCAATGGCCGGCAATCCCCGGCCCAGCACCACAGCGTCTACGTCGTCGAACTTTCCAAGGACGTGCTCTACGAGGCGCGCTTCAGGCGTTGCAACCCCGACTACGAACCGGGCAAGCCCTGCGTGTACGTGGGCATGACCGGGCTCTCGCCCGATGAGCGCTTTGACAAGCACATGGCCGGCATCAAGGCCAACCGCTATGTATTGAAATACGGCCTGCGCCTTTTGCCCGAACTCTACGAGTGCTACAACCCCATGCCTTACGAGGCGGCGCGCGACATGGAAGTGGAACTGGCCATCGGCCTGCAGGAGGCCGGTTACGGGGTGTGGCAGGCCTAGGCCGAAGCCGCTCGACGGGCGCCGAGATTTCTTCGCGCCCGCCGGCTCAATGTCTGGCGTGGCTTTCTAGCCGGTCACGCCGGCGGTGGGGTCTTGTCGTTGGCGTGCGGGTCAAGCTTGCTGATGGCCCAATGCTCCAGCGGTCCGCCGAACATCAGGATCAGCAGCACCAGCACGAAGGCCGCCGCGGCGGGAATCATCGCGCCGGCACCGCAGGCGCAGCCGATACAGGCGGCCAGCCACACCGAGGCGGCGGTGGTGAGGCCGTGTACTTCGTGGCCGTCGTTGCTGCGCATGATCACACCGGCGCCGATGAAGCCGATGCCGGTGATGATGCCCTGCACGACGCGGCTGATGGCGTCGGCGTGATGTGCTTCGCCGATGAGTGGACTCCACGACGGCAGCGAGGTGGCGAGGGCCGCGCCCAGGGCCACCAGTGCGTGGGTGCGAAAGCCCGCCGGTTTGTGCCGCATTTCGCGGTTGAGCCCGATGAGCCCGCCGATGACGGCTGCGGCGCAAAGGCGCCATATCAGGTCTGTTACCGGGTCGGTCACCATGTGCGGGGCCTCTGAGTTGGGCGGGGGGCGTTTGGCGGACGCATTGCGGCGTACGGACGGACTTGCTGAATCGATTGTAGTCCTCTATTTCAGAAAGTAATCCCGAACCGCAGGCTTCAGGCCGTCTGGCGCGTGCCCGACTCTGCGCTATTGCCACGGTGCATGGTGGATCGAAGGTGGTGCGCGGTACCGCCAGCGCCTGGTTTTGGCGAGAAAATTCAATAAAAACAAGCCCGCTTCCCACCCCCCTGCCATTGCAGGCCCGAGAATGAGATAATACGGTCATGAATACACAAGACCCCGATATGGAAACCACACACAACGAGCAACCCGCGCAGCCGGAGCAGGGCAATCAGGCCAACGGCAACCAAGCCAACGGCAACCAGGCGCTTCCGGTCAATCAGGGCAACCAGCCCAATCAAAACAATCAGAATAATCAGCCCAACCAGGGCCAGCAGCGCCAGAACAACCAAAACAATAATGGACCGCGCCAGCGCATGAAGGAGTTGATGGCGATTCCTGAGCGCGAGCGTACCGACGCGCAATGGGATGAACTCAACGAGCTTGAGATCAGCATGGCGTCGGCCAACCGCGACAACGGCCAGGGTCCCGGCGGTGGACAGCAAGGCCAGCGCCGCGACGGCGGCGGCCAAAACCAGCGTCGCGATGGCGGCGGTGGCAACCAGCCCCGCAATAACGGTGGCAATGGCGGCGGCGGTGGTGGTGGCGGTGGCGGCAACGGTGGTAATGGCGGTCGCCCCGGCAAGAAGTCTTTCAAGCAGCCGCGCAATCGCCCTGCCGGCCCGCGCAAACCCGGACCCTGATCATTCGGCGTTCTGCAGATAAAATAAAAAAGGGGGCATAGCCCCCTTTTTTATTCTTGCAACTGCGCGTGTCTCACGCCACGGGCTGTCGCATGACCGGCCGCTTACTTGACCTCAAGGAGTTCCACGTCAAACACCAGCGTTGCGTTGGGCGGAATCACGCCGGCTGCGCCGCGGGCACCGTAGCCCATCTCGGCGGGGATGATCAGGGTGCGTTTGCCGCCGACTTTCATGCCCGCAACGCCTTCATCCCAGCCCTTGATCACGCGGCCGGCCCCCAGTGGAAACGAAAACGGCCCGCGCCCGATGGAGCTGTCGAACTTGGTGCCGTGCAGGTCGGCGGCCGAGGGATTGTGCAGCCAGCCGGTGTAGTTGACCACCACGGTGGAGCCACCCAGCGCCTCCTTGCCGGTGCCGATGACGGTGTCTTTTTTGACCAGGTCTGCGGCGGAGACCAGGCCGGCGGACAGGGTCATGACGAGGAGCAGAGCAAGGCGGGCGAACGGCAATTTCATGGTTTTTTCCAGGGAATGTTGATGGGATGGGGGGGCGTAATGCGTTGCCCGCTGCTTTATAGCGCAAAGCTACCCCGGCATCAATCACCGGGCCCCCTCCGTATCGCCACCTTTGGAGTTTTAGCCGAAATTCCAGGCCAATTCATGACGTTGTACTAAGACTAAAGGCGTATTGCCCGTCCATGACATAGCCATTTATCCTTGTCGGCCAATAGCTTGGCAGGAGAAGTGTATGGTGCTACTGGAAACCACCTTGTCGATCGCTTCCGAGGACGAGGCGCTGCGGCGCCATATCTGGAACCGCAGCCACGAAGTACCCTGGCTCAGGCCCGAGCGGTTTCGCTGCGACCACGCCGATCGCCTGATGAAGTGGGAAGAGTATGGCAATCGTGCCTCCAAGGTGGGGTGGGGGTTGGCCTACTTGCACGCGCCGACCGACAGTGGCGCAGATCATGTCGACAACCTGCACGCCGTGGCGCTTGGCGAGATCATTACTTCACCGGACGAAGCGGGGTAAAAAGTCGGACGCAGCGGCGCGTCGCGATGGCACGCGGCTGAATCGGAAGTTCTGTTTTAATGGGCGGCCGTTCGCGCGGCGTTCTGCGCGCACGTTCAACAGGCTGCTTTAATGACCACGCGTATTCCCATCAAGCTGCGGCAGTTGCAATACTTTCTGGCCGCTGCCAAGTCGCTGCATTTTTCGCGCGCCGCCGAGGCCTTGTTCGTCACGCAGCCCACGCTCTCCCACCAGATTGCCGAACTCGAAATGCAGCTTGGCACGCCGCTCTTTGACCGCAGTGCTAAGGCCGTACGCCTGACCGAGGCGGGCGAGGTCCTGCTCGCCTATGCCAAGCGCGGCCTAGGTGAGTTGGAGGCCGGCTTGGGCGCGCTCGAGGAACTTGAAGGCCTGCAGCGCGGCCTGCTGCGCATCGGGGTGACCCAGTCCTTCGTGCGCAAGCTCATGCCGCCGATACTGGGGCAGTTCCTGAAGCGGTATCCGTCGGTGAACCTGAGCGTTGACGAAATGACCGCCGGCGATATTGAAAAGCGCCTCGCCGAGGGCGCGCTCGACCTTGGCATCGCCTTCGCGCCGGCGCTGCTCGAGGACACTGAAATCGAAACCATCCTGCAGGAGCGCCTGCTGCTTGTCACAGGCAGCAGCCACCGCTTAGCCGCGCGACGTCGGGTGCGCATGGGCGAGCTTGCCGGCGAGCCGCTCGCATTGTTCAGCAAGGACTACTCGACGCGCCACCTGCTGGAACGTTATTTCAAGGAGGCGGGCATCGAACCCAATGTCGTGTGTAGCGCCAATGCCATCGACGTCATGCTGGGCATCGCCAAGGAATCGGCCGTGGCCACGATCATTCCGGAGAGCGCGATCGAGAAAACCCCGGATATTCGCGTCATCGAATTGATCGACCCTATACCGGTGCGCATTTCGGCCCTGCTTTGGGCCAAACACCGCTTTCGTTCGGCCGCCGCGCGCACCTTTGCACAATTGGTGCGCGACCGCTTCCTGTCCAAGCTGGTCTTGCGCTGATCCGCCGGGGCCGTCACTGCGTATCGCAGGCACTGTGTATCATGCTCATTTTCTATCGAAATAATCTATAAAAAGCATTTTCATTTATGATCCGCCTGCTGCAAATTACGCAGTATCAGAGCAAAGCCATGCAAACCCGCGACGACGGGGGATGGCAGGCGGGTCACCGGACCCGTCCAACGGCACAGGCAGCCCAGACAATATATGGGCCACCCACAAGGAGGCGGGCAGGATGGAACGCAGTGAAGTTGCGCACGGTATGCGCATTGATTGGGACGTGCCGATCCCGATGGAAGACGGCCTGGTGTTGCGCGCCGACGTGTTCCGGCCCTTGGCCGAAGGCAAATACCCGGTCATCCTCAGTTATGGCCCTTATGGCAAGGGCCTCGCTTTCCAGGAGGGCTTTACCGGCGGCTGGGACCGGCTCGTTGCTGCGCATCCCGATGTCGCGGCGGGGACCAGTAATACCTACGCTAATTTCGAAGTCGTCGATCCGGAAAAATGGGTACCCGACGGCTACATCTGCATTCGTGTGGACGCGCGCGGCTCGGGTAATTCGCCCGGTTTCCTGAATCCCAAGTCGATTCGCGAAACCCAGGACATGTACCAGTGCATCGAGTGGGCCGCGGTGCAGCCCTGGAGCTCGGGCAAGGTCGGCCTGAACGGCATTTCGTATTACGCCACCAACCAGTGGTACGTCGCTTCGATGCAGCCGCCGCACCTGGCGGCGATGTGCGTCTGGGAGGGCGCGGCCGACTACTACCGAGACAACACCCATCACGGCGGCATCCTGTGCCAGTTCCTCACCACCCTGTATCCGTGGGCGGTGTGGCGGGTGCAAAACGGCGTCGGTGAAAACGGCCCGCGCAGCCGTGCCAACGGCATGCCGGTCGCGGGGCGCCAAACGCTGAGCCAGGAAGAGCTCGTCAAGAACCGCATCGACATCGAGACTTCGCTGTTGTCGCATCCGATGGATGACGCCTACTACAGCGACCGCTCCGCCAATTGGGACAAGGTCACCGTGCCGTTTTTGTCTGCGGCCAACTGGGGCGGGCAGGGCCTGCATCCGCGCGGCAACTACGAAGGCTTCTTCCGTGCGGCGTCAAAACAAAAATGGCTGGAAGTGCACGGCCTCAATCACTGGACGCACTTTTACACCGACTATGGCGTGGCGCTGCAAAAGCGCTTTTTTGGCCACTTCCTGAAAGGCGAGGACACCGGCTGGAAATCGCAGCCGCCGGTGCAGCTGAACGTGCGCCACGTCGACAAGTTTGTCACCCGCTACGAAAACGAATGGCCCATCGCGAGAACGCAGTGGACGCGCTTTTACCTGGACATCGAAAACGGCGCGCTGGTGACCACGGCGCCGGCCCAGCCGGCCTCGTGCGCCTACCTGCCCGAGGGGGACGGCCTCACGTTCATGAGCCAGCCCCTCACTGAAGAAATGGAAATCACCGGGCCGATGGCCTCCAAGCTGTTCGTGTCTTCGCAAAGCGAGGACGCCGACCTGTTTCTTGCGCTGCGCGTGTTCCGTCCCGACGGCAGCGAACTCACCTTTGCCGGCTCAAACGATCCGCGCACGCCCATTGCGCTGGGTTGGTTGCGTGCCTCGCACCGCAAGCTCGATGAAAAGCTCACGCTGCCGTTCCGGCCGTATCACACGCACGATGAAAAGCAGCCCCTGGCACCGGGCAAGGCGGTCGAACTCGATATTGAAATCTGGCCCACAGGCGTGGTGATCCCCGCCGGTTATCGCATCGGCCTGTCGGTGCGCGGCCGTGATTACCGCCATGCCGGCGAACCCATACGCATCCCGGGCATTGGTTACGAAATGGCCGGCGTTGGTCCGTTCGTGCACACCCATCCGGTGGACCGTCCGGCGGAGGTCTTTAACGCCGAAGTCACCCTGCATGCCGACGCCACCCGCCAGCCCTTTGTGTTGCTGCCTGTCATTCCGTCGAAAGGAAATGCCTGATGCGTACCTTTATCGCAGTGCTCGCGGCCTGCCTCATGGCAGCCGCCTCCTTGTCGCAGGCCCAGGACGCGTATCCGTCGCGTCCGATCAAAATGATTGTCGGCTTTCCCGCCGGCACATCGTCGGACATCATCGCGCGTATTTACGCGCAAAAACTCAGCGACCATTTCAAGCGCCCGGTGCTGGTCGAGAACAAGCTCGGCGTTGCAAGCGCGCTCGCCGCCGAAGCGGTGGCCAAGTCGCCGGCCGACGGCTACACGCTGCTACTTGGAACCGTGGCCAATACCATCAGCGCGAGCCTGTACAAGAACCTGTCGTTTGATTTCAAGAGCGACTTCGCCGCGATTGCTATGGTCGGTAATGCGACCAACATACTGGTTGTCAGCCCGACGCTGGGCGTGTCAAACCTGCAGGAATTCATCGCGATGGCGCGTGCCAAGCCCGGGCAGATGCTGTACGGATCGGCCGGCGTGGGCACCGCGCCGCACCTATCGGGCGAACTGTTCAACATCATGGCCGGCGTCAAGATGGAGCACATCCCCTACAAGGGCAACAATCAGGGCCTGATCGACCTGGTGGGCGGCAGGTTGCAGGCGATCTTCGCGCCGGCGCCCACGGTGGCCGGCTTCGTCAAGGATGGCAGGGTCAAGGCGCTGGGCACCACGGCGCTCAAGCGCTCGGTGCTCACCCCCGATGTGCCGACCCTGTCTGAGCAGGGCCTGAACGGATTCGACACCTCGATCTGGTACGGCATTTTCGCGCCCAAGGGCACGCCGGATGCCATCGTCAACGCGGTCTCCGATGTATTGCAGCGCGCGGCGGCCTCGGCTGACGTCAAGGCACAACTTGCCGCAAACGGCGCCGACCCGGTGGCGATGGGCCACGATGAATTCTCGCGTTTCGTGCAGTCGGATTTGCAAAAGTGGGAAAAAATAGTCAACACGGCAAAGATCAAACCCGAATGAGTGTGTCGAAAAAAAAGCGCGCCACCCCGGGCAGGGCAGGAGCCGCACCGTTCACCGGTGATTTCGCGCTCGGTAGTTTCGCGCGTGAGGACAGCCGTGTGTTTCCGGCTATGGTCATAGGCCACAGTGCGGTCGACCTTGCGGGCTTGCATCGTATTTACGCCGGTTCGGCGCGCGTCGGCAGCCACCTGCTCTCCGGGGTCTCCTCGGTGATGGATCTGCTGCAGGAATGGGATCACAACTTTGATGTCCTCCAATCGATATTCGCGTTTGTCGCCAGGGAGACGCTCGATAGCGAGCGCCTGCGCGACGTTGTCGCCGACCTCGACCAACTCGCGGTACTGCCGCCCGTACCGCGCCCTTCCAAGGTGCTCAATTGCGCCGCCAATTACAGCGGCCACCTGAAGGAAATGCGCAGCTACACGCAGACCGGCGGCGACGTCGACCCGGCAAAGATTTTCAAGGGCGACAAGTCGGCGGCCCAGCCCTACTTTTTTCTCAAAGCCCCGTCCTCGCTGTGCGGCGCCTACGACAACATCGTGCTGCCTTCGATCGCCGACCAGATCGACTGGGAGGCCGAGCTTGGCGTGGCCATCGGCCGCAGGAGCAAGCGGCTCAAGGCCGAACACGCGCTCGATTGCGTCGCCGGCTACATGACGTTCAATGACGTGTCCTGCCGTAACCAGCTGTTTCGCGAGGACAGGCCGAATTTCCGCACCGACTGGCTGTCATCGAAGTCGCACGACAGTTTCGGGCCGCTCGGTCCTTTCCTGGTGCCCAAGGCCTTTGTGCCGGACTACGCCCACCTGAAAATAGAACTCAGGGTTAACGGCGAACTCAAGCAAAGCGGGGTTCCCGCCGACATGATCTATTCGACCGAGGAACAGATCGAATACGTCTCGCGCCTGATGACGCTGGAGCCGGGCGACGTGTTTGCCACCGGCACGCTGGCCGGCGTCGGGCAGGCGAGCGGCACCTTTTTACGCCCGGGCGATATCGTCGAGACCGAGGTGCACGGCCTCGGGCGGCAGCAGAATCGCGTCGTCGCCCCCGAGGACAACGCGTGATCCGCCACAACCACAATTCCATTCGCTAACCACAACCTGCAAAGGACAGTCATGCTGGATATATTCAATCACTTCATGCCGCATACGATTTTCGACCGGCTGGACAAGCTCATTCCCGGTCACGTTGCGCTCAAGGCCTTCCCCGAGCGGCCCTCCCTGCTCGATTTGTCGTCGCGCCTGCGCATGATGGACGAGTTCGACGACCTGCAGCAGGTGTTGTCCTTGTCCAACCCGCCCATCGAGGCCCTCGGCGGCCCCGACGTGACGCCGCTCCTTGCGCGCATCGCCAATGACGGCTTGGCCGAGATTTACAACAAGCATCCGGACCGCTTCCCGGCCTGGATCGCCTCGATGCCGATGAACAACGTTGATGCCTGCATGCAGGAGATCGAGCGCAGCATCGGCGAGCTCGGTGCGCGCGGTATCCAGATTTTCACCAACGTGATGGGCAAGCCGCTCAGCCTGCCCGAGTACCGGCCCATTTTCAGGAGAATGGCCGAGCTGGACCTGCCGGTGTGGATTCATCCGATGCGCGGGCCGCAGATGGCCGACTACCCCAGCGAAAAAATATCGGAAAACGAAATCTGGTTCAGCTTCGGCTGGCCCTACGAGACCACAGCCTGCGCCACGCGCCTGATTTTTTCCGGTTTGTTCGATGAACTGCCGAACCTGAAGATCATCCTGCACCACATGGGCGGCATGATCCCGTTTTTTGCCGGCAAGATTGACCTCGGTTTCGTCCAGATTTTTTACGGCACCACGCAACTCAATCC
>CAITSH010000306.1 GCA_903895005.1 uncultured Pseudomonadota bacterium
GGATTTCCGAGAAGCGTTTCCTGCATGCGCTTAACTACTGCATGGTGCTGCCCGGGCCGGAAGCGCAGCAATTGGCAACCTATATCGGCTGGATGATACACCGGACCTGGGGCGGCATTATCGCCGGCGGTTTGTTTGTGCTGCCTTCGCTGTTCATCCTGATCGGCCTGACCTGGATATACCTCGTCTACGGACAGGTGCCGGCGGTTGCCGGGTTTTTATACGGCATCAAGCCCGCAGTCACCGCTCTCGTGTTATTCGCAGCCTGGCGCATCGGCTCACGCGCCCTTAAGAACGCGTGGCTATGGTCAATCAGTGCCGCCGCCTTTTTGGCCATATTTGCGCTGAAGCTGCCCTTTCCCCTGATCGTGCTTGCAGCCGGAGCAATCGGTTACGTCGGCGGCCGTATCGCGCCCGAAAAATTTGCCACCGGTGGGCATGGTGGATCAGCCAAGCACTATGGTCCGGCGCTCATTGACGATGACACCCCCACACCCGCCCACGCGTTGTTTGATTGGCGCAGGCTGGTCATTGTTGCGATGATATTCATCGCGATTTGGGTCGGAGGACTCGGACTCTTGTGGGCGATCTTCGGCTGGGAAAACACGTTCACGCAGATGGGCTGGTTTTTTACCAAAGCTGCACTCCTGACCTTCGGCGGCGCCTATGCCGTGCTTCCCTACGTGTATCAGGCCAGCGTCGAAGGCTACCAATGGCTGACGGCGACACAGATGATTGACGGCCTGGCCCTGGGCGAAACCACCCCCGGCCCGCTGATCATGATCGTCGCGTTTGTCGGTTTCGTCGGGACGTGGACCAATCAACTCTTCGGCCCCGAGGCCCTGTTTCTCGCCGGCTGCGCGGGCGCCACGGTAGCGACCTTCTTTACCTTCCTACCTTCGTTCCTGTTTATTCTCGCGGGCGGCCCGCTGGTCGAGAGCACACACGGCAATCTGAAATTCACCGCGCCGTTGACCGGCATCACCGCGGCCGTGGTCGGGGTCATCCTCAATCTCGCGGTCTTTTTTGCCTGGCATGTGCTCTGGCCTTCGGGTTTCTCCGGCAGGTTCGAATGGTTTTCGGCACTCATTTGCATCACCGCCTTCATCGCCTTGTTTCGCTTCAAGGCCGGGATGATCCCGGTCATTCTTTGCAGCGGCGCATTTGGGCTGCTCTACAGCTTGCTAACTTGAGGAGGATGGAATGCCCGCATACCTGATCGCCGAGGTGGAGGTGACCGATCCCGCGGCTTACGAGGAATACAAGAGCCTCGCTCCAGCCGCGATCGCAAAACATGGCGGGCGGTATATCGTTCGCGGTGGAACGACCGAAACGCTTGAGGGACCGGCCATGACGAAGCGACTGGTGGTGCTTCATTTCGAGAGCATGGAGAAAGCCCGAGCGTTCTACCATTCCCCCGAGTACACGGAAGCCCGCGCAAAGCGCGAAGGGGCGGCCACCGCGCGGTTCGTTATCGTCGAAGGCTTGTAGGGCCGCGCTGACGAATCGCTCCCCACAAAAACAAGGGGCGCCTTGCGGCGCCCCCTGCCCCTCTTCCTCCTCAGTGCTCGTTCAGCCTGCCGGCTATTTTTTTGCCGGCTGGGCTGCTTTTCCTGCGGGCGCGGTCGCGGCCATTTGTGGCTTCACGTCCTTGCCCTTTGCTTTTTGTTCCTTGATATAGCGCGCCGCGACGCGGTCTTCAGCCGTTGCAAGCAAGGCCTTGTCTTTCGCCGCAGTTTCATCCTGCTTGGCTTTCGCCTCGGCCGCCTTGACCGGATCCACGGGAGGCGGTGGCGGCAGTTTAGCCCAAACCGTGCTGCTCAGCACCAAGGCAAGCGTTCCCAGAACGAATCGTACTTTCATGTCAGTCGTCTCCCCCTTGAGGTTGTGCCGATCCCGTTGTGGACGCGGCGGCAGGCTTGATCTTGCCCGCCTTTATATCGTCGTACCAGTATTCGTGGTGTTCCTTGGCCCAGGTCTCGTCAACTTCGCCCGTGCGCATCGCCTCGTAGGCCCCGGCTACACCGACGGTTCCCATATAGATATGCCCGAACGCCCCCAGCATGAACATCAAGGCGCCCACCATATGCACAACGTTGGCAATCTGCATGGTGTTACGGGTCTGCCCAAAGTTCGGGAAGTCCAGCACGAGGCCTGAGATGCCGACGACAAGACCCAGCGTGGCAAGCCCACCCCAGAACCAAACCTTCTCTCCGGCATTGAAGCGGTGGGAAGGCACATGCTCCCCTGAAAACAGGCCGCCGAATTTGCGCACCCAGATGAAGTCGTAGGCACGCGGCAGGTTGTCCTTGAAGAAGGTGAAAAACAGCAGCGCCGAACAAAGGATGAACAGCGGCCCGATAAAATTATGCAAGCCCTTGGCCAGCTGCGTCAGCCAGGCAAACAACGTGTAACCGATAATCGGGAGAAGCACATGCTTGCCGAACAGAATGATCAAACCTGAGATACCCAGGATTGAGAAACTGATCGCGGTGCTCCAGTGCACAATCCGCTCCCATGGTGAAAATCGCGATATCTTTTTCCCCGTGGGGGGTTCGTGCAGAGGAATGGTGCCCTTGACCTTGTAGAAGGCGCCTATCAACAGCATCATCGCAACCAAAGCCCAACCACCTATCACCGTCACGGGGCCGTTGCGGATTTGCCGCCAGGTTTCACCACCCGACTGAATCAGGATGCCGGTTTCCGGCCCTTTAACCGAGGTGTATGCCTCCTGGCCTGAACGAACATCACGCCAGGTCGGCGCGTTGTTGTAGGGCTGTGACTCCTGGCGCTGCACCTGGCTTTCCTGCTTCTGCTCTTGCGCGCCGGCACCACCGACCACCAGCGCCAGTGCGAACCAAAGCGGTGTAAGGCAACGCACGGTGAATATGGGAAGTCTCATCGTAATCGCGTCCTATTCGGCTCGGGTGTACTCGTTTTGCGATTGGTTGCGCGTTTTGATCGCGGTTTCCCA
>CAITSH010000307.1 GCA_903895005.1 uncultured Pseudomonadota bacterium
AAGGAGGCGGCCATTATTTACCCGATTTGCCGCTGGGGTTCTTTAGGTACTTGAAAAAGTCGGAATTAGGCTCAACCACGATCACGTCGTTTTTGTTCTTGAAACTTGAACGGTAGGCCTCGAGGCTGCGATAGAAGCCATAAAACTCCGGATTCTGCCCGAAAGCCTGTGCATAAATCGCCGATGACTTCGCATCGCCTTCTCCCTTTACGCGCTGGGCCTGCTTATACGCTTCGGCAACGATGACCTCACGCTCACGATCGGCCTCAGCCCGAATTTTCTCGGCCTCGGAAAATCCCTGGGACCTGAGTTCGGAAGCGACGCTCTTGCGCTCCGCCTCCATGCGTCGATAGACGGACTCGCTGACTTCTTGGGGCAACTCAACACGCTTGAGGCGTACATCGACGATTTGCACACCGATTTTTTTTGCGTCTTCATCCGCTTTTTCGCGCACCACCTGCATAAGCTTTTCGCGCTCTCCGGACACAACGTCAAGCACCGTACGTTTGCCGAACTCCTCTCGCAATACGGAGTTCACCGTCTGCGAAAGCCGGGTTTGCGCCCGCGCCTCATCTCCGCCAACCGTAATGTAGTACTGCTTTACATCCGCGATCCGCCATTTGACGAAAGAATCGACGAGCACGTTTTTCTTTTCCGAGGTGATGAAACGCTCTGTATCCGGCGTATCAAGCGTGAGAATGCGGGTGTCGTAAGTCCGTACGTTCTGGATCAGCGGCCATTTCAGATGCAGCCCAGGATCCTTGATAACTTCCTTCACCTCGCCAAGCTGGAAAATGATCGCATTTTCACGCTGGTCCACGGTGAACACACTCACGCTAGTCAGCACTAGAAGAACAAGCACACCACCAAGAAAACCACTCAAACGGTTGGAATTCATCGCGCCTCCCTTTCTCGGCCGCGGAGGGCGTCACGCGAGCGGGGTGTCGAAGTTGACGACGGAGTGGACTCGGCGGGTGGAGCTACCTCGGTGGAAGGAACTCGCGCCGCAGGCCCGGCTTCGGGAAGTGTGCCAGCCGCCGTCATTTGCATGATTTTGTCCAGTGGAAGGAAAAGCATGTTCCCCCCTGATCGCGCGTCAACCAGTACTTTGCTCGTGGAGGAGAAAATCTGCTGCATGGTTTCGAGGTACATGCGCTCGCGGGTAACCTGAGGTGCCTTGCTGTACTCGGCAAGAATCTGCTTGAAGCGCGATGCCTCACCCTCCGCGTTGGCAACAACCCGTTGCCGGTAACCGGTCGCCTCTTCCGTCAGGCGCGAGGCCGACCCCCGCGCCTTGGGAACAACATCGTTGAAGTAGGCCTGACCTTCATTTTTCTGTCGCTCCAAATCCTGTTTCGCTTTCACTGCGTCATCAAACGCCGCCTGAACCTGCTCCGGCGGCTGTGCATTCTGCATTACGACCTTACTGATGGAGACGCCCGTCTTGTAGCGGTCCAGTATGTCCTGCATCAGCTTTTGTGCTGAGACAGCGATCTGCTCTCGCCCTTCATAAAGCGCAAAGTCCATGCTGGATTTCCCCACGATCTCCCTAAATGCGGTCTCGGCGGCCTGCATGACTGTCTCTTCCGGCCTGCGATTGTTAAACAGGTAGTCTTCCGGGTCCTTTAGCGTGTATTGCACCGCGAACTGGATGTCGATGATGTTCTCGTCATCCGTCAGCATCAACGACTCGCGTAAAACTTTGGTCTTTACATTGTTGCGATAACCAATCTCGATGGTCCGAACCTGAGTCAGACTGACCAATTCGTGGGTCTGGATCGGGTAAGGCAGGCGCCAGCGCAATCCTGCCGTGGTCGTTTGCGAATACTTGCCGAACGTTAGAACAACGCCCCGCTGGCTTTCATCTACGATGTAAAACCCGCTCGCTAGCCATATCGCGAGGATAAGCGCTGCGACTAGGCCGATCCCTCCACCGATTTGCTTCATGCTCGGTTCGCTTGGGCCACTAGGGGCGCCACCGCCACCTTTTTTGCCAAATATGCTGTTCAGCTTCTGGTTGAAGCTGCGCCACATTTCGTCGAGGTCGGGAGGGCCGTCGTTATTGCCCCCTCCCTTTTTGCCCCATTGCGGGTCGTTCAATGACATGGCAAACCTGTGCCTCCAACGTTAATCCGAATACTGAGAAATTGACGCCTAGCGGTCGTGAAACCAGATAGCGAGCGCAATATGCTTGGCACCATCGCCCCATTAAGCCGGCGAAATCGCCGGCGACTTGGTTCTGGAGATTGCCGTCTCAACCAGAGCCTCGCGCAAAAAGGCGAGTCCGTCCCCGGTGCGCGCACTTACCCGAACACGCCGGATTTTACCATACTCATCCCTGTCCAAACCCGCTGAAAGTGGGGACAAATCGATTTTGTTCCACACCTCAATTTGAGGTGATGCTGCGGCGTTTATTTCGGACAATACCCGATTTACCTGCGCAATCTGATCCTCCCGCGCAGCGCCGGCCGAATCCACCACGTGCAAGAGCAGGTCCGCCTGAACCGTCTCTTCTAGGGTTGCGCGAAACGCTGCCACTAACGCATGGGGAAGTTCCCTGATAAACCCGACCGTATCGGAAATTACAATGGATCCCGCCTCAGGCAGGTAAAGTCGGCGCGTTGTGGTATCTAGTGTTGCGAACAGTTGATCAGCCGCGTACGCGGCGGAGTGCGTCAGGGCATTGAACAAAGTCGACTTTCCCGCGTTCGTATAGCCCACAATTGAAACTGAAAAAACAGCACCGCGGTCCCGTGCCCGGCGTTGTGTAAGACGCTGCTTCTGCAGCCTTTCCAATTTATCCTTGAGCGTTTTCACGCGCTTCCCGATCAAGCGCCTGTCGGTTTCCAGTTGTGTTTCTCCTGGACCGCGAAGCCCGATACCGCCCTTCTGGCGCTCCAGGTGCGTCCATCCCCGGACCAGCCGGGTTGTGAGGTGCTCAAGCTGAGCCAACTCAACCTGCAGCTTTCCTTCGTGGCTTTGCGCTCGTTGCGCAAAAATATCCAGAATGAGACTGGTGCGGTCTATCACGCGACAGTCGAGTGCTTTTTCGAGATTGCGCTCTTGCGCGGGGGAGAGCTCGTGATTGAACACTGCGAGCGTGGCACCACACTCTCGCAGTGCAGCGGCTATCTCTTGAACTTTGCCTGAGCCGGCAAATAGTGCGGGATCGGGGCGCTGCCGTCTTCCACCTAAGACTGATCGGGAGGAAAGGCCCGCACTAGCAGCGAGGAGCTTTAATTCTTCGAGACTTTCGTTGTATCCGTCCGCACCGAAGTCCAGCCCCACCAGAACAACGGCATCCCCGCCTTTCGGACGCTCAAGCACAACGAATCGGCGAAATTCTAGCCAGTTTAGTTTTCAGTGCTGGCGTTGTCGTAGGTAATCTGCACGGGGCGTGCTGGCACAACGGTCGAGATTGCGTGCTTGTAAACCATCTGGGTGACCGTGTTTTTAAGAAAAACAACGTATTGATCAAACGACTCAATCTGCCCCTGAAGCTTGATTCCGTTGACCAGATAAATCGAAACTGGCACATGCTCTTTGCGCAGCGTGTTCAGGAACGGGTCTTGTAACAATTGCCCTTTGGTGCTCATGGTCACTCCGTGCTCTATTGACTGAAGCACTACTGTAATTGATTTTTTACGCCTTTGCTACCGATTACCACGCTCCGCCGCATACGGATTACGGCTGTTCCTGAATTGAACACGCAGGGGAGTTCCTTGCAGTTCAAAGACATCACGAAAGGCTGCTTCCAGATATCTTCGATAGCTGTCCGATACCGCGTCAAGCGCGCTTCCATGTACGACAATGACTGGAGGATTCATTCCACCTTGATGGGCGTATCGGAGTTTCGGCCTGAAGATCCCTTTTCGTGGAGGTTGCTGCTTTTCGGTTGCAGCGATCAACGCGCGCGTTAGACGTGGCGTAGAAAGCTTGCGCATCGCTGCTGCATAAGCTGCGTCGATCGAGCCAAATAGCCCGCCGACGCCCTGCCCCTTCAGCGCTGATATGTAGTGAAAACGCGCGAAGGATAGAAATTGCAGTTTTTTAGCGATCGCGCGTTTCACCTGCTCGCGCGGGTAGTCTTCCATACCATCCCACTTGTTGACCGCGACAACAAGTGCTCGTCCCCGTTCAAGAATAAAAGCCGCGAGATGTGCATCCTGATCGGAGACATCGGCTTGGGCATCAAGGACCAAGAGTGCAACATTGCATTCATCGATCGCTTGCAGGGTCTTGATGACTGAAAACTTCTCAATTGACTCGAATACCCTGCCGCGGCGTCGCACGCCTGCCGTATCGATGAGGGTATAGTTTTTACCGGCGAGCGTGAACTCAATCTCGATACTGTCGCGTGTTGTTCCCGGCTGGTCGAACGCGATGACCCTTTCCTCGCCCAAAAGCGTATTCACGAGCGT
>CAITSH010000308.1 GCA_903895005.1 uncultured Pseudomonadota bacterium
CGCTCAGCTTGAACTCGAGGTCGCTGATCTTGAGCGGGAAATTGACGAACTCGGCAAGATAATTCGGATCACGCCTGGGCGCCCGGTTGTCATCCCGCGGTTTAACCTTGAATTGCTCGGGCGTGCGCTGGTTAAGAAACCCGGTATGGCGCTTCAGAAGACGCTCCATCATCGCCCTTGTCTCGTCGGATTCGTCTCGAACGGCGACCGACACCGGCCGGAACCAGTAATTGCTCGTATTGGAGACATCGCCCGAACCGCAGACAATCGGCACCGCGAGTACATCCATGAGTGCCAGCAGCACCACGGTGTCGCCCTTCTTGCCCGTATTACGGCGGGTGTTCGGAATGAAATTTCCCGCATCATCCCATCCGGTGTTCATCCAGATATTCAGCGAGTCATGCACATCGTCCGGACAAAGCCCGTACTCACCGATGGTCTCGGCAAAGGTGTCCTGGCAGTTGGTGTGCAGTCCGGGATAGCCGCGCTCCTTTTCAAATTGCGTCGCGTGGCAGCGCGCCGCCAGCAGGTCGGTCGCGCAGGTATCGGGCTTCTCGGCAAACACCATCATCGGATGGTAGCGCGGGGGCTTGCTCCAAATGATGCTGCCCGTGTGCGCGCGAAAGCCGGTGCGACGCATGTGACCGACCGACATCGCTTCGCGGTAATCGTGCAGCCCGAAACAGTTGAAGTCCACGCACTGCGGCCCCTCTGCGAGCGTGATGTGCAGCGTCTGGCCTGCTTTCACCGGTACGGCCTTGCCGCTGACCGGTTGCATCGTGAATTCCGTGTTGACCTTTCCGTAGTTCATTTACGCGTCTCCTCGCGCCCGAAGTACTGCGCCGCATATTCACGAAAATATTCGAGGCATACCTCCTCCACAGTTTTCCCATGGCGACCTTCAGCCACAACCTTGCCCAACAGGGTCAGTTGCTGGTTGGTAAAGGGAACCGACAACTCGGTTACGCCCGCTTCATCCTTTGCATTCATTTTTTTCTCCTTTTAAACACACAACCGATCCGTACTAGCGCACGAGACGGGTCAAACCCATGGCGATGTCAGGAAATACCATCAGTACCCCGATTGCAAAAACGTCAATCACCACAAACGGCAGCGCCGCCATGTAAATCGCCTTCATCTTTACGTTGGGCATCACGCCCTGCATCACGAATAGCAGCAGACCGAAGGGCGGGGTCATCAGCCCGATTTCAAGGTTAATCAACGTGATCACCGCAAACCAGATCGGATCAATGCCCGTGGCCTTGATGATGGGCATGAAGATGGGCAGCGTGATCAACATGATGGCGATCTGCTCCATGAAACAACCCAGCACCAGCACCACCAACTGCATGAAAATCACAAGAATGATCGGCGACACGTCAAATGAGGTAACAAATTCGAGCAAACCCCTGCTGGCCCCGGAATACGCGAGCAACTGGCTGAATCCGATCGCGCCCGCCATGATCGTCAGCATCATTACCGAGATCAGCAGCGTACCCCGCAGTGACTTGCGAATCCGTTCCCAATTCAGGTCGCGATAAACCGCCGCGAGGATGACTGACCCGAGGCATCCGAGCGCCGCGGCCTCCGTGGGCGTCGCGACGCCAAGAAAAATCACGCCGACCACGAGAAACACAATGATGGAGAGGGGGGCCACATAGAGCAGCACACCCCGCCATTTTTCCCGCGAGGTCGTCTCGTCAACGGCATAGGCCGGCGCCGCGGCGGGATCGCGCGTGGCGCGCACGATGATGTAAGCCGCGTAGAACGCCGCCAGCATCAAGCCGGGAATGATGAGCGCCACCAGCAGCTTGCCTATCGACACCTTGGCCACGGCTGCAAAGACAACAGCAAGGGCGCTCGGGGGGATGAGCATCGCCAGGGCGCCGCTGGCCATAACCGGCCCCATCGACAGGTCGTCCGCATAGCCGCGGCGCTTCATGTCAGGCAACAACATGCTGCCCAGCATCGCCGTATTGGCCATGGTTGAGCCGCTTAGCGCCGCAAAGACGGTACCGCTGATCACGGTCAGGAAACTCAGCCTTCCCGGTACACGCCCGAGCAGTTTATCCATCGCCCCGAGCGCACGTGAGGCGATGTTTGAATGCCAGAGTATCTCCCCCATCAGCACGAAGAGCGGCACCGGCAGCAGGCCGAACGAGGTGACGGAACTGTAGATACTGAGTATGAGCTGGTGGAAGGCGCGGCCACCGCCTTGCAGGAACTCCGCCCCCACGATATTGATCAACAGGAAGGCGAAGGCCACCGGAAAGCCCGCCGCAAGCAGCAACATCACAGATCCAAAGACGATCATCAGGATCAACCACCAAGCCATGGACCGCCTCCTTTAGTGCACTGGCTGCGCCTGGGGCGGCGCGGGCTGGTTTCGGGCACTCCAGCAAGTAACTGCCTTGCGGGCAAATTCAATGCCGCAAAGCGCGAAGCCGAACGGGATGACCAGATAGATCAGGTACTGCGGGGTCGAGAGAATGTTCTCGATAATCGCCTTCTGGACATAACTCTCGTACGTGGCGACCCCTCCCCACCAGGCGATGAACTCGCAGACCACCGCGACAATCCCATTTGTCACGGTCGCCAGCCGCATGCGCCGCCCCTGGCTCAGTCGCGCAGTGACGATATCAATCATCACGTGCCCGTCATTGCGGGCAAGCCAGGCCATGCCGATACAAGGCACGATAAGCAGGATGTATTCAGCCACCTCGAAGACCCACGCAAGAGGTTTGGTGAAAAAGAACCGGCTCACCACGTCAATGGTCACGGCCAGCACCGCGAACACGATCAACGCCGCCGCAACGAACGCCAGCGCGTCTTCAAGTTTATCGATCCAAAGGCCGAGCAATTTCACGTTAAGTCTCTGGAAAAATGGCCGATGCAAGGGCACCCGCAAGCATGCCGCACCCTTAGCCGCCGGTTGCCTGCAGCTTTTCGAGGAGCCCCGGATTCGCCTTGATCGCGGCCGCATTTTTCTCGATAAAGTCCTTCCAGCCGGCGTCGTTGGCGGTTTTCACGTAGCTGGCCGCGTCGGCCGGCGAGAACTTGATCATCTGCATTCCCAGCTTTTTCAGCTTGGCGTCTTCCTTGGACAGGCGGTCTGCCATGTAGGCCTGCACCTTCACCTCAAGCTCGGCGCCAATTTCCACCAACGCGGTCTGAATGTCGGCGGGCAGCTTGTCGAATGTCGACTTGTTCATCAGGATCACACCATCAAGCGAGTAGAACGGGTGGTCGACGACAAATTTCGTGACTTCGTTCCAGCCGAAAACATCAATGCCGGTGTAGGTCCAGCCGTAACCGTCCACCACGCCCCGCTCCATCGCCGTATAGACATCGCCCGGCGCCATGCTGACAGGTGCGCCCCCGAGCGCCTGCACCAGAGGCGCGTAGACGGGTGACACGCGGATTTTCATCCCGGCCAGGTTGGGCTTTTCAATTTTCTTTCCCATGTAGAGGCGGAAACGATTCCCCCCCGCAGTGTTTGCAAGATAGACCACGCCCGCATCGGCGTGAATTTTCTTCATCAGGTCAAAATATCCGGTTTTGCGCAGTTCGCTAGGCAGCTTGTCGGCAAACTGCACTGCGGCAGCAAGCGGAATCTCGGTGCGGTAATACGCCGCGGCACCGACAATGACGTCAACCACACCGTTCTTGAGGGCGGCATATTGCTGGTTCGGCGGGGCTACTTCCGGGCCGCCAAGATAGCTGACAACCACTTTGCCCTTGAGCTTCGCGTTCACCAGCTCCTGGAACATGAAAAATGACTTGCTAAGATCGTAGTCAGCCGTCCAGGGCGTTATGCCCTTTAGCACGATCGGACTCTGGGCCGATGCGCTTCCAAAAGGTGCAACGAGTGCGGCACAAACGAGGGTTCGCACCAAAAGCAGGCTGAAGGAAAGTCGTTTCATCGGTCTTCTCCCATCAAAGCAGTTGAACATGACAGCACATCACGGAACATCAGCAATTTGGATGCCAAGAAAGTGCCGGCTTTGGCCCGTGCGTTAGGCAGGCCCCGGCATTTTCGCAAGCATGGTCGACATTAGTCCTGCCGCGAATCGATGTCTACTGCATGGAAATCAGTTTCACTATGCACACGATGCATACCGCGAAACCAGTTCGCGAATTCGACCCAGCAGTTAACGATGGAACATCCGGATGAACTGCTCGCGCAGCCATCGATTCGCCGCGTCATGGTGGTAGCGCTCATGCCAGTACACGCGGATGTCGTAAGCGGGAATCCGGATCGGGGGTTGCATGACCTTAAGGGGGACGAGACGCGCAAATACCTCCGCGAGCTGGCTCGGCACCATGACCAGCAGGTCCGACTCTGCGATCACCAGCGGGAGGGACAAAAACTGCGGCACCGAAAGCACGACGCGGCGCCGGATGCGCTGTCGCTCCAGCAAATGATCAAGCAGCCGGTGCCCGGCACCGCTCGCGGTGGTAATAGCGTGCCCGGTCGCATAAAACGCCTCGAGCGTCATTCCCCGCGAAAACGCCGGATGGTCCGCGCGCGTGACACAGACGTAGCGTTCTCGAAACAGCAGTCGCTGGCGAAATCCGGAGGTCAGCGTCGTAAAAAATCCCAGCGCAACATCAACCTCACCGGACTCCAGCGCCGCCGCCTGACCCTCGACGGGAATCGGCGCGACCCCCAGCGAAACGGCAGGCGCATCGCCACCGAACATGGCCAGAAGCGGGGGCAGGAACACCGTCTGGCCCACGTCGGTCATGTACACCGTGAAGTTGCGACGAGTGTTGGTGGGATCAAAGGAACGGCCCGCCTCGAGACTTTCCCTCAGGCCGCGTAGCGCTTGCGCTGCCGCACGTGCCACGCCCGCACCATAAGGCGTCGGTCGCAAGCCCCCAGAGGTGCGAACAAACAGCGGATCGCCGAGCGTGACGCGCAACCGGGCCAGGGCATGACTTCCGGCCGATTGCGACAGCCCGATCCGAGCCGACGCGGCGGAAATACTGTTCAACTCGCCCAGTTCAGCCAGCAATTCGATCTGGCCAAAATCGAGCGGAATGTTAACCCCGCCGACTTTCATCGCCATGTCCTGTCAGCAGCGCAATTTACGGCATTCACGTGCGCCACACACTTGCCAGCCAGGGCTGCTGGTCGCGCGGCAATCCTTCGGGCCGGTAGTAGTGGGTGACTTCGGCAAACCCCGCCCCCACGGCAAAGCCGCGCCACGCTTCGAGGTCGTGATATGCGCCGTAGCGGCCGCGGTTCCAGCCTTCTTCGTTTTGTCCGCGCGGATTGGAGCAGAACAGCACGCCGCCCGGCTTGAGGGTGCCGTATAGCTTTGCCAGCACCTGGGGCAACTCCTGTCGCGGCACATGGAACAGCACGGCATTGGCGAACACGCCGTCAAAGCGCGCTGGCGGGAGGTCGAGATGTAAAAAATCCTGCTGCCAGACCTCGCAGCCGCTGTACTTGCGCGCCATTTCAGCAAAGCGCACCGCCCCTTCGACGCCGATGGGGACGTGACCGAGGCTGGAAAAGGTTTTGAGATCGCGCCCGGGGCCGCAGCCCAGGTCCAGAATGGAAAACGGCGCTGCGGCAAGGATGTGATCGAGCAGGGACGCGATGTTCTGCCGGACATCGTGGTCGCGCGTGCCCTCCCAGAATGACTGCGCGCGCTCGTTGTAGTGCGCGAGTGTTCCAGACGTGATGCCGGCTAGCTCGTTTTCACCGAGTTTCATGGTTTTCAACAGTTGATTGGGTCGTATGGCCGCGACCGTCCGGCGCGAAAGTATATCCGGACGCGGACACGGTCGCCGGTGCGATAATCGGAACGAAGCGCGGCGTGACGCCTGGTTTCACGATGCCCCTGCACCACACCCCCTCCCCTTCGATGCAACGCACACTGCTCATTCCGCTGATCGTCGCCTGCGCCCTGTTCATGGAGAACATGGACTCGACCGTGCTGGCCACGTCCTTGCCTGCGATCGCCAATGACATTGGCGAAAATCCGCTCGCCCTCAAGCTGGCACTGACATCCTACCTTGTCGGCCTGGCGATTTTCATCCCGATCAGCGGCTGGGTCGCCGACCGCTATGGATCGCGCACGATTTTCGCATGGGCCATCGTGGTATTCATGGCCGGATCGCTCGCCTGCGCGGTATCGAGCACCCTCCCCGCATTCGTACTCGCGCGCTTCATCCAGGGCATAGGCGGGGCGATGATGGTGCCGGTCGGCCGCCTGGTGCTGCTCAAAAGCGTACCCAAGAGCGGGCTCGTCAAGGCGCTCAACTACCTCACCTTTCCGGCACTGCTCGGGCCCATCATGGGCCCACCGCTGGGCGGCTTCATCACGCAATATTTCAACTGGCGCGGCATCTTCCTCATCAACGTGCCGATCAGCATCCTGGGACTCGTGCTGGTACTGCGCTTTATCCCGAACATCCGCGAATCCGAGTTGCCGCGCCTTGATGTGCGCGGCTTCATCCTGCTTGGCATCGGCCTGTCGCTGACGATGCTCGGTTTGTCCGCACTCGGCGGCCATCTCCTCCCCGGCGGCATCACCGCCGCATGCATCGCGGCCGGCGTCATCGCCATTGCCGCCTACAGTTGGCACTCGGCTCGCATCACCAATCCGCTGATCAACCTTGGCCTGTTCCGGTCGCCCACGTTTCGCGCCGGCATCATCGGCGGGAGCCTCTTTCGCACCGGCATGGGCGCGACCCCGTTCCTGCTCCCGCTGATGTTCCAGCTGGGCTTCGGGCTCGACCCGCTGCACTCCGGGCTGCTCAGTTGCGCGACGGCGGGCGGCGCGATGTTCATGAAAACGCTGACCGTGATGATCCTGAAACGATTCGGGTTCAGGCAGGTGCTGCTGGTGAACGCCATCCTCGCCTCAGCGTCGGTTGCCGCTTACGGCCTGTTCACGGCGGCGACGCCCCATTCCATCGTGGTCGCGGTGCTGCTCCTGAGCGGATGCCTGCGCTCGCTGCAATTTACCTGTCTCAACGCCATCAGTTTCTCGGACATCACCAAGGAAACCATGAGCCAGGCCTCCAGCCTGCAGAGCATGTCGCAGCGCCTGGCACAGAGCATCGGCGTGGTGATCGGGGCCTACGCCCTGCAACTCGCGAGCACGATGCAGGGGCATGACAGCATCGTGACCTCTGACTTCTGGCCGGCCTTTGTGGTGATTGCGCTGATTTCAGCGGCGTCGCTGATGTTTCACACGGGGCTTGCGGCTGACGCCGGCGCCGAGATTGCCGGCCGCGACTCCAAGGACAAGATCACACCCGGCACCTGAAAAGATGCATGCGCTGGAAACACCCTGTTGGCGCGGGTTTTCAGGCATTCATGAATGACGCCAAGCCCATCGTCAGAGCGAGCCCATCTCCCGCGCCACCGAAGCCACGAAGGCCGCCTGCACGCTGCCCTCTTTTTTGTGCAGTCCGTACAGCGGCATGTAGCGCACCCGCGCATCAGGGGCGACAAACCAGCGCAGGTAGCGGGTAACCATTTTTCGCGGCGGGTCGCCAAGCCACCATGATTCGAGCCGGTCTCGGCCATAAGTGGTGACCGCAACAAGGCGCCGGATATGCCGCAGGTTGGAACGCATCACGCCCTGCGCGTCGAGCGCGAAGGAAACGCCGGGAATCATCACCCGGTCCATGAACCCCTTGAGGATTGCAGGCGGGCCGAAGCACCAGACCGGAAAACACATCACCACGGCCTCGGCGGCGAACAAGCGC
>CAITSH010000309.1 GCA_903895005.1 uncultured Pseudomonadota bacterium
ACATAGCGCTGGCGGTACTTGATCTCCTGGTCGGTGAGGCCGTGGAACTTTTCCGGCAGCGGGCGCAGCGCTTTGGACAGCAGGCGGATTTCGGTGGCGGCGATCGAGAGCTCGCCGGTGCGGGTGCGAAACATGGTGCCCTTGACGCCCAGGATGTCACCCAGGTCCCAGTGCTTGAAGGCGTCGTGTATTTCGGTGCCGACGCCGTCGTTTGTGATGTAGACCTGCATGCGGCCGCTGCCATCCTGCAGCGTGGCAAAGCGCGCCTTGCCCATGACGCGTTTCAACACCATGCGACCGGCAAGGGCGGCCTTGATGCCGGCGGGTTCGAGTTCCTCCTTGGTCTTGTCGGCGTGGGCCTCGTGCAGGGCCGCGGCCTCGTCTTCACGCGCAAAGTCGTTGGGAAACGCGATGCCCTTCTCGCGCACGCGCGCAAGCTTCTCGCGCCGCTCGACGATGATCTGGTTTTCGTCCTGCCCTGGTTGCTGCGCCTGGTCTGTCATGGGGATTCGCCCTGATGGTGGGGGTGTCGCGTCTGCCGCGGAAGAAGTGTCGCTATACGCCTTGCTTCAGGCTTGCCGAAATAAAATCGTCGAGACCGCCGTCAAGTACCGACTGGGTATTTCCGATCTCGACGTTGGTGCGCAAATCCTTGATGCGCGACTGGTCGAGCACGTACGAGCGGATCTGGTGCCCCCAGCCGATGTCGGTCTTGGAGTCTTCCATCGCCTGTTTGGTCTCGTTGCGCTTGCGCATTTCGAGTTCGTACAGCCGCGACTTCAACATGGCCATGGCCTCGGCACGGTTGCGGTGCTGCGAGCGGTCGTTCTGGCATTGCACGACAATGTTGGTCGGCAGGTGGGTGATGCGCACAGCCGAGTCTGTTTTGTTGATGTGCTGGCCGCCGGCGCCCGAGGCGCGGTAGGTGTCGATGCGCAGGTCGGCCGGATTGATGTCGATTTCGATGGAGTCGTCGACTTCCGGATAAATGAACACGCTGGCGAACGACGTGTGCCGGCGTGCGTTAGAGTCAAAGGGTGACTTGCGCACCAGACGGTGGACTCCCGACTCGGTGCGCAGGTGTCCATAGGCGTAGGGGCCGCTCACCTTGAGCGAGGCGCTCTTGATGCCGGCCACATCGCCATCGGAATGCTCGAGAATTTCGACCTTGAATCCCTTGCGCTCGGTATAGCGCAGGTACATGCGCTCGAGGATCTGTGCCCAGTCCTGGGCCTCGGTGCCGCCGGAACCCGCCTGAATGTCGAGGAAGCAGTTGTTCGGATCCAGCGGGTCGGCAAACATGCGGCGAAACTCAAGGTCGGCAACGGCCTTGCCCACGCTGGCGACATCGGTTTCGACTGCGACGAGGGTATCGTCGTCATTTTCGGCACGCGCCATTTCGAATAACTCTCCGGCGTCGCGCAGGCCGGAATCGATGGAGGTCAGCGCGCCCACGGTGGCTTCGAGTGCCTTTTTTTCACGACCCAGATCCTGGGCGCGCTTGGCGTCGTTCCAGATGCCGGGGTCTTCGAGGGAAAGGCTTACTTCTGCGAGGCGCGCCTGCTTGACGTCGTAGTCAAAGATACCTCCGCAACTCGAGCGAACGAGCATTGAGGTCGGCGAGGGTGCCCGCAAGGGCGTTTAGGCGTTCTGCTTCCATGTTTCTGGGGTGCTTCCGGCAAAGGGGCGATGAAAGGTGCGGTTGAAATCTGCGACGTGTGCGTGAGGGCGATTGCAGGCGGGGATATGCCCGGCCAACCTGCGATTATACCGACATTGCAGGATGTCCCGGCTTGCTCTAACCTGCGGGAACTTTAACTTGCTTCGGGTAAGAGACGGACATGGCATTCAACAGAACGGGGCGTGGCGCGAGCGCGCCGGTATTCACGGGCATTTTCACGGTCTGCCTTGGCCTGCTCGGTTATGCCCTGGTTTTGCAGCACATGGACGGACTCGACCCTTGCCCGTGGTGCGTAGTGCAGAGGCTCGGGTTTATCGGCATTGCGATGATATCGCTGGTCGCGGCCCTGCACCGTCCGGGGGCGACCGGGACGGTCCTATATTCGTTTTTCGCCGGCTTGGTGGCGGTGGCGGGCGCCGCGGCGGCCGGGTATCACATCTGGATTCAAAGCAGCCCCGAGCGCGCCATGTCCTGTGCCGGTTCGCCGGTGGAGCGTTTTCTCGATGCGTCGAAAATCGGCAAGATGATCCCGCCGCTTTTGCAATACGACGGCTTGTGCACCATCAAGCCCTGGAAGTTCCTCACCCTGTCGATTCCGGAGTGGTCGCTGGTGTGGTTCGTGATCCTGCTCGTCACGCTGATCGCAACGCCCTTCCTGTTCCGCAAGTGAACTGCCGGTACCGGGGTTACGCTTGACCCCAACCCTGATGATTTCATGAGCACACTGTCACAGAAAATCTCCCAGCGATTGGCCAGGGATATTGTCGATGGCGTCCTCAAGCCCGGAGCCAAGCTGGAGGAGATCGTCCTGGCCAAACGGTTCAAGGTCTCGCGCAGCCCGGTGCGTGACGCCCTGCGCGAGCTCGCCGCCACCGGTTTGATCGAGTCGCAGCCACGTCGCGGGTTTTCAGTTGCAACCATCGATCTTGCCGGACTGCTCGACCTGTTTGAAGCCGCTAGTGAAGTGGAGGGGCTTTGCGCCAAGCTTTGTGCCCTGCGCGCCGGGATGGCGGAGAAAAAGCAGATCGAACTCGTCCACAGCCGCGCAAAAAAGGCCGTTCTCGAAGGCGATGGCGACAGCTACGCCGAACTCAATGAAAGTTTTCACCAGTCGATTTACATCGGCGCGCGAAATCGGAACCTGCATGCGCTTGCGGCAAACCTTAGGCAACGGCTCGAGCCGTTTCGTTCGCAGGAGTTTTTCAATACCGGAGACCGGCTGCAGACTTCGGCGGCCGAACACGAGGCCATCACGAAAGCTATTTTGCGCGCCGATGCCGCAGCAGCGTTCGATGCCATGTGTGCGCACACGGCGAGCAGCGCAACCAATGTCATCGAGTACTTCGAAAAGCATCACGGTGGCGGGACGGCCGGGAATTCCGCTCTAATCGGGGTAGAGCGGTCCCTCGTGCGTGGCAAGCCTGCGAGCCGGGCACGCAAGAAAACGGCGTCCGCGCCGCATCCCGCCCCGCGCCTCAAGCTTCGCTAGGCGATCCTGGTCCGCACCGGACCAGGAAGCGGCTCTTCGGTGCGCTTCGCGCACCATCCCCGGTCTTGTTTTTGTGTTTATTTCCAGCGCACGCCCGTGGGGCGCTCCTCCGAGTTTGGTTTTCATGTATACACAGAAAAATGCTTGCATACATGAAAAATTGCCGTTAAATTTCTTCTGTCCCGTTACCACTTAAGAGATTAACTATGACCTGGTTCGCACTCGCCACCTACAAAAGCAAGGGAGCGCTTGTTCCCGCCGTCGTCGTTGAAGGCAAGCTCTACGACCTGAAAGCAGCCGCCAAGGCGGTCAGGGCCGTGGGCATGAAATCCGATTGGTTCACCGGTGGCGTTGAGGCCATCATGAGCGACTGGAAGGCAGCCGCGCCGGTGCTGCGCAAGGCCGGACCGGCGATCGCCAAGCTGGCGGCCTCAGGCAAGCTTAAGGCGGTTGGATCCGGTGACAAGCTTGCGATGGCCCCTTACCGCCCGACGCGCATCTTTTGTGCCGCATCCAACTTCATCGAGCATGCCAACGAGATGACAACCGTGCTCGCGGCAAAGAGTGACAGCAAGCCTTACATGTTCCTCAAGCTGCAAAACACCGTCATCGGCCCGCGGGAAACAGTGCACAAGCCTGCTGAAACCAAGATGCTCGACTGGGAAGTGGAGCTTGCTGCGGTGATCGGAAAGCGCGCGCGCCGTGTTTCTGTGGACAAGGCCCTTGATTACGTCGCCGGCTACTCGATCGTCAATGACGTTTCTGCGCGCGACCTCAACATGCGTTCGGACTATCCGTTCAAGTTCGACTGGTTCCAGGGAAAGTGCCACGACACTTTCGCGCCCTTCGGGCCGTGGATCGTCCCGTCCTGGCTGATCAAGGACCCGCAGGACCTGCGCATGCAGCTCACCGTCAATGGCAAGAGCATGCAGGATGACTCCACCAAGAACATGATCTGGACGGTGCGCGAGCAGATCGCCTACCTGTCTACCATCGTCACCCTCGAGCCAGGCGATGTCATCGCCACGGGCACGCCGGCGGGTGTCGGCATGGGTCGCGGGATATACCTCAAGAGCGGCGACGTGATGGAGGCATCCCTCCAGAACATCGGGTCGCTACGCAATCCGGTAGCCGCGGAAAAAATCTGACTGTCCATTTTCTTTTCGGGAGAAAGTAATGAACCGTTGTCTCTCAGTGCTGGTGGCATCTTTGTTGGCGGGTTTCGGTTTTGTGGCGGGCCATGCGTTTGCTCAGGAAAAGGTCACCTACAACATGGCCTGGTTGCCACAGGGAAGTTCGATCGGCGTAATCGTTGCGCAGGAAAGGGGCTGGTTCAAGGAAGCGGGAATGGAGGTGAACATTGTCCGCGGCTACGGCGGCAACCGTACTGCCAATGAACTCGATCAGGGCCAGTTCGAGTTCGGTTACGTAGACCCGATCAGCCTGGTTCTCAACCGCTCGAACGGCGGCAAGATCAAAATGATCGGGGCGATCAACACGAAATGGCCGGGCGCCATTTGCTGGGTGACCAGCCGGATGCAGCCCAAGGTGCTTGATGACCTAAAGGGACGTGCGCTCGGTGGCGGGTCGGCCTCGCCTGTGCACAACGTTGTCCCGGCATGGCTCGAACTCAACAGCAAGCCGCGCGACTTCATCAAATTGATGCGGCTTGACCCGGCGGTGATCTCCGGTTCGCTTGTTGAGGGCAAAATCGACCTCGTGGAGTGCTGGAAGGGCAGTGACCGTGTGGTGACGCAGCGCACGGCAGCCGCCGCGGGACTCAACGTTGCGTGGTTTGATTACGCTGATTACGGACTCAATGCCTATGGCAACGGTTTTGCCGCTTCTGAGGCGCTGATCAAGTCCAAGCCCGACCTTGTTCGCAAATTCCTGCGCAGTTCCTACCGTGGATTTGAGTTTGCGATCGCAAACCCCGATCAGGCTGCTGACATTCTCGTGAAAGTGTTCCCGGTGGTGGATCGCGCCATCGCCCTGCAGCAGATCAAGGAAATCGGCGAATTGATCCAGGATCCGCAGGCCAAGCAGAACGGACTTGGCTTTATCCGAGACGACCGTATTCGCTCGACAATCTCCTTTGTGGACAAGGCTTATGACCTCAAGGGCAAGGTACGCGCAGAAGACGTGTTTACCAACGAGTTCCTCAAGTAAGGCGCGAACATGGACCGCCCAAAACCGCGTCGGCTCGGTCATCTTGTGCTTAATGTGCGGGATATCCAGAAGTCGGTGAAGTTCTACACTGAAATCGTAGGCCTTGAGGTGTCAGACTGGATTTCCGATCAGATGGTGTTCCTGCGCAGCAGCGTTGATCACCATGATCTCGCCCTGGCGCAGATCCCCCCTGGCGAGGCGGCCGCCGCCGACACCTACCGGCCGTGGCGGCCCGGCCTTGAGCATTTCTCCTACGAACTTGCCTCCATCGACGAGGTGGAGGTGATGGGGCGCTTCCTGCAGGAAAAGGAGGTTGAAATTGTGCGCGGCATCGGCAAGCACGGGCCTGGCGAGAATGTATTTCTGGTGTTCAAGGACCCGGATGGCAATTACGTCGAGTTCTACTGCGACATGGTACAGATTCCCAAAGGAACGGCGCACACGGCCCAGGTCTGGCCCGCAGACCTGGATGGATTCGACCAGTGGCACTTCAAGCGATTTCTTGTGCCGCCCCCCGACTGGGGGCCGCGTCCAGACGACAAGAAGTAGGCTCGCATGCCGAAACCGCCAAGGTTCATAGGCATTCCGCGCAGTATCGTCGATCCGCTGGTCGCATTCGCTCTGGTGGCGGTGCTTTGGGAGAAGGCGGTGGATCTGTTCCAGATCAAGCGCTACCTTCTGCCGCCACTCTCGCAAATTTTCCTGACCGCATGGAACAACATTGATTTGTTGCTGCGCGAGTCCATGGTGACCGGCTGGGAGGTCATCCTCGGATTTCTTTGGGCTGTGGGAGGGGGGCTCGCGCTGGGTCTGGCCATATTCGCCTCACCGCTGTTCAGGCGGACCTTCTATCCATTGGTCGTAATCTTCCAGGGGCTGCCGAAAATCGCTCTCGCGCCCTTGCTGGTCGTGTGGTTCGGCTACGGCACTTCGTCCAAGGTGCTCATGGCCTTCCTGTTCGCCTTTTTCCCGGTGGTCATTTCAACCATGGGCGGCCTCGCCGGCACGCCGGCGCACCTCATTGAACATTTCCACGCAATCGGCGCCTCGCCATGGACCATGTTCCGCCGCCTGCGCGTACCCAGTGCGCTGCCCGTGATCATGGACGGTTGCAAGATGGCGATGCCGCTTGCGGTGATCGGCGCGATAGCCGGTGAGTTTGTCGGTTCTGAAAAGGGGCTGGGAAACCTTATTCTGCTGGCTAACGCAAACGCAAAAACAGACCTGGTGTTCGCAGCATTACTCGCAATCTCGGTTTTGGTCGGCGTGCTCTACCTGCTGATTGAGCTTTTGGCGCGTCGCGTCTGGTGGCGCGCATTCTAAAAGCCGTCCGCAGCATTTTTATAGTTCACAAGGAGTCAAAAACATGGCAAAACTTCGTCACATCGCTATGGCGGTCCCCGATCCGGAAGAGGCGGCCAAGTTTTACATGAAAACCTTCGGCATGACCGAGGCGGGCAAGACCGAGTCGCCCATTGCCAGCGGCGTTTATCTCACCGACGGGACCATCTGTCTCGCGCTGCTTAATTACAAAACCGATGAGGCTGCCGGAAAGGAACGCGGCAAGGATTACGTCGGTGTTCATCACGTTGGATTCTGGGTTGATGACCTGGATGAACAGGGGAAATCCATCGAAGACAACGGCGGAACCTTTTTTCTCGACCTCCCGATTGAGAAGGACTCGCTTTACTACGAGAAGAAATACCGCGACCCCAACGGCATCATTTTCGACATTTCCCACAACGGCTGGGTGGGCTCGAAAAAATAATGGCGGTTACGGAAATCCAGGCCGCGATCTCGGTTCGCGCTGTCGCGAAAACGTTCGACGGAGGCACCAGGGCGCTCGAGGGTGTTTCGTTCGAAATTCCTCGCGCGCAGTTTGTGTCGGTTCTCGGGCCCAGCGGTTGCGGGAAAAGCACGCTGCTGCGCATGATCGGCGGGCTCTATACGCCGGATGCGGGGGGGGAAATAGACGTCCTCGGGCGCCGGCAACTCACGCCTTCGCCGGACGTTGGCATCGTTTTCCAGACGCACAACATGCTGCCCTGGCTGACCGTGGAGGAAAACATCCGCCTTGCCGCCGAGGTGCGCGGCGTTCCTCCGGCCGATATTGCGGTGCGCACCTCGAAGATCCTCGATGTGTTGCGGCTGGCGCCTTTTTGCAACTCATATCCCCACCAGTTGTCCGGTGGCATGCGCCAACGCGCCGCGTTCGGGCAGATTCTGATCCTGCGCCCGCAAGTGCTGCTGCTTGACGAACCCTTCGGCGCGCTCGACGCGCTGACGCGAGACCAGTTGAATGTCGAATTGCTGCGCCTGTGGGAGGCGGAAAAACAGACGGTGATCCTGATCACACACAGCATCGCCGAGGCGGTCTTCCTGTCCGACCGGATTCTTGTCATGAGCGACCGGCCCGGCCGGATCGTGGCTGACATTCGCATTGATTTCCCGCATCCGCGCGATCCGCAGGTTACGCGCGCACTGCCGGGGTTTACCGGGCATGTTCTCGAACTCAACCGGATGATGGGCGTGATCTGATCCGGTTTCATTTTGTCGTTTTTCCGGGCTCGATTGCCCGCCCCACGGAGGATGAAGGACCCATGAATCTGCAAAAATTCCACGGCGTTATTCCTGCAATGGCAACGCCGTTCACCGCCGACCAGCGCATCGACGAGGCGCGCGTGGTCGAATTGATCGAGTGGTACATCGGCAAGGGCTTGCACGGCATTTCCGTCGCCGGCAGCCAGGGGGAGTTTTTCTCGCTCGAATACGACGAGCACGTCAGGCTGCTCGAAATCACTGCAAAGGCGGTTAATGGTCGCGTGCCGATCTATGCCGGCACCGGCGCTGTCACGACGCGCGGTGCGATCAAGCTTACACAAGCAGCGCAGGCCATCGGCGTCGATCTTGCGCTGGTGATCACCCCGTATTTTGCCCAGCCCAGCCAGGACGAACTGGTGACGCACTACACATCGATAGCCAGGGCCACCAAGCTGCCGGTGATGCTTTATAACAATCCGCCCAGAACCAGCGTCAACGTGCTGCCGCCAACCCTCGTCCGCTGCATGCAGGCCGCCGAGAACATCTGCGGTGTCAAGGACTCCAATGGCGACCTGACGCAGGCCGTCGAATACCTGTTGCTCACCGGCCGCAAGTCGCTGCTGTTTTCCGGACGCGACACGGTGTTCTTGTCGATGCTCGTCCATGGCGGGACTGGCACTATTTCGCCCGCGGCCAACGTATTCCCCAAACTGGTGCTGCGGCTTTACGATTCGGCGAAAACGGGCGACTGGAAGGAAGCCGGTCGCATCAACGACCTGCTCGCCCCGCTGCGTGCCGCATGGGCATGGGGTTCATTCCCGGTGGTGATCAAGGAGGCGATGACACTCGCAGGGCAGAGCGCGGGCCCGGCGCGTGCGCCGATTCTCGGCCTTTCGCCGGCAAAACTTGCCGACTTGAAGCTGGTTGTGGACAAGATCCAGGCTGAAGAAAAAAAGCTCGGCTAGCTTCGTGTCCGCCGCTTTCCCCTCACTTTCGCAGCCCCTTACGCTGCGTGGCGTTGCATTTCGGAACCGGATGGTCATGGCGCCGATGTGCGCCATGTACGCGGCGGCGGATGGCAGTGTCACGCGCCAGACTGTTGAGTACTACCGCGCGCGGGCATGCGGCGGCGCGGGACTCGTCATTGCCGAGTTGACGTTCATGGACGACTTGGGCAGCCGGGCGTTTCATGCCGAACTGGGCGCGCACAATGACCTCATGATTCCCGGGCTGAGTGATCTTGCAGAGGCGATCAAGGCGGAGGGGGCGGTCGCAGGACTTCAGCTGGGGCATTGCGGCAGCCAGCGTGTCATTCCCGATGAGCCCATTCTCGCGCCCTCACCGATTCCCTGGATGGAAGGCAAACGCGTGCCGCAGGAGATGACGGTCGCAGAGATACGTCAATTGGTGACCGATCACGGAGAGGCGACGCGCCGCCTGGTTCAGGCGGGCTTTGATCTGGTCGAATTGCACGGCGCCCATGGCTATCTCCTCAACACGTTTTTGTCGCCCGCCACCAACGTGCGTACCGACGAATACGGTGGATCCTTCGAGGCAAGATTGAAATTTCCGCTTGAAACAGTGCGCGCCGTGCGTGAGCAGCTCGGCCCCAAACGGCTGCTGAGCTTTCGCATCAACGGCGAGGACCTGCTTCCGGGCGGTCTTGATATCAAGGCCTATGCCATCGTCGCAAAAGCGCTCGCCGAGGCGGGCGTCGACCTCTTCCACATTTCGGCCGGCACTTACCGCGCGATGGAAAAGCGCATCCTTCCGATGTATCTCGAGGAGGGGCCGTTTGTCTCGTATGCGCGCCCGATTCGCGAGGGTGGCGGTGTGCCTGTCATCGCGTCCTGCGGCATTCACGATCCGGATTTTGCCGAGTCCATCGTGCGCGACGGCGACGCGGATTTTGTATCGCAGGCAAGGCCCTTGTTTGCCGATCCCGATCTGCCGCAAAAGCTGCTTGGCGGGAGAAGCTCGGAAATCCGTCCCTGCATACGCTGTAATACCTGCCTGCAGCGCGAGCAAAGCGGCGCGCGGGCCTTGTGTGCAATCAACCCGCGCACGGGGCGCGAGGACGAATATGTACCGCCGCCAAGGCGCACGCTGGAGGTGGCCGTGGTCGGCGCCGGGCCTGCGGGCATCCAGGCGGCCCTGAGTGCGGCCGAACGCGGTCACAGCGTCGTGCTGTACGACCGCGCGACGCAAATTGGCGGCCAGTTGCGCCTGGCCGCGACATTACCCTTCAAGCTCACCCTGCCCCGGTTGCTGCGGTTTTATGAAGACGCACTGCAGCGCGCCGGTGTCCGCGTGCAACTGGGGGTCGATGCTTCGCCCACAACTATTCGCGCCGACGCGCTGGTGCTGGCGCTGGGCTCCAAGTGGCCGCTGAGTGCGCTTCCCGCCAGCCCAGTGCCGGTTACGGATGTGCTCTCCGCCTTGTTGCATCCAGATCGTCTCGGGCGGCGCATTCTCATTGTCGGCGCGCAAAAGCGCGGTGCCGAGGCGGCCTGGCATTTCGGCATGTCCGGGCTCGCGGTCACGCTTATCGACAACGCGCAGGGTTTTGGCGA
>CAITSH010000310.1 GCA_903895005.1 uncultured Pseudomonadota bacterium
CTACCTTTCCGTCCGCAAGTGTTTTACATGCAGGAAGATTGGTGCAATGTGTATTCTGGCATACCTGACTCTTACGATTGCTCCTAAACATAGCATTTGTGGGTCACGTCCGTCTCTCGGGATGGATCAAGGGTGTCACTTAATCCCTCCAGCCTAGAAAGCAACACTGACTAAAAAAAGTCATGAGCCGCCTTCCCGATCACCCCCTGCGCCATGCAATGGTCGATGAACTGCATGCGCGCCCCTTTCCCGTTCTTGGAGCGCCCTGTCAGGTGGTTTATTTTGCGATCAAGGAACCCAAAGACGCACGCAAACGCGACCGCGAGAGCGACCGGGCCCATCTGATCGGCTTGCTTGATCAATTTGGGGTGAATCATCCCGAACCGCATGCGACCCATTTCAACGCAAGTCTGGGCAATACGGATTTGAAATGGGAATCGCATACGGAGTTTGTGACCTATTCCGCCTTTACCCCCGTTTTGGATACGCATCCCTTTGATCCAGCGGGAGCGGCTGTGCTACCTCCCGAGTGGCTGGCCAAAGCACCCGGTCAAACAATGGTTGCAATGATGATCCGCGTCGAAGATCTGCCTGACCATGAGGATCAGATCCTGCCCAGCCTGCTCGATTGGTTCACTACCGAGAGCCTAGCAGTATCCTATGTCCTCGATGGGGCGGCTGTCATTGCGGGGGACTTTTGCATCGATCCAGCGGGGTTTATGCGCTTTGCAGTTTTTGTGCGCAAAGGAACGGGGACTCGTAGGATCGGTAGGATTGTCCAACGCCTATGCGAATTGGAAACCTATCGTGCCGCATCCATGCTTGGCCTGCCCAGGGCATGGGAATTATCGGGAGAGTTGAATACATTGGACCCTCGGCTTTCGACATTGGTTTCGGGGTTGGATGAGCGCGGGGAATCGGCCGAGGAGGCCCTCCACGAGTTGCTCTCCATAGCGGCACAATTGGAACGTCTTGCGGTTCAAACCAGCTTTCGTGTGCCGGCCACCGCCGCCTATGAGGCGATTGTCAACCAGCGCATTTCCGTCTTACGTGAAACGCGTTTTCAGGGTCGACAAACTTTTGCCGAATTCATGATGCGACGCTATGACCCTGCAATGCGCACCGTGCGCGCCACCGAAGCGCGCCTTAATTTGATGGCGGATCGGGCAGCACGAGCGGCGGAACTGCTTCGCACCAGAGTCGATGTCACCCGTTCTGCGCAAAACCAACAGCTTTTACAAAGCATGGACACCCGTGCCGATATGGCCTTGCGCCTGCAACATACGGTAGAGGGACTCTCGGTGATCGCCATCAGCTATTATGTTTTGGAGTTGATGGCCTACCTGACAGCACCCTTGGCTGAAGAGCAGCATATTCCCAAGGTTTGGATGATGGCTGGGGCTGTGCCCGTGGTTTTATTGTTAGTCTGGGCAGGAATACGGCGGTTGAGGGCTCGCGTCAGATAGCGTTCGATCATTCCGTATAAGGGTCCGCTGCTTAGCAGTGGAGATACGCGGGCGGCCTGTCACCGTGGATAAGACGCAGGGCCCTATCCAGAGCAAGACTGGTTGTATGCGATGATGTCATATCACCCTGAAATGCGTCTGTATTCATGTGAAACCGTTGCCGGCATCTCTTTTTTCCCGTAGGCAGAAACAATGAGGGGGCAGACTCAATGTTCGTCACAATGGCCGCTAATCCGCGTGGTCGCATCACGGGGCGGAGATTCTTCTATCCTTGCCAGTAGCAAGGAATATCTTGGAGTGACATCTTTCCGTGGAATCTAGCCTGAACCTTCCCCGACGAGTTGTCGCTCACGGGGCTTTTTATTGCCTGCGTGGGGAAAAAACAAAAACAACAAAGAACACCCATTAATTCTATGTACGCCGTTATCCGCCACTACCACTTCGACCCAAAGGACAGCAAAGCGATCGACGAGAATGTCACCAACAAGTTCATCCCGATCATTAAAAAAGCCTCTGGTTTTGTCCGCTACTACTGGCTGGATAATGGCAACGGAGAGGGAACCTCGTTCAGTGTTTTCAGTGACAAAAAGGGTGCGGAGGATTCAGTTC
>CAITSH010000311.1 GCA_903895005.1 uncultured Pseudomonadota bacterium
CGACTTTGACTTCTTCCCCAGCGTAGGCCAAGGACTGACAAAAAACGTCACTTAAGTTCAAAAATGCGTTCCTGAATTTCAGGGCAAAAAAAACCCACCAACCGGTGGGGCCCTTCTCCGCTCGCTCTCGGGATGACACCAACAATCCGCCTGCGGGCGGATTGTTTTATCAACGACAGGTCGCAGGCAGATACTTGCTAGGGGAGCCTACACATGACCAAGTCATGGTGCCGGTCACCGAGTTGGGAGATGCTGTCATCGTCACCGTTACGGAAGCCCCCGTACTGGAACTCGTGGCTCCGCCCGTAACGACGATGGTACCCGCCATATCTACGAGCCCAGTGACAACCTTGCCAACAACGGCAATTGTTGCACCCGAGCCGAAGCCAGTCGTATTCGACGGATCCGTCTGGTATTTCTCCGACAACGATGTCCGCTGCGAACTGGCTGCCAGCAGTAATTCATATACTTTTGCGCGAATGGTGTAGTCCTGATAAGCCGGTAACGCGACTGCCGCCAAAATTCCGATAATCGCCACCACGATCATCAGTTCGATCAGGGTGAAACCTTTTTGTATCGTTTTCATGTTTGCTTCCTTCCCGTAATTGCGGCTTACCTATACGCCGTAGTGACTAACGTAGCAACGACTATGCCAAACCAGAAACTTAGCCATAGTTTTTTTATTGCAAAAAAACAATAACTTAGTTAATGCCAGTGAGTAAAGATTCAACAATCGTAATCAGACCTTTGGGCAGGTGACGCAATGCGTCACTTATTGCTCACTCGCGATCACAGCGCATCAAGCTCCGCTGCAACTCGCTCAATAACCTCCGCCCATAGTAAGGGCTCCTTTTGGCGAAACAAACGCGCCGAGGGATACCAGGGCAAGGTTTCACCCGCACCAAGGTAACGCCATTCGGGCGCCGACGGCGTCAGAACCCAAACGAGGCGCCCAAGGGCTCCGGATAAATGAATCACGGCCGTGCAAACACTAATCACCAAATCAAGCGCAACAATTAGCGCAGCGGTCTCCTCATAGCTCTCGAGCGCGTCTGGCCAGTGAACAAACTTCCCTGCATCGCCCAATCTTGCGAATTCGGCCAACTCCGCCGCGGTGCTTCCATATTGAAGGTTGATGAAAAATCCCGGCCTGGACAAAAGGGGAGACAGCATTTCGGGCGCGAGCGATCGCTGTGATCTGCGACTTGTAACCGTTCCACCTTTCCAAGACAAACCAGTCTTGAGGCCAGGACCAAGCGACTGCAATCGCCCCTCCCAAAATTTGACCCGATCGGGATCAGCGCGAAGATAGCCGGTGTGCCTTGGGAATTGACTAATGTCGTTGCGAAATAACCTTGGCAGGCTACCTATGGGAAGTTGCGCATCGACATGTGCCCCGCCCCCCCATTCCGGCAACTTCCCATCTCCACCTCTCGCACCAACCCTGTCATCGGGAAACGCACGCTGCAGAAGCGGAACAAGATAGGGGTGACACTCTATAAGCATGCTGCCGACCCTCGGGCGCGCATCCCGAAGGCAGGATGCAAACATGATCTGGTCGCCAATCCCCTGCTCTGCCGTTACCAGAAGCGTGACTCCAGAGTTCGATTCGCCATTCCAGATCGGAAATTGATAAGGGCTGGCTCGCGCAGTAACACTTTGGTTTCTGGATTCGTAATCCGGCCAGCCCTCGGCGAAACGCCCCGCCTTTAAATTAGCGGTCGCGCGCATCAGTCGTGCCTCGTGATCATCAGGATTAGTCTCAAGCAGACGATCAAGATAATCAACTCCCTTATCCACATTACCCAGCTCAGTGAGCATCCAACCAAGATTCGCTTGTGCCTCGTGAAAACCCGGCATGACTTCGATCGCCCGACGAACCAGCGCCTCTCCCTCTGCAAACCGACCAAACTCCCGTGCGAGTACTAGCCCCAGCATGTTCAACGCTTGAGCATGGACCGGACTTCGCGCCGTGACAGACTCCAGCACGGTGACAACCATATCGTACTGGCGCGATTCGAAATGATGTCGCGCACGAAGAAAGTCTGCTTCAGGATCAGTCACCAATCCGCCCCGCCAACCACGCCACAGCCGCCGCAGCATTAATCTGCCTGGCGCGGCTTCCTGGCGCCAGCGTGGAGCATCGCGTCCCGTTCAGCAAACCAAGCGGCTGCATACTCGCATTTGGCGTACTCGGAAAAATAGGGGCCGCCGATGGTGTAGTGGATCAAGGAAACATCATCCGCTCGCTCGTCGTAACCCACCAAATGATTCCAACGGGGGGGCAATTCACCGATAAGCGAATCGTCGGAAAGCCATTTAAATTGATGAAGGTCCAACCCGGTCGCCGTGCCCACGTACTCCGCAGTCAACGCGCGACACTTGGCGTTGTTAAACAGCATGACACTTGACCAATTTTTCTTGGCATACGCAGTCTGTGGCGCGCCCAGAAATTTCACACTCTCGCTCGGGCGGTGATCATGCTTCACCACCATGACCGCATATCGGTCGTCACGCATGCGCCAAAGGCTTGCGATGTCATCCTGAACAAGCATATCGCAATCGGTAAATATGCTCCATCCCTGAAAACCCGACAAATGCGGAACAAGAAAACGTGAAAAAGAAAATTCCGTGGACTGCAGCGGATGTACTTCACGCGAGAAATCCGCGCCAAGCTGCGAGAGCATTAGCGGCGTGATCGATACAGGCTGGCTTGCGCGCGCGTGGATGCTATGAGCGAGAACACTGAACGCAACCGGTTCGCGCGCATCGAATCCAATGAAAACTCGAATCAAACGGTATCTCCCAAAGCACCGAGGATGAGCCCAAACAGCACGAGGCCGACACACAGCACGCCGAATAGGAAAAGTATTGGTGCGAAGCCTAAATTACAAAAGGCAAAACGACATCTTTTTCGACCCCCATGCGTGCAGTAAGTCACGGGACATTGCGCCCCGAACTGGTATACTTATTAAATCACAAAAGCACCCCATGGGAGCACGAGTGGCATTCAAGCTTTTCTCACCCAGCAAGATTGATGAGTTCGCAAAAAGCCTGGCCCAGGATATTGCGAAACGATATCCGCCCGCCATTGCAAACAACCCCCAGCAGATGGTTTCCCAAAAGCGTCTCACCGACATCCTGGAGGAAACCTTCGCAAAAGCTGCGGCATTCCAGTCGGAAAACAGGCTTGGCTGGTATAAAAAAGCCAAGCTCGGAAACGAGTTCCGCTGGGAACTGAAAGAGATGGGCTACGATGAAAAGTTCATCGAAATGGCGACCGAGGGTCTGATCGTCTACGTGACACGCGCCTCAAGCTGAGCACGGCAGGCCTGCTCGTTATCGGCCTCCCGCGCAACTACTGCCTGTATCCCGGAATCTTAGCCTCATCGACCTCATCGATCTGTTCGGGGTCAAGGAACTGGGTTGCATAGCGCAGGTACACTTTCTCCCGCACAAACACATCGAACAGATCAGGGTCGATATGCCCGTTCTGCTTGAATTTCCCAAGAATCGAGAGCGCGTCGGTGAGTGTCTTGCCTTTTTTATATGGCCGGTCGCGCGCCGTCAATGCCTCGAAAATATCGGCAATTCCCATGATTCTGGCTTGCACCGACATCTGCTCGCGCAAAAGCCCCCTTGGGTAGCCCTTCCCATCCATCCGTTCATGGTGCCCTCCCGCGGACTCAGGCACATTCTTCAAATGCTTCGGCCAGGGTAGCGCCTCAAGCATTTTGATCGTCGCAACGATATGGTGGTTGATAATCTCCCGTTCACCATTGGTCAGCGTC
>CAITSH010000312.1 GCA_903895005.1 uncultured Pseudomonadota bacterium
CGCTGAATCACCGCGCCACGCGGGAAACAGCACCGAAAAATTCAAACCGACAGGGCTTACTTGGCTTTTGGCTTTTTTGCGCCGTACTTGGAACGCGACTGCTTGCGGTCTTTAACGCCTTGCAAATCGAGTGAACCGCGCACGATGTGGTAACGCACACCGGGCAAGTCTTTGACACGGCCGCCGCGCACCAGCACCACAGAATGCTCTTGCAGGTTGTGGCCTTCGCCGCCGATGTATGAAATCACCTCAAAGCCGTTGGTCAAACGAACCTTGGCCACTTTGCGCAGCGCAGAGTTGGGCTTCTTGGGTGTGGTGGTGTACACGCGTGTGCAAACACCGCGCCGTTGGGGCGAGTTTTGCATGGCCGGGCTCTTGGATTTCGATTTCTCGACTTCCCGTCCGTGGCGCACGAGTTGATTAATGGTTGGCATGGAAAACGTCCCTCAACGTCTGAAACACAAAAAGGGCCCTTCTCTATGAAAGACCCGAAAAGCCCAAGACTATAGCATCGTTGTGGCCGGATGACAAATAAGCCCTGAGCGCCCGCGCCCGGGTCAGGCCGCTATCAACAGCGGCGGGGCATGCCTTTGGCGTTGCAAAACCGCCACGGCACAAAATGTTTGCACGCGCTCACTACTTGATCCAGAGCCTTATCGCGTCCCATGCGCGCCCCAACACACCCGACTGTTCGACGCCACCCAGGGCGACCAAGGGGATCTCGGCATACACCTTTTGATCCAACAAAACCTGCAACTGGCCAATGGACTGCCCGCGAGCAATCGGGGCGACCAAGGGGTCGGGACGCGCCACCTGGGTGGTCATGCGCGCCAACTGGCCAGCGGGCAAGGCGACCACGATGGGACGGGTCGAGCCCAACTTGACCTCGGTTTCGCGGCCTTTCCAAACCGGTGGTGCCACCACAGCCTCTTCTCAGCGCCGGTATCGCGTCCGCCACTGCATCGGCAATTACGTCCTCATTCGCCGTAGCAGCAGCCTGTGGCGCCGCTACCTCCTCTGATGCCGCACCTTCGCAGCCGGCGCTCCTCGCCTCTCCTCTCGTTCCGCCCGCGCTTTCATTGTCAGTGCCGTCCGCCCTTCCATCCGAGCTGTCGTCGCCTGTGCCCACGCCAGCGCACGCGCACGCCTCCGTCGCACGTGCTGCAACCTCGTCGATATCGTTGTCGCAACCGCGCATCACTCTTCGCGTGCCGCCTCCGCTCGAGGTTGTGCAGTGCGACATTGGCAACCGCGGTGGCCGTGGTGCCGCGACACTCGTCACAGACTGCGCGCAGCTCAGCGTCGTCGGCAGCCGCATCGCGTCGGGCTCCGGATCAGGCATTTTTGTCACGGCCAGCTCGTTCGCTCGCATCGTTGCGAGCCACATCGTCGACTGCGGAGGCGCCGGCGTCACTGTGAATTCCGGCGGCGCCGCGCTAAGCGGCGTTACCATTGCGGGCTGCGATGGCCCGGCGCTGCGGCTGCGTCCGACTCCGTTGCTTCTCGCGGATGCCTACGCTTTAACAGATGCCGATGCTGACGCTGACGCCGACGACTGCGAGAGCGGGGGGGGCAACGCGGTGGACAGCGAGGAGATGGGTGAGGAGATGGGTATTGGCGGCGGCGGGGCGGAGGAGGGCAGGGGCGGCGAAGTAGCGATGCGCGATGCAACGGCGCTCCGCGCGCGCTGCCGCGCAGACAAGCATGCGCCGGCGCGTCGTCTCGTGACAA
>CAITSH010000313.1 GCA_903895005.1 uncultured Pseudomonadota bacterium
CTTCTTCTTTGACTCCGAGAGGGCATCAACCATCTGAGCCTTCATGAGCGACACGTAACCACCGTTTTTCAATACCAGCTCATCGTATCTAGATGAATTTCGACCCGACGGGAGCGCGTTTTTCGATGCCTCCATTACTCCCCAGAAAACCGTGAGCGAATCGCACGCCGGTCGCACGACTCGCTGGAAACCCGCGTCAATAGGGGCTTTCCAGCCGATGGCAGATGCCGGTCAGGCCGGCATCCCACTTGCCGATGTCATAACCCGGGATTGGCGTCGGCTATTCTGCCAGCGAACCGGCCTCACACCGCTCTCACGCCGGCCCCCGCCTACGGAATTATTTCAACCACATCGGTCACCGGCGACAGGTGCGCAGCCAGAATTTTTGCCTCGCCACTGACACCGGTCGCCACACTGGCGGCAGCCTGGGCATCGAACGTCGGACTGGCTCCGGACAAGGTCTGGCGCCACAACAATCCAGCCGCGAAATCGGTGCATTCCTGCCCGACACCTGTCGCACACAAGCTGAACTGATAGGGATTGGACGTCTGCTTCGCCGAACCGAGCGTCGCGCTTTGCGTAATGCCCTCGGCGGCAGCGGCAATAGTGCGCGCAGCTATGGCGGTATTGTCATACTGGGTCGCCGCGATTACGACGTTGCTCGCGCCCGCACCCAGCGCCGGTAGCGTTGCCGACAAGGGCCCCAGCGCTGTCGCTGTCGTGCCAAGCGCCGCAACACTGGCACCGTCAAGAAACGCGCTGCCAAGTCCGCTAATGACAATCATCTTGGCCTCGACCGTGACATTGTTTCCGCTCGCGGCGGCCGCAACGGTATAGCTCGGGTTGGCGGGAGCGCCCGAATCGCGCGCTATCAAAAGCATCCCGCCGTTGTCGTTTGGCCGGCCGTTGCGCGACATGGTGATGACAAATTGGTTGGATACCAGTGTCGCGCCGCGCACGAGCCTCAGATCACCGGCTGCAATCGTCCTCAGTCCACCGCCCCCGCCGGCGGCGTTTAGCCACTGGACGGCAGCAATGACGATATTGTCCCCAGCCTGAACAGTCGAATTGTGGGTAAACACGGTAGCCGGCATCCCCGGCGTCGTACTTGTGGCCGCGCTGGCTGTCGGGCCGTAGGTTGAGTTGGGTGGACCATTGATAACGAGCATTTTCACCTGAGCGTTAATGCCGGCCGCACTGCCCAGCGCATTGATGCTGTAGGTGGGATTCGCCGCGGCGGCGGTGTCCTTATAGACAAAGAAATGGGTCTTTTGCGGAAACACCGTCGCGCTTGCCGCCGCACCGCCACCGACGTCGATCGTTGACGCATTGGCGACGACGGGTGCGAGACTGGCGCCGTTTTTGCGCAGTTCCAGATTCCCGGTGGCGATAAAACGTGCCAACGTAGTGCTGTTAAGCGATACCACTGCAATGATCAGGTTGTCCCCCGCCGGAAGCGATGTTGCGAGCGACCCTATCGTAGTCGCCACCGTGCCGACCGCGGTGCTAGCACCATCGAGGTAATCCGACCACAGCCCTACCTGCACCCCTGACTCAAGTATCCGGATTGACGAACCGGATGTCCCGGTCACGCGCACGGTGCACTGGTTGTGCCGGATGGTGGCCGCGGCCGCGTGCGCCGCCGCAGCCGTTCCGCCAAACCCGCGTGTGGCGCCGGTGAAACTTGTTGCCGTCTTGCCCGTGTAACGGATTTGCTCTCCATCAATGACGATCCGGCCATGCGAGGCATATCCGGTGGTGGATACCGCAGGGATGGTGGTTGCAGCATTCGTTACTCCCGCGCCGCCGATGGTGGTGCTCGCCGGATTATTGAGCGTAGGGCTGATGACATAGCTGGCGCTACCAACCGCGTTGGAGGTGGTTGGCAGGCTGGCGCAGGCCGTTCCCGGGTTCTTTAACAACTGGGCCGCCCTGTCTATGCCGGCCTGCGCAGCAAGCAATGCCTGTCCGGAAGTGGAACTGGATCCCGAGCCCGCGTCCGATGCCGCCATGTAGCCAAGGCTGGTCACCATCAGCGCAACAACCACGATCAGCACGACCGCAACAATGACCAGAAAGCCGCCCTGTCGTTTGCGCAGCATCAGAAGGCCCTCGGCTTGACGGTGCCGCGGTAACTCTGGCTTGCCGTCGTCTTGGCCACAGTCATGCGGTAGGTGATGTAGTAGACGTTTGCGGCAGTACCCGCGGCCGGCTCCGCAGTTTGTCCGTCCCGGCGCAAATAACTGAAAGCAAGCGAACTGATGTTGTCGGCGAGCGGCTGCGCCGCACCGGCGTTGAGGGTCCGGTTCAATGTCGTTCCCGAAAGCGCGTAAGCGATGGTATTGCCGTTCACATCCACGAATGTAATCGCACTGGCGGTGAAGGTGGGCAAATCCGTGGCGGACGCCGAGCGGATATCCTTGAGCTCACGCGCCATGCGCTCCAATGCCACCTTCACCTGTGCATCAGCCTGAACAAGATCCTTGCTGCCAAAATAAGCCATAAATGCACCGCGAAAAATATTTCCGCCAATGACCGCGATGACGCCGACCACAACCATGACGGCGATGAACTCAATAAGGGTAAAACCCTGCGCAAGACTGTGGCGGATGCGTGTTTTGGACTTCATCAGAAGTTGGATAGAACGGTATCTTCTTTCGCCAACACCGCACCGGTCGGACCGGTTACTGTCACCGTGATCTGGCGATTGAGCAGGCGGTTTGGCGCCGTATCGGTCGGCCATCCAACGGCCGGGTTGATGCCGGTCGCCGTGACTACAAACGACGATAACTGGGTACATGGAACCTGGGTCCCGAGCAACGGGCACGGGTCAAGCTGTGTGCTCGAATACCCAAGCACGGCGCGCTGACCGACGATCAGTTCCATGCGCTCCTGCGCCAGTTGACTTGCCTGCGTCAACTGCGCGGCGGTGCTGCCTCGCGGAACGATCCCCGCAAGCGCGCCGAGCAATGCAACCGCAGCCGCCGACACGACAACAATGAAGACAACCAGCTCGATCAGGCTGATGCCGCACTGTCGGGGCCGGTTTCGCACCTGGCTCATGGCACCCTGACCATGCCCGTTTCGGCGAAGACTTGCACGCTACGCGTGCTCGTACCCTTGGACAGCGTGATCGAAGCCGTGCTGGCAAGCGCGGTCGCCGTCACTGCAGCGTCAGTGTAAGGAACGCCCGCCGCATTAAACCCGACCAAGCTCGAAGGGAGAGCCGCGGGCACCGTCAGCGTCACCCCGCCCCCGAGTGAAGTCGCGGCCGGAGACCCGGTCGCCGGGTCGACTTCCGCCGTACTGGTCGCGCTTGCAACGTCGTAGTAAAACATCTGGTAGCTGCTGCTGGTAAATTGAATCCGGTAACGCCTCCCACTGGTTCCGGAACCGCCCTTGCTCACCGAGGCGGACTGCGCATAGCGGATTGCCGCCGAGAGCTGATCGGCCTGCGTCGAAACGATGAGATCATCACTGCCGGTGCGGGGAACGATCACCACCGCGATGATCGCGATAACAACCATGACGGCAATGAGCTCGATCAGGCTGTAACCGGCGGCATTGTAAAAACGTGCAGCCTGCCATTCAGAGATGCGCAGCATCGGGGCATCGCTCCAAAACAAAAGGCGGGCGGCGCTTTCGCGACCTCCCGCCTTGCCGTTCATTCTTAAGATCCCCGTTCGTCTAGCAACCCGAAGTGATCGGCGTCCCCACTCTCGCTCCAACGCCAGCGGCGGTCGCTGAAACATAGGTGAAGGAGCAGTTTGCAGGTGTCCCAGCGCCGGCAACTTGGATGACGAGCGTAGCACTCGCACCAGCGCCGCCACCGGTGGTCGAATACTCTGAGCCAAGCCCCGCCGCCGTTACTATTCCGGCCGCGTTCGCGGTAGGGTAGTTGCCTATCATCGTGACGCTTGTCCCATCCATTGAAACACTGGTAGTTGACGCGGAACCGGTCGCCGCCGACAGCGCATATGCGAGCGACGCCGCAGAAGCGACCGCGCCCTTGGCGCCATTTACGGAAGCAACGCGCGCCTGCCCTTGAAGGTTCACAAACCTTGGGGCAGCTGTCGCGGCGAGAATGCCGAGTATAAGTATAACGACCACCAACTCAATCAGCGTAAAGCCGCGCTCCGACTTGGCCCGAAATGTTTCGAAATTCATTTTCATTGATATCCTGCGTCTAATATATTTCCCAAAGCGGCTATAGAGGAAAATCCGCGTCGTCCTTCATAAAATCAGCACCCACTTGTAGTCGGCGCGCCAGTCTGCGCCCCGACTCCAGCGGCGGTCGCTGAAACATAGGTGAAGGAGCAGTTTGCCGGAGTCCCAGCGCCAGCAACTTGGATGACGAGCGTAGCGCTCGCGCCAGCGCCGCCACCGGTGGTCGAATACTCTGAGCCAAGCCCCGCCGCCGTTACTATTCC
>CAITSH010000314.1 GCA_903895005.1 uncultured Pseudomonadota bacterium
GAAAGCCTGGAGCGCTTTTCACCGGTGGTGGCCGCGGCACGCGAATCAGGCGTGCGCGTGCGCGGCTATATCTCCTGCGTCATCGATTGCCCTTATGAAGGGGCGATTTCACCGCAGGCCGTGGCGACGGTGGCCAAAGCCCTGCGAGACATGGGCTGCTATGAGGTATCCCTCGGCGACACCATAGGCAGCGCCACGCCGGGGCGCATGCAAAGCATGATCGCAGCCGTCAACACCGCGGTGCCGGTCAGCGCGCTGGCGGTGCATTGCCATGACACCTACGGTCAGGCCCTGGCCAATATCTACGCCGCCCTGCAGCTGGGTATCACCACCGTCGACAGTTCCATTGCCGGCCTTGGCGGCTGCCCTTACGCCAAGGGGGCGAGCGGCAATGTCGCCAGCGAGGACGTGGTCTACATGCTGCACGGCCTCGGTATCGAGACGGGTGTGGACATGAACGCCCTGCTTCGCGCCGGGCAGATGATCTGCCGCCACCTGGGGCGCGAACCAGCGTCAAAAGCCGCGCGCGCACTTGCAGCGAAACAAAGCTAGGCTTGCTCCCTTTGCGCCTGGGCGACTGCCTTAGGTCACTGGCTTACCGTGTTCCGCTCAGGTCAAGCTTCAGGTGTATGAGTTCGGCCGATTCGACGCCATCCAGCCCGTGAATCGTCCGCACTTCGCGGCTGAGCGTTTTGCCGGCAAAGCTGCTCAGCCCGTCGCGCGCGTACGCCCCCGCGGCATAGCCGGCGGCCTTGTCCTTGAACAAGGCTTCGTTACGCAGCCAGACCGGGCTTTTCGATCCGTCGTCGGCAAAGCCCTCGTTGTCGTGATCAAGCGGAATGAAGGTGCCCTGGCGATTGTCGATCGGGATGCCCTTGCACCGGAAGCGCTCGATCAGGTCGGCATCCTCAAAGCCCCAACCCCAGTACGCGTTGGAATAACCGTTGACGCTGCGAAACTGCGCCTTGTCCATCACACTGACGCCGATCAGGCCCTTCGTCTGCCCCTTCACCACCAGGTCGCGCTGGTTGACCCGGATCGGTCGCTCGTGCGCGCCCCACCAGACAATGCCGGTCGGATTGTCCGGTACGGTGTAATCAGCCCAGATCGGAAGGTAGTCGACATCGTGAAAGCACAGGTAGTCGACGTCCTTTTCAATGGCGAGAAAACCGGCGTTACGCACCGCGCCGCGGTTGAACTCAAGCGTGTCGGCCTGCTCGGCAAGCACCATCACCGGCGTGATGAAGCGGTCCAGCTTGTCACGGACAAAATACGAGACCAGATGCGGCAGCAGGCTGTCCAGATGCGCCTGCCTGTTACGATATGGAATGATCAACGCCATTCTTGTCATGCCCGTCTCCGCGATCAATTCTGCGACTCTGTCCGGGGATTATGCCGCAAGCACCCGGTCCCCCCATGTCACGAGCCCGGGCGCAGGGACGCAACAAACTCACTTTAGCCACCTTCAGCGCAACAAAACCATCCATGGCCGCCACTGAGATTCTGAAACCCGGCGACGTTCCCTCGCCATGCATCAACTTTTGCCGGCTCGACGGCACGGGGACGCTGTGCCTGGGCTGCTACCGCAAGGTCGAGGAAATCGTCGCGTGGTCCGGTTATACACCGGCGCAAAAGCAGGCTGTCCTGGACCAGCTGCCCGCACGCCGTCCATGACCCTTCCCGCATCAATCCGGGTATTCGAGCGCGGCTGGCTGTCCTGCAACAACATCCTGCTGCTCGGTAACAACGATGCCGGCAGCAGCGCGACCCTGGTGGATTCGAGCTATGTCAGCCACGCGCCGCAGACCCTTGCTCTGCTAAAGCACGCGCTGGCGGGGGGGCCACTCGACTGGCTGCTCAACACGCACTGCCACTCCGATCACATGGGCGGCAACGCTGCGGTAAGGCGTGAATATGCCTGCCGCACCAGCCTGCCGGCGGGGGAGGCGGCGTTAATCGACCGCTGGGACGAGCAGCGACTGTTGCTGACCTACGCCGACCAACGCGCCGTGCGTTTTGAATACGACGACACATTTTCCGACGGCGACATACTGACCATGGGCGGACTCGCCTGGCAGGTCATCGCCGCACCAGGGCACGATCCACACGCGGTGATGTTCTGGTCCGACGAGGCGCGCGTTCTCATTTCGGGCGATGCGCTGTGGCAGAACGGATTCGGCGTACTATTCCCGCGCCTGCTCGATGACTCTGAATCGGGACGCGCCGCGTGCGCGCACACCCGCGCAACGCTGGAAAAAATCGCCGCCCTTCCGGTGCGCACGGTGATTCCCGGACACGGCGCGGCCTTCGACGATGTGACGGCGGCGCTAGCGCGTGCCTTCAAGCGACTGGAGGGCTTTGAGCAGGACGACACACGACTGGCACGCCACGCGATCAAGGTCATGCTGGTTTTCGCCTTGCTGGACCGACGGCGCATCGCGCTTGCCACGCTGCCTGACTACCTTGCAAGCGTGCCCATCATCGCCGACATCAATGCGCGCTTCCTGCAGCGCTCGCCGGAGGGGCTTGCCGCTTGGCTGGTCGGCGACCTGGAACGCGCCGGCGCGCTCAGGATCGAGGACGGCGCCATCGTGCCGCTGGTCGGCGCCTGACAAACGACATGCTGGAGACCCGCGCCAGACGCGGGTTTCCAGCTTATTCTGCTTTGAAATTAGCGCGCAGAGAGCACACGAGGCGCATTCTGGCGGCGCGCCTGCCAGCGAATCTCGTGCCCCTTCGCATCGGTGACGCTGCCGGCAAGGCGGTCTCCGGTCACACGGCCCGTGAACAACATCGCATCGGCGCC
>CAITSH010000315.1 GCA_903895005.1 uncultured Pseudomonadota bacterium
ATTCGACCCTTATGGAAAAATCGGCGAGAACATTTCCGTACGCCGCTTCGTTCGCTACCAAGCGGCTGGCAAGCTCGCCCAATATATTCACGGTGGTTCGAAAATCGGAGTTGTTGTCGACGTTGTCGGCGGCGATGAAGGTTTGGCGCGCGATCTCGCAATGCAAATCGCAGCATCCAAGCCGGTCGCGCTATCCCGCGAACAGGTTCCCGTCGAACTGATAGAAAAGGAACGGAGCGTCGCTGCGGCCAAAGCCGCTGAATCCGGCAAACCGGCCAACATCGTCGAAAAAATGATCGAAGGAAGCGTTCAGAAATATCTGAAGGAAGTGACGCTTTTAGGGCAGGCCTTCGTAAAGGACGACAAACAAAGCATTGAGGGCTTGCTTAAATCAAAGAGCGCAACCGTCGCTGGCTTCTCACTTTATGTCGTTGGCGAGGGCATCGAGAAAAAGACCACCGATTTTGCCGCAGAGGTAATGGCTCAGGCGGGCTTGGCCAGGTAACCGAGATCGCAACCATGAGCACACCCACCAAGTACAAACGCATTTTGCTGAAGCTTTCGGGCGAAGCTCTGATGGGGGACGATCCCTTCGGAATCAACCGGACCACGATAGACAGAATAGTTTCGGAAATTGCGGAAATTGCAAAGCTCGATCTCGAAATGGGTGTGGTTATCGGCGGTGGCAACATATTCCGGGGAGTCGCCCCCGGGGCGGCCGGAATGGATCGGGCGACGGCCGACTATATGGGCATGCTTGCAACCATAATGAATGCACTCGCCCTACAGGATGCCATGCGGCGCGCGGGGTTGAATGCCAGGGTGCAGTCGGCCTTGAATATTGAACAGGTCGTAGAGCCCTACATCCGTGGCAAGGCGATCCGGTACCTCGAGGAAGGGAAGATCGTCATTTTCGCAGCTGGCACGGGCAACCCGTTCTTTACCACGGACACCGCTGCAGCTCTTCGGGCCTCCGAGATCGGGGCGGAGATAGTGCTGAAGGCAACCAAGGTGGATGGCGTTTACACGGCCGATCCTAAAACCAATCCTGATGCCACGCGTTATACGAGTCTTACGTTTGACGAAGCGTTCACGCGTAATCTGAAAGTTATGGATGCGACCGCCTTGGCCCTTTGCCGGGACCAAAAATTGCCGCTTATCGTTTTTAGTATCTTCAAATCCGGAGCCCTCAAGCGGGTGATCCTGGGCGAAGACGAGGGGACGCTCGTTCACGCATAATGCGGTTTGCGGGCGGCGGCATTATTTTCTCCCGCGCCAGCGGGTTAGTGAGTCCCAAACGCCGGATGGAATTCGGTGGTAATCGAAACAGTTTTGGAGGAAGACGTGGCTACGATCGGCGAAGTTAAGAAAAACACCGAGCAAAAGATGCAGAAGTCGGTCGAAGCCTTGAAGACTGACTTGTCAAAGGTCCGTACTGGCCGAGCCCATCCGGGAATACTCGATCATGTTCAAGTGGATTATTACGGCAGCATGGTTCCCTTGAGCCAAGTCGCCAACGTGAGTCTGATTGACGCACGCACGATCGGGGTAACACCTTGGGAAAAAAAAATGGCGGCGCCCATCGAAAAGGCCATTCGAGAGGCTGATCTCGGGCTCAATCCCTCGGCGCAGGGGGACATCATCCGCATCCCCATGCCACCGCTTACCGAAGAGCGCCGTCGTGAACTGATCAAGGTTGTAAAAGGCGAGGCCGAGGACGCGCGAATAGCGGTTCGGAATCTGCGCAGAGATGCCAACCAGGCGCTAAAAGAAATGCTCAAGGCTAAATCCGTTCCTGAAGACGACGAACGCAGGGCTCAGGATGATGTCCAGAAACTTACGGACAAGTTCATCGCGGAAATCGAAAAAATGATTCAGGCCAAGGAATCCGAATTGTTGGGTGTGTAAGCGGCTCGCCCAAAGACACATTAATTACTACACATGCAAAAATTCACCAGCTCAACGCAGTAAATTCAGCATGTAGGCGATCTACCGAATCACATAGCCATCATTATGGATGGCAACGGACGGTGGGCGAAGAAGCGTCATCTACCCCGCGTCGCAGGCCATAAGCGCGGTGTTGAAGCCGTCCGCGAAGTTACGCGAGCATGCATCGAGTCGGGAATCGGGCATCTGACCTTATTCGCATTCAGCTCTGAAAACTGGCGACGTCCAGAAGAAGAGGTATCCGTCCTCCAGCAACTTTTTGCGATGGCACTGGAACAGGAAGTAGAACGCCTCCACCGTAACGGGGTGAGACTCAAGGTCATCGGGGAATTAGATGCTTTCAATCCGCGCATCTCTGAACTCGTGTCCTCTGCGGAAGCCCTAACCAGCGGAAATGCTGGGCTGACGCTTACCATTGCAGCAAATTACGGCGGGCGTAAAGACGTGCTGCAGGCGGTGGAAACCATGATTCGCAAGCCACCGAGTTCGGGAACGCATTACAGCGAGTCCGATTTGGCCATGCATCTGGCCATGAATTACGCCCCGGAGCCTGATCTATTCATCAGAACGGGCGGGGAACAACGGATAAGCAATTTTTTGCTCTGGCACTTAGCCTACACGGAGCTCTACTTCACTGACACCTTGTGGCCAGACTTTGATACCGCGGCCTTTGCCTCCGCTATTGAATGGTATCGTGCCAGAGAACGTCGCTTCGGACGAACGAGCGAGCAACTGAACGAGACCAAAGCCGTCAACGAGACGATACAGAGGCGACGTCTGGCATCATAGTCGAAGCGGTTTGTAGATAGTCTTCCCGTAACCAAACGGACCTGTAATGCTCAAAACGCGGGTCATAACAGCGGTTGTGCTAGTCGCCGTCTTCTTGATCGCTCTTTACTTCCTGACGGCGCGAGGCTGGTTATTCGTTTGTGCAGCCATCCTGGCTGTAGCCGCTTGGGAATGGGCGGGTTTGACTCGCTTGAGTGCCGCTCAGAGGGCTGGATATTCGGCTGCGATGGTAGTAACCGCCCTTTTGTTCGCTTGGAACTGGATCCCGACACCGACTTTTCATGACGTCGCGCCATTCTATTTGCTAGCGACGGCATTCTGGATATTCGGCATGCCGCTCTGGTTAAAACGAGGCCTGCCGGTCAAGAAGTTCATGATCGTGCTTATCGTTGGATGGGTAGTGCTACCGGCATGCTTTTTCGCAATGGTTCATTTACGGGGGATATCCCCGAACACATTGCTACGCTTCATGGCGATTGTTTGGTTGGCAGACAGCGCGGCATATTTCGCCGGGCGCAGTTTCGGACGTCACAAACTTGCACCTTCAATCAGTCCCGGAAAAACATGGGAAGGAGTCGCGGGCGCGCTTCTAGCTGTTACCGCATACGGAATTGGCTGGTGCTTCTTCTTTAACGAAAGCACTCCGCCTGTTCTGAATGATTCAGTATTAGGGGCGGCTGCAATCCTTCCCGTTTTATGGATTCTCGCGGCGTTTAGCATCTGCGGTGATCTGTTTGAATCAGCGCTGAAAAGGCTTGCCGGCGTAAAGGATAGTGGCAAAATTCTGCCGGGGCACGGTGGAATCCTCGACCGGATTGACGCATTGATACCTGTGTTGCCCATGTCCGCCATTTTGTTTTTACTATAGTTAAAACGATGCAAAATATCACTGTACTTGGCGCGACCGGTTCAATTGGGCGTAGCACACTTGATGTTGTCGCCAGGCACCCTGACCGCTACCGCGTGTTCGCGTTGACGGCCAACACAAGTCACGAAGATCTCGCTGCATTGTGCGCATTACATCGCCCGGACTACGCAGTGATCGCAGACGCGGCCCATGCGCAAGCATTGGAGGCATCACTTAAGCGTGCTGGCTTAACCACTCGGATTTTAACCGGGGAGGCGGGGTTAATCGAAAGCGTTCAGTCTCCGGTCGTGGACACCGTAATGGCCGCCATTGTCGGCGCAGCCGGATTGGCCCCAAGTCTGGCCGCTGCCGAATCCGGAAAGAAAATACTGCTTGCAAACAAGGAAGCGCTCGTTATGGCTGGTCCCGTTTTCATGCAAAAAATAACGGCGTCCGGGGCGACCCTTCTACCGATTGATAGCGAGCACAACGCGATATTTCAATGCCTTCCGGTGAATGGAAAGGGAAAACTCCATGAAAAAGGAGTGCGCCGGATCCTGCTCACAGGATCGGGGGGGCCGTTTCGGACCAGCCCTTTGGAATCATTGCAGAACGTAACCCCGGATCAGGCTTGCGCCCATCCGAATTGGGTCATGGGACGCAAGATCTCGGTGGATTCCGCGACTATGATGAACAAAGGACTGGAAGTGATCGAGGCCCGGTGGCTGTTTGATGCGATGCCAGATCAAATCCAGGTCGTAATTCATCCGCAGAGCATCGTCCACTCCATGGTCGAATACTCCGACGGATCGGTACTGGCCCAACTTGGCAATCCTGACATGCGCACGCCGATCGCTCAGGCGCTCGCCTTTCCGGATCGTATCGAGTCAGGCGTTCCGTCTCTCGATTTCTTTAACTCCAAGGCTTTGACGTTCGAGCCACCTGATTTTGACAGATTCGCAGCGCTCAAACTTGCATATGAGGTTTTGAGTTCCGACGGATCGGCCGCTACCGTGTTTAACGCGGCAAACGAGGTTGCGGTGGCAAGGTTTCTAGAAAATGGACTTCCATTCCCTCAAATAACCGCTGTCATAGCGGAATCTCTCGCTCGAATTCCTGTAGTGCCACTGCACGATCTTGAAACCATAATTGAAGCGGACCGGGTCGGCAGGGCAACCGCAAATGATGTTATTGAAGAACTGCTTATCAAATGAGCCTTCTCATCACCGTGCTGGCGTTCCTTGCTGCACTTGCTATCCTCATCGTGATACACGAACTGGGGCATTTCACCGTCGCGCGTCTCTGCGGCGTAAAAGTCCTGCGTTTTTCGGTGGGATTCGGGAAGCCTCTGTTTTCTATCAAAGCGGGCGCAGATCAAACCGAGTGGTCTCTAGCGGCCTGGCCTTTGGGCGGCTATGTGAAAATGTTGGATGAGCGGGAAGGTTTCGTCGACCCGCAGGATCTCAAGCGAGCGTTCAATCGACAGAGTGTCTGGAAGCGCATAGCAATCGTCATCGCCGGCCCCGCGGCGAATCTTGCGTTGGCGGTCTTGATTTATTGGACAGTGCTCATCCTGGGCGTGGTGGAAGCGAAGCCGATCCTCGCGCCACCTGAACAGGGAACAATCGCGGCTGCCAGCGGGTTGCAAGGTGGCGAAACAGTCGTCCGCGTGAATGGTATTCCCGTTGCGAGCTGGCAGGATCTTCGCTGGCACCTCTTAAAACATATGGTCGACAGGTCCGTGGCAAGCGTGGAAACCCTCAACACGAGGAACGAAATAAACTGGGCGAATCTAGATTTCACAACGTTTAAATCAAACGACCTCGAAGGTGACCTACTCGCACGATCCGGTCTTCGTTTGTTCAGGCCGCGGGTAGCGCCTGTCATCGGTCATGTTGTAAGTGGCAGCGTTGCAGCGCTGGCGGGCATTAAATCTGGCGATCGCGTCTTGACGGCGGCCGGGATCACTGTCGACTCCTGGGAACAGTTGGTAGGCGTGATTCGCGCGCATGGCGGCGAGAAACTCGACGTACTTATCAAGACTACGTCCGGGAACCGCGCGATCACCTTGGTGCCTGAGGTTGTACAACAAGGTGGCTCGAAATGGGGCCGAATAGGCGTCTCTGCACAACTGGATGACGCAAATCTAAAAAACATGACGGTCACAGTCCGTTACGGTGCGATGGAGGCATTTCCACGGGCTTGTGAACGCACATTGGAAACTGCACTCTTCAGCCTTCGCATGCTCGGCAAAATGCTTCTGGGACAGATTTCCTGGAAAAATCTGAGCGGGCCGGTCACGATCGCTGACTATGCCGGGCAATCAGCGCAACACGGGGTCATTGCCTACATGGGCTTTTTGGCACTGATCAGCATCAGTCTGGGCGTACTGAATTTACTGCCCATCCCATTATTGGATGGGGGCCATTTGTTGTATTATATTGTCGAATTACTTAAAGGAAGTCCGGTATCTGATCGGGTGATGGAATTTGGCCAAAAAGTCGGATTGTCCTTGCTTATCCTTCTGACCGTTTTTGCCTTTTACAACGATATAAATCGATTAATCTCAGGCTGACTTGACCACCATGTTTCGATTTTTTGTGCTCGGCCTAATTTGCCTCCCGATAATTGCACAGGCCTTCGAGCCATTCGTCGTTAAAGATATTCGGGTCGAAGGGATACAACGCGTTGAAGCCGGAACGGTTTTCAGCTACCTACCTGTAAAAGTTGGGGAAAGAGTCGATGACGCGAAAGCCGCCGCTGCTGTGCGTGCACTCTTCGCAACTGGCTTCTTCAAGGATGTCCGGTTGGAGGTGGACCGCGACGTACTTATCGTCGTGATCGAAGAGCGGCCCGCAATTTCATCTATCGAGTTTTCAGGGCTGAAGGAATTCGAGAAAGATGCAATTCTAAAAGCGTTCAAGGAAGTCGGTCTTGCCGAATCGCGCATATTTGACCGCGCCGTCCTTGATCGCGCAGAACAGGAACTCAAGCGCCAATACCTGAATAGGGGCAAATACGGCGTCGTAATGACGACCACTGTAACGCCTCTCGAACGCAACCGGGTCGGCGTAAATTTCAACATCAACGAGGGTGATGCTGCCAAAATTCAGTCTATTAATATCATCGGCAATCAAGCATTTGGCGAAAAGGAACTGCTTTCTCAATTCGCCCTAACAACCCCAGGCTGGCTCACTTGGTACAGTAAAAGTGACCAGTACTCGAAGCAAAAGTTATCCGCCGACTTGGAAACTCTGAGGTCCTATTACTCCAATCGCGGATATCTCGACTTCAACATCGAGTCCACCCAAGTCTCTATATCCCCTGACAAAAAAGGGATTTTCATCACGGTTGGAATTGTCGAGGGTGAGAAATATACGATCTCCGAGGTAAGGGTAGGCGGGCAGATGTTGCTTCCGGAGGCTGATGTCCGCGCTCTGATACAACTCAAACCGGGCGATACATTTTCCCGGGAAGCCCTCAACGACAGCGTTAAAAGAATTACTGACAGGCTCGGCAACGATGGGTACGCTTTTGCCAACGTAAATCCTGTCCCGGAGACCGATAAGGACAAACGGCAGGTTACGTTCAATTTTCTGATCGATCCCGGCCGTCGTGTTTACGTGCGACGCATCAATGTCGCCGGCAACACGAAGACCCGCGACGAAGTCATTCGTCGTGAATTACGACAACTTGAGGGGGCGTATTACGACACTGATAAGTTGCAAAAATCCAAGCAGCGGCTTGATCGTCTGGGCTACTTCTCTGAAGTCGATGTTGAAACCCCCCCGGTTCCGGGCTCTCCTGATCAAGTTGATGCAACAGTAAAGGTTAAGGAAAAGCCAACCGGTGCATTCCTCGTTGGCGCAGGATTCTCGAGTAGTGAAAAATTAACCGTTTCGAGTTCCATATCCCAGGACAATATATTTGGAAGTGGCAAATCGGTCTCTGCTGCGATAAACAGCAGCAAAAGCAGCAAAACCTACTCACTTTCTCAAACAGACCCCTATTACACGGTCGATGGAGTGGCTAGAGGCTTCGATCTTTTTACTCGCACCACAGACGCCGCCCGTCTTGGTCTGGGCGACTACAATACGACCAGCACCGGGGGCGGAGTGCGGTTTGGATATCCGCTGACTGCGTATGACCGCCTCTCTTTCGGACTTTCTGTAGACGTCACCAAGATCGGATTGGGGGATGTCTCGACGGGAAACGTACCTCAACGTTACATTGACTATGTCAACACGTTCGGCGCAAATACGACATCAATTATCGGGACTGCGGGATGGGGACGCGACAATCGAGACAGTATTCTCTGGCCAACGACCGGAGAACGTCGTGCAATCAGTGTGGAGGCAACCGCACCTCCAGGAAAACTACGCTATTACAAGGTCACGGCATCGGAACAAGTGTTCTATACATTCGCCCGAGACTATACCGTCATGCTCAACGGAGAAATTGGGGTTGGCGATGGATACAATGGCAAGCCCCTGCCGTTTTTCAGGAACTTCTATGCGGGCGGCATGGGCTCTGTACGTGGATACCAGCCCTCATCCCTGGGGCCCAGAGATCCCAATGGGGCATATCTTGGCGGAACACGCCGCATCGTTGGCAATGCGGAATTTCTTTTTCCGCTCCCGGGTTCTGGACGGGACAGGCAGTTTCGCCTGAGCACTTTTGTTGACGGGGGGCAAGTCTATGAAGACGGTAAAAAAATCACCTTCGGCGACATGCGCTACACCGCAGGGGTAGCTGCATTCTGGAGTTCGCCAATGGGCCCGCTTAAGATAAGTTACGCGCGGCCATTGAACGAAAAAACCGGTGATACCCTGCAAAAGTTCCAGTTCACCTTTGGGCAAACATTCTGATGCTGCGCACCGCCCGGATTTGGAGAAAACGTTGAAAATAGCACAGTTTTATTCAGCTCTTTTACTTCTAGCAGTCGCGAGCGTTGGTTATGCTCAGGCGGACGGCAAGGTAGGGTATGTGAATATTGACCGGATTCTTCGCGATTCAGCGCCAGCTTTACGCGCCCAAAAGAAGATTGAAGCGGAATTCTCCAAACGGGACCAGGAAATGCAAAAGGTCGCCGAGCAACTCAAGCGTTCCCAAGAGCAGCTTGAGAAAAACGCCGTAACAATGTCCGAGAGTGACCGACGTAACAAGGAACGCGAGTTCAATGAGCTCAACAAGGAATTCCAGAAGAAACAACGTGATTTTCGCGACGACCTGAACAACCGTCGCCAGGAAGAACTTTCCACGGTGCTCGAGCGTGCTAACCGCGCTGTAAAGGTGGTAGCAGAGCAGGAAAAATTTGACATTATTTTCCAAGAAGCGGTCTGGAGCAGCCCGCGCATAGATATCACCGAGAAAGTGATAAAGGCACTGGACGACAGCGGCGGCAAATCCGCCGGCAAATAATGGCCAGAGCCTTCCGCCTGGCTGAGATTGCCGAGCGGTTCGGGGGCTTGGTAGTCGGAAATTCCGGCATCATCGTCGAGCAGGTTGCAAGTCTGGAAAGTGCAGACCAGGCCAATATTGCCTTCGTATCTACATCAAAGTACCGCCATCTGATAGCGACAACCCGCGCGGGCGCGCTGATACTTCCTCTTAATTACGGAAATCCTGGCCGACCTGCGATCCTTTGCGAAAATCCTTATCTTTATTTTGCCCAGGTTTCGCGCCTTTTCAAT
>CAITSH010000316.1 GCA_903895005.1 uncultured Pseudomonadota bacterium
ACAGCGGCAGCGCCGGCGATGTGGTCGGCACGGCCACCGGCGAGGCAGCCGGCCACGCACTGCGCTGGGCTTACGTGCTCAGGCTCGCGCCGGACCAGGGCGGGCATGAGGTCGATATGGACGACTGGATGTATCTTGTCGATGATGAGACCCTGCTTAACCGCTCGACCATCAACAAATTCGGCATTCGCTTTGGTGACATCACCATCAGCTTTCGCAAACGCAAGTCCTGAGACGGACTATTACGATCATGCCGCTTAACCCGCGCATCACCGGATGGAAGGGCCGGCGAGTCTGGCTCGTTGGCGCTTCCACCGGCATTGGCGCCGCGCTGGCCGAATTGCTGCTGCGGCAGGGCGCACGCGTTGCGCTCAGTTCACGCAGCGGCGCCGCGCTAGTGGCGATCGCGGCCGGACGCGCCAATGCGCTGGTGCTGCCCGCCGATGCCACCGATGCCGCCCAGCTTGCCGCGGCGCACGCGCAGATTGTCGCCGCTTGGGGCGGACTCGACCTTGCGGTCTTCAATGCCGGTACGCACGCGCCGGTGCGCGCCTGGGAGCTTGATCTCGTGCAGGCAAGGCAGCTCATCGATGTCAACCTCATGGGTGTTCTCAACGGACTCGCGGCCTCCCTGCCCGATATGCTGAATAAAAAGTCCGGGGCTGTGGCCGTGGTGGCCAGTGTCGCCGGCTATTCGGGCCTGCCAACCAGTCTTGTCTATGGCGCTACCAAGGCGGCACTGATCAATCTGTCCGAAACCCTGTATCTTGACCTCGCGCCAAGGGGCATCGGCGTGCACCTCGTCTGCCCCGGGTTTGTTGCAACGCCGCTTACGGCAAAGAACCCGTTTCCCATGCCGGCGCTCATTCCGGCCGATGAGGCGGCGCGTGAAATTGTCGCCGGTATCGAACGCGGCGAATTTGAAATCCATTTCCCCAAACGCTTTACACGGCTGGTGAAATTCCTGAGGCTTCTGCCTTACCGCTGGTATTTTTGGCTGGTTCACAAAGGGACGGGACTATAAGGGGGGGCGGGCGATGGATGCTGAAAACAAGGATGTTGCGGCAGTGGTGACGGTCGCCGACATCGAGGCGTATTTCCAATCGCTGACACGCGAATCGGTGACGCAGTTGCCGTGCTTTTATTGTGCCGATGCGCGCTTCAAGGACCCGTTCAACGATGTCACGGGCCTTGCATCGATCGCGCGCATTTACCTGCACATGTTCGACCAGTTACACGAGCCGCGCTTTGTCATCACTGGCCGTTGGGAACGCCCGGGCGGCGTGATTCTCGCTTGGGACTTTCACTTTCGCATGAAACGCTTTGACTCTGCGCGCACGCAGGTGATCCACGGCGTCAGCCAGTTGGAGTTCGATGGCGAAGGGCGCATCCGCCTGCACCGCGACTACTGGGACGCCGCCGAGGAGTTGTACGAAAAACTGCCCTTCCTCGGCGCGTTGATGCGTTTCCTCAAGCGCCAAGCCAACAGCTGAGCAGCCGGCCCTGCGGAAAATTACTCGGCCGAAATGCCGGCCTTGCGGATTTCGGCGGACCAGGTCAGCACTTCGCGTTTGACGAAGGCTTCGGCCTCGGCCGGCGACATTTTGAGGATGCGGTTGCCGGTGCGCCCCAGGGAGTTTGCGACTTCGGGGGTGTTCATCACCTGGGTCATCGCCGCGCGCAGGCGATCCAATACCGGTTGTGGCGTGCTGGCACGGGTGAAGATGCCGAACCATGCCTCCAGTTCCATTTTGGCGAGGCCGGTTTCGTTGACGGTGGGCAATTGCGGTATGCCCGGCCAGCGTGCTGCCGTGGAAATTGCATAGGCTTTGACCTGCCCTGCATCAAAATAGCCCTTGGCCGTCGAGGCATTGTCGAAAATCATGTCCACCCGCCCCGATAGCAGGTCCTGGTAGGCCTGTTGCGCGCCGCGATACGGTATGTGCAGCATGCTGGTGCCTGTGAGGCCGCCCAGGACCGCCCCGGCGATATGCTGCCCCGTTCCCACGCCGCCCGAACCATAGGTGAGCTTGCCGGGGTTGGCGCGTGCGTAGTCGATGATCTCCTTGAGCGAGGTTTGCGGCATGTCCTTGCGCGAGATCAGCACGTAGCCGACGCTAGAGACCATGCCGATCGGGACAAAATCAACCAGCGGATCGTAGGGCAGTTTCTTGTATAGCCCGACGTTGGCGGCGATATTGCTAAACCCGCCAACGAGCAGGGTGTAGCCGTCCGGGGCGGCCTTTGCCGCGGCCTCCGTTCCCACCAGTGTTCCGGCGCCGGTTCGGTTTTCCACCACCACCGGTTGACCGAGTACCTCAGAAAGACGTTGCGCCACGACGCGGCCGGTCAGGTCAAAGCCACCGCCCGGCGGTTGCGGCACGATCATTTTCAGTGGTTTGGATGGAAATTCCTGAGCGCCGGCGGAGGGCGCGAACGCGATGAGGCCAGCGAGGCCTGCTATCAGCCAGACAAGGCCGAGGCGGGAAACGCCCCGCATTCTGATTGCTCTGATCTTGCCCATGATGGCGCTTGTGTTGCTTGGTGCGCTAAAGCAATTGCCTGCGGGACTGCATGTGCGGGATGGGTTCATGGCGTGTTCTGTCCAGGATTTCATTGGGGGAGGTTTTCAGGCTCTAGCGGGGCATTGTAAGGTGTGGCGGCAGCGCCGGGGCGATCCGGCGCACCCCAGCGGCGAAAAAGGGCTGTCGGCGATGCTAGAATGGTGATGTGGACGCGACATCACGGTAAAAAAGCACGGGAAACGGGACGCAGAACAAAAAACGCAGAACACGCCGCGCGCCGCGCCGCGCATAGAAGCACTTACGCAAATGGCTTCATGCCGCGGCCTGCCTGGCCGTGATCCGGAAGCCATTGCATGACAGGGGAGATCCATCATCGCCAAGATTGAATCGCCCGGCTTCAGCGCTGTCGGCGGCAAGGGAAACGGCGATCGTGCCACGCCGTTGTTTGCCGCTTTCCAGGACGCCTCGGCCTCCGTTCACTTCCTGCCTGAGCGCATTGCCCTGCTCTATCGTTTTGACGAGAGGGATGTGCTGCCCCTGGTGCTGATCGCGATCATCGCCGGCTTCGCGCTGTGGGGCTTCATTTATCCGCCCTTGCTCGCTTCGCTGCTGTGCTGGTTTGTCGTGATGCGCATCGCCCGTGCGGGCATGTCCGCAATTTACCGGCGCGCCAATCCCCCGGTTGCCGCGGCGGCCCGCTGGGAGGATTTTTATTGTGTGATGGCGGTGGTGTTCGGTGCCGTCTGGGGCCTGGTTTCGGTTTATTTTTATGCCGGGCGTGACCAGTTCCAGGAACTCACCGTCACCTTCCTTATCAGCCTGATCGCGCTCGGCCTGCCCGCTTCGCTCGCCCCCAGCCCCAAGACCTTCGTCGGTTTCATGGTGCCGCTGGTGACGCCGCTTATCGGCCTTCTACTGACGCGCGGCGGGGCGACCAGCATTTCGGTCGCCATGATGATGCTGCTGTACTCTGCCATGGTGTTGTGGCTGTACCTGTCGGCCAACCGCGCGCTGCTGGACAAACTGGCGCTTGACGAAAGGAATACCTCGCTGACCAACGAGGTGCGCGAAGCCAAGGAGCGACTGTCGCTTGCGATGCGCTCATCGCAAATGGCCATCTGGGAGTGGAGCGACCGGCGCGGCAACATTTACGTCGACGAAGTCTGGGCAAAAATGCGCGGTTCGGCGCCGGGCGAAACCAACCTCACGTTTGACGAGGCCCTGCAGTTCGCTCATCCGGATGACCGTCAGATGATCGTCGAGGCCGCACGACGCTCGCTCAAGGGGGAGATTCCCGAGTTTCATGTCGAGGCGCGCGTGCGCAAGGAAAACGGCGAATGGATGTGGACGTTCGGGCGGGGGCAGGTGGTCGAGCGCGATGCCTCGGGCCGCGCCCTTCGCATGATCGGCACCAATGTCGACATCAGCCAGCGCAAGATGGCCGAGGGTGAATTGATGGCGACCCTGCAGCGTGAAAAAGAACTCTCCGACATGAAGTCGAAATTCGTCTCAATGGCGTCGCACGAGTTCCGCACGCCGCTGGCGACAATCCTGTCATCGTCCGAATTGATCGAGCATTACTCCGAGACGCTCAGCGCCGAGGACCGCGCCGGGGTGATCGGGGGCATGAAGGATGCGGTCAAGCGCATGTCCGCGCTGCTCGATGACGTGCTTACCATAGGCAAGGCCGAGGCCGGCGTGCTCAGATACCACGGTGGCATCGTGCACCTGCGTTCCTTTTGCGAACACCTTGTGGCGGCTTTCAAGCAGGGTGCCGGCAAGCAGCATGTGCTCGATTTCAAGCACAATATCGAGGATGACGAACCGGTCGAGATGGACGAACGCCTGCTCAACCACATCATGGACAACCTGCTGACCAATGCCGCCAAGTATTCACCGCCGGGCAAGCCCATCCTGTTCAGCGTCGAGCGCCAGGGT
>CAITSH010000317.1 GCA_903895005.1 uncultured Pseudomonadota bacterium
GAGGACGATGCCCTCGATGAGGTTGGCGACGTCCTCGCACTTGTCGGTGACCGTCTCCAGAAGCTCGAAAATCGCCTTGAGCTTGATGACTTCACGCACGTCCGGCTCGTTTCGGAACAGCTTGCTCATGGCCGAGCGCAGCACGCGGTCGGCATCCGACTCAAGCTGGTCGATTTCCTCGCAGGTCTTCAACGCCGCCTCGGCGGTGCTCGCCTTCGAAAGGTCGCTGATGAGCGACACGGCATGGCGCACTCGCAGGCAACACTTTTCGCTCAATTCCGCGAGGCGCACGATTTCCTCGGTAACGTGGTGCACGTCGTACAGCGCGAGGGTTTCGGTGCAGTCCTGTATCAGGTCGGCTACGTCGTCCATGGTGTTGATAAGCGAATGAATCTGCTCGCGGTCGATCGGGGTGATGAAGGTGCGGTGCAGCGTCTTGTTGACCTCGTGTGTGATGCGGTCGGCGGCGTGCTCCGCGTCGTCAACCTCACGCGCGTGCTGTTCACGCCGCTGCGGATCGTCATAGTTGGCAACCAGTTGCGACATCGCATGCGCCGCCCTGGTGATGCATTCGGCGTGCTGGTTGAACATTTCGAAAAAATTGCCGTCTTGCGGCAGCAGTTTTGCGAACAACATGGTCAGATCTCCGAGGGGACGCCCTGCGGCATCCTTGTTGTAATTATTGTGACTGTTGTTACTCGTCACGCGACCGATGAACGACTTATGACAATGGCACATGACAATTGTGTGACACCGAGTTTAACGCAGCCCGCCAAGCCTTGCGCACGATCAGGGTCAGGTGCGGTTTTTGGACGCAGCTTGCGCTAAAATACAAGGGCTTATAAACAGCGGCGCGCCCTTCAGGAGGAAACGGCGCGCATTCCCCCGCTTTTTCAGCCGCTTGCCAAAACCAATCCAAACCACAATAAACGGACCCGCCCCATGCTCTATACCTGCTCGCCGAACTGTACCGATCCCACGCACCGCCACGGCCGCGCCGCGGCGACCAAACGCAAGGCCGTCACCACGGTCCGCGCCTCATCGGTTGCAAAAACCCGCCGCAAAACGGCGGATATGCGCATCGACGTGCACTGCCATTACCTGAACACCGCAGTCGCGGCCAAGGTGGCCCATCTCAAGCCCGGCCAGTATGAGCCGAGCGTGATCTACGCCAACGCCCTCACCAACGAGGTCAACGTCAAACAGATGTCCAGCCGCGCGCCCAAGCTCTCCTCCATAGCCGTGCGCCTGCGCGACATGGACAAGATGGGCATCGACATCCAGGCGGTTTCCCCGGCCCCTTTCCAGTACTACTACTGGGCGGAGCCCTCGCTCGGACGCACCCTGGCACGCGAAGTCAACGAAGGCATTGCCAAGGTGGTGTCCGACAATCCCGACCGTTTTGTCGGCATCGGTTCGGTGCCGCTGCAAAACGCTGATATGGCGGTAAAGGAACTCGAGTACGCGCACAAGGTGCTGGGCCTGCGCGGTGTCGAGCTCAACACCAACGTCAACGGCATGGACCTCACCGACCCCAAGCTCAAGCTGGAAAAATTTTTCCGTCGCGCCGAGGAACTCGAAATGCCACTGTTCCTGCACCCCGTGGGCTTTACCCAGGGCCAGCGCCTGGTGGACCACTACTTCAACAACGTCATCGGCAACCCGATGGACACCACCATCGCCGTCAGCCACCTCATTCTCGATGGCGTGATGATGCGCAATCCCAAGCTCAAGGTGGTCATCGCACACGGCGGCGCCTATCTCGCCCATTACTGGGCGCGCATGGACCACGCCCACCGCGCCCGCGCCGACCTGCGCACCGTGATCAAGAAGGCGCCTTCAAGCTACCTCGCCAAGATGTACTTCGACACCATCACCTTTGATCCGGAAATGCTCGCCAACCTCGTGCGCAAATACGGTTCTGACCACGTCATGCTGGGTACAGACTATCCCTACGACATGGGAGAAGATGATCCGGTTGCATTGGTAAAGAGCGTCAAGGGCCTGTCCGGCGCAGATCGCCGGCGCATCATGGGCGGCAACGCACGCAAACTGTTCAAGATCAAAATCAAGGGAAAATAAGCCGGTTCCGCACCCGCTGACCTGAAGGGCTGCCGCCGACAGGCAGACGCCTTAAAAAGGGGCTGCCGCAACGCGCGCAGCCCTTTTTTTCAGCCGCCGGGCACCAGTGCACCGACGGCGGCGAACAGCCCGCGAATCACCGCCTCATCAAGCTTGCGGCTGATGAACACCATGCGCGTGTCTCGATCCTCGCTAGGCCAGCGGTCGAGATGCAGCGGCGGGTGGAAAATGTGCTGTACGCCCTGCACCACCACCGGCTTGCCGTCGACATTGACGATGCCCTTGACGCGCAACAGGTCGGGCCCGCGCAAGGCCGTGAGCATGTCCATCGCCGCCGAGAACGCGGCCCACGAAAACGGCTTGTCGAAACGCAGCGACAACGTGCGAATGCCCGAGTCATGCCGCGGTGGGAGGCGCGCGCCGAGATAATTTTCACCGGAACCGGACGCGCTGGAGGCACCGGAAGTACTTACGCCCTCACCGAGAAAACGCAGGGTCCTCGTCCCGGCACGCGCGCTGGCGAGTCCCAGCCCTGTCAGCATTGCCGGATCGATCTCGCCCATCACCGCGAGTACCGCATCGGCGCGCGGATTGACCGCTGCGAGACGCTCGCGCAAGGTCGCCAGGGTCTTGTCGTCAACCAGGTCTGACTTGGTGATGATGACCCGGTCCGCCAGCGCAACCTGCTTCTGCGCCTCGGGGGTGGTTTCGATATTGGAGACACCGTTGACGGCGTCGACCAGCGTCACCACACCATCCAGCCGGTAATGCGCCGAAAGCATGGTGTCGCTGACCAGCGTTTGCACCACCGGCGCCGGATCAGCCAGCCCCGTGGTCTCGACGACGATGCGGTCAAAGTCGGCAATCTGGCCGGCGCGGCGCTGGCCGAACAATTCGCGCAGCGTCTCCTGCAGATCGGTTCGCACCGTGCAGCACAGGCAGCCGTTGGCGAGCAGTGTGACGTTCTCGGATGACATCCGCACGAGGTCGTTGTCTATGCCTATCTCGCCGATCTCGTTGATGACCACCGCCACGCGGTTCATGTCAGGGTGCGTCAGCAGCCGGCGGATCAACGTGGTCTTGCCGCTGCCAAGAAAGCCCGTGATGATGGTGACGGGCAGCTTGGTGGCGAGGGGATCAACCTGGGAAGCGACTTGGTTCATGGCACTTTATGAAACGCGTGAAAGCCGGGACAGGCTCTGATCATGCGAAAATAGCGCCGCGAGTTTATCACGCAGCCCGCAGCGGCCCCGCCCGAGGACGACGCCGGCACACATCAAGATCAACGCCGACAGGCGACCACCACGGAGAACACGCATGAGCAGTACATCACAAAGCGCCCCCCAAACCACAGCGCGCATCGGCGTCTGCGGCGTCGGCCGCATGGGCGCGGCCATTGCAGAGCGGCTGTTGCAGTTGGGGCATTCTGTCAGCGTCTGGAACCGCACGCGCGCCAAAGCCGAAGCCGTCACCGGCGCCACTATCGCCGACACCCCGTCCTCGCTTGCCCGCGATTGCGACGTCATTATTTCCATCATGACCGACGACCAGGCGCTGCACGATGCCTATCGCGGAACCAACGGCCTGATCGCCGGCGCGTCGGCGGGCAAGTTGTTCATCGAAATGAGCACGGTCCTGCCGGACACCGAAACATCGCTCGCAACCGAAATCGCAGAGAGGGGTGCCATGTTCATCGACAGCCCGGTCGGGGGCACCGTCGGCCCGGCCCGGGACGGCAAGCTGTTTGCCTTCGTCGGCGGCAGCGAGGCGGCGTTCGCAAAAGCCAAGCCCCTGCTCGAGACCCTGTGCCGGCGCATTGAGCACCTCGGGCCGGTCGGCTCCGGCGCGCTGATGAAACTGGCCATCAACCTGCCGCTATTGGTCTACTGGCAGACCTTCGGCGAAGCCCTGGCACTGGTCAAGCCGCTCGGTCTTCCCGGGCAGCGCCTGATCGATATTTTCTCCGACACGTCGGGCGCACCCGCAACGCTGAAAACGCGCGGGCCGGCGCTGGCGCTCAAACTCGACGGAAAAGACAGCGGCGCAGTGACCATACACGTCGATGGCGTGCGCAAGGACATGCGCACCATGCTGGAAGCCGCCACTAAACTGGGCATCACCCTGCCCGTGGTGTCACAGGCCCTTGCAATCTACGACCAGGCTTCGGGCGCAGGACTGGGCGCCACGGATGTGGCAAACCTGCCTGCTTACTGGCGCGCCGCCGGAAGGTAGACTTTGAATCGGATAATAAAACAGGGGGCCTGGCCCCCTGTTTTATTACCTATGCATAAGGATCAAATCGTCATTTCGAGTATGTACAAGCCGCCCGTAAAGCGATCCACCGTGTACACGATGCGGTTCTCATCGACGTAGATGTCGTTGAGTTGCACCGCGCCCGCGGGCGAGAGCTTGGGCGTGCCAGGCACGTAATAGGCGATTTCCTGCACCTGGTAGGGATTCGAGACGTCATAAGCGCGCACGCCGGCGTTGAAGAACGTCCCGATAATGATCGAGTCGGACTTGAACGACGTCGCCACCGGAATGTTCTCGTGCACGTTATGGGCACCAAAGCGTCCGCCGCGCTTGGCAAATGCGTCATAAGGTGGCGCAGGGAAAGTTCCGATGGGCACGAGGTTGGTCTCGAGACGGGCATCGACCACCCAAGCGAGCTTGGGCCAGTCGGCCCCGTCATCGAGCACGCACTCATCGCTGACAATCAGCAGGTCGCGGCTGAACAGCGGCAACACGGTATGGGTAAAACCGTTGAAGGGCGGCGAATAACTCCAGCGTGCCACCTGCTTGATGTTTTTCATGTCGCTGATATCGAGAATCAGCGCCCCGCCGTCGATATAACCGACATAGGCGCGGTTGGGGCGCTCGGGGAATACGTTGGTGTTGTGCGCGCGAAAGCCCATGTCGAAGGGCGCGGCCAGGCGCGGCGGCGGCGGCGCCTCGTCCCCCTCGCGCGTGCCGGGCAGCCACCAGCGACCGGCCTCGACCGGCTTGGAAGGATTAGACACATCGACAATCATGTAGAACTGGTCATCGAGCGGGTTGCGCGGCTGGAAGTCCCCCGCGCCCGAGGCCATGTGCACATACTTGCCGTCGACAAACCACAGCGCGTGCACGCCGCGTGAATGGGGGCCCGAGCAGTCGAAATGCGAAATGAGTTTCGGCGATTCTGGAACGCTGATGTCAAAGAGGTCGAAACCCGCCGGCTTCAAGCCCGCTTCCTTGGTCTGGTAGGCCACCGCCATGATATTGCCGACCACGTCGAGCGAGTTGGAGCGCACGCGCATGTGCGGCAGATCGGTTTGCACAACCAGCTTGGGATTGCCCGGATCGGTTACATCAACGCCGGTGAAGTTCTTGGGGGCGGCCTCGTGTGCCAGCCACAGGATGCGCCTGCCGTCGCCCGTCACCTGCATCGAGATGCCCTCGCCCAGCCCGCCGAAGCCTGCGAGTTCGTGATGGGCCAGCAGCTTCATGTTGAGCGCCAGGGTCTGGTCGGCGCGCGATGCGCCGCCGGAGGAAAGTTTGTTCATGGTCTGATCCGAAGTGACGAAGTGATTAAACGCGTGGAGGGCCCCGAGGCGTATTTTATCGAACGCTAAGTTATCGTGAACTACCGGCACGAAAAGAATTCACCGCGCAGTCGGTTGTACCGCAAAAGGCGACCATGCTAGCATCAAGCGCATCCGTAGCGTCCCGCTCGCACCGCTCCCCGCTCAACGTGCCCTCCCCAGTCCCGAAAAAACGTCCATCGCCGGCACGCCAGCCCTCGCAAAACCGCCTCACCCCGGAAGCGCGCGAGCGCAGCATCGTCGAGGGCGCGATTGCATACTTTTCAGAGGTGGGGTTTTCCGGGCAAACACGCGAGCTGTCGCGCCAGCTGGGCATCACCCAGCCCCTCCTCTACCGTTACTTCCCCTCCAAGCAGGCCCTGATCGAACGCGTGTTCAAGGAAGTCTTTCTCGGCCGCTGGGACCCGGAGTGGCTGCACCGGATTCAAGATCGCAGCCATCCGCTGCATGACAGGCTGCTCGGGTTTTACCAGGACTATGCCAAGGCCACCTACCACCCGGAATGGATACGCATCTACATGTACGCGGGCCTTGCCGACACCGGCTTCAACAGGCGATACATCGGCCTCATCCAGAAACGACTGCTTACCGCCATTTGCCGTGAACTGCGCCTGCACTGCGGCGTCAGCAGCACAAAGCCGGTGACGCGCGCCGAAATCGAATTTGTCTGGAAACTGCACGGCGGCATGTTCTATTACGCCATACGCCGCTTTATCTACCGCGCACCTGTCGAGCAGGACTTCTCCGCCAGCGCCGACTACGCCATCACCGCCTTTTTGGCCGGCGCGAAAAAGGTCTATCCGTCGCTGCTGTCCTCCCCGCGAAAATCAGCGGGGACCTGAACAGTCCTTATTTCTTTTTCTTGCGCGCGGCCGGCCGCGCCGCCGGCGAAGACCAGCGCTCGAGCACCGCCAGCACGCCGCCGGTGTCCTGCTCCTCCATGCCGAGCGCCATGGCGGCGTCGTAAATCGGCACCGTCGCGGTAAAGAGCGGCGCCGAGGCGCCCACTTCCTTGAGCAGGCCGGCAATGATCGCCATGTCTTTTTGCCAGACTTCGATTTTCATAGTCGCCGGCAGGTAATGGCGCCGCGCCATCATGGGCCCGCGCACCTGCAGCATGCGCGAACCACCGGCGCCGTCGGCGACAACGCGAACGATGGTGTCAGCGTCAAGACCCGCACGTGTCCCCAGCAACACCGCCTCGGCCGCCGAGACGTTGTGGATCGCCACCAGCAGGTTGGCCACCAACTTCATTTTCATGCCGTTGCTGAAGGCGCCAAGGTCGTATTGCACGCGCGCAAAACCGGCAAACACCGGCTTCATGCGCCGAATGGCTGCCGGCGAACCGCTGGCGTAGACCGCCAGGTCGCCCACTTTCGCCTGGGCACCGGTTCCCGAGAGCGGGCAGTCGAGCAGTTCTATGCCGCTGCCGGCGAGGCGCGCACGCACGCGCTCCTTGTCCTCAATGGTCAGGGTGCTCAGTTCAGCCACCACCGTGGCGCGCGCGGCGTGCTGCGCCAGTTGCTCGGCCACCGCGTCGAGCGCCGCGGGGCTGGGCAGGGACGTGATGACGCGAGTGCAGCCCTTGACCGCCTCGGCGATGCTTGCGGCAGCCACGCCGCCGACGCGCACCAGCGCGTTGCGCCGCGCGGCAAGCACGTCGTAGCCGCGAACCCGGAATCCCGCCGTGACCAGGTTTGCCGCAATCGACGAACCCATGATGCCCAGGCCGATGAC
>CAITSH010000318.1 GCA_903895005.1 uncultured Pseudomonadota bacterium
ACAAGTTCGACATGGTCGAGCTTGAACGCAAGGAAGTGACGTACTCGTACTTCGCCGATCCGCTCTAGGTGTTCATGGACGGCGATTACAACCAGTTCGAAATCGAAAAAGAGAACATGGAAGACGCGCTGCCCTACCTCGAAGAGGGCCTGCCGTGTGAAGTCGTGTTCTACGACGGCAAGGCGATTTCTGTTGCACTGCCCAACACCGTTGTGCGCGAGATCATCTACACCGAGCCCGCAGTGCAAGGGAATACCTCCGGCAAGGTGCTCAAGCCGGCCAAGCTGGCGACCGGATTCGAGTTCCAGGTGCCGTTGTTTTGCGCCACCGGCGACAAGATCGAAATCGACACGCGCACCGGCGAGTACCGCAACCGCGTAAAGGGCTGATGCCGGCGCAGCCGGTTTCAAGCCAAGACGGCGCCTGCGGGCGCCGTTTTTGTTTGGTCATCCCGGTGGGCCGGATGCGCGGGGGCATAATCCAGGAAAATCCAGCCAGGACAAGCGCTTGGGCTCGTTGACCGGGAGCCACGGGGCCAGATTTAGCTGATTTGACCGATTGCCAGGAAACGCGTATAACGCGCCGTAGGTGTTTAGTTTCAAGTCTATAAAGCCTGCATTTTCAAATGTTCGTTCTTTAGTGCCTTGAGATTCAAACATGACGCGGGATGGTCCCGCAATTTCTCAAGTGATAGTGAAAGGAACGCAACATGGCAACTGGTACCGTTAAGTGGTTCAATGACTCTAAAGGCTTCGGCTTCATCACCCCGGACGGCGGCGGTGAAGACCTCTTCGCCCATTTCTCCGAAATCAGCATGGCTGGCTTCAAGACCCTGAAAGAAGGCCAGAAGGTGTCTTTCGACATCGTCGACGGCAAGAAGGGCAAGCAAGCGAGCAAGATCCAGGCAGCCTAAGCCACGCTCAGGCGCTGTACGCAAAAAAGCCACCTCCGGGTGGCTTTTTTGTTTGGGGTGGCTTTTTTGTTTGGGGTGATTTTTCTGTCGGGGCTGAATTTTTTTCAGCCGGCGTTACGCGAACTGCCCGGCCACCCACCCCGATGACCAGGCCCACTGGAAGTTATAGCCCCCCAGCCAGCCGGTGACATCGACGACTTCGCCGATGAAGTACAAGCCGGGCACCGCCCTGGCTTCCATGGTCTTTGAAGACAGCCCGTCGGTATCGACACCGCCCAGGGTCACTTCAGCCTTGGCATAGCCCAGCGTGCCCGAGGGCATCAATGTCCAGCCCTTGAGGGCGCGCGGGATCGCCTCCATGTCGCGATTGGATAATTCGTTCAGCGGCTTGTCCCAGTGGTGCAAGGCACACCACTCCTGTGCAAAGCGCTTGGGAAGTCGTTCGGCCAGCAGCGTACTCAGCAGCATCTTGCCGTGGCGCTGTTCGGCCAGCCAGGCTGCGGCGTCGGTATCGGGCAGCAGGTCGATTTCGATCGGCTGCTTTCTCGCGCTTTTACCCCCGTCGTTATCTGCGCCATTGACCATTTGCCAGCAGCTGGATATCTGCAGGATCGCCGGGCCGGAAAGGCCGCGATGCGTCACCAGCGTGCTTTCGCGAAAGCGCGCGCCCGTGCACTGCGTGGCGGTATCGATGGCAAGTCCCGACAGCGCCTTGAGCGGTGCCAGTGTTTCGGGCGCAAGGGCGAGCGGGACGAGCGCGGGGCGCGGTGGCACGATCGCAAGGCCGAACTGTTCGGCGAGCTTGTAGCCAAAGGGGGTGGCGCCGATCTGCGGTAGCGCGAGGCCGCCGCAGGCGACGACCAGTGAGGAACAGCGCTGCTCGCCTTGGTCGGTCTGCAGCGTGAATCCGTCATCTGCGCGCTCGACGCTTTGCACCGCGCAGGGCATCGCCCAGCGCACGCCGGCTCTGTCGCAGGCGTCCTTGAGCATGCTGATGATGTCCTGCGCCGAGTCGTCGCAGAACAGCTGGCCGAGGGTTTTTTCGTGATAGCGGATGCCGCGCTTTTCGACCATGGCAATGAAATCACGCGATGAAAAGCGCGCCAGCGCCGAGCGGCAAAAGTGCGGGTTTCGCGAAAGGAAGTTTTCCGGGCCGACGTTCAGGTTGGTGAAATTGCAGCGACCACCGCCCGAAATGCGGATGCGTTCCCCGAGCTTGGCGACGTGATCAATCAGCAGCACGCGCCGGCCGCGGGCCGCAGCCCGGGCGGCGCACATCATGCCGGCGGCGCCGGCGCCGATAACAATTACGTCGTGTTTCATTCAGCCCGGATTGTACAGGCTGGTCTGTCATCTACCGGTCTTGCGACTGCGGCGCCGGTGCGCCGCCCCGCCACGCGCGGGGGATACCGGCTGGAAACCGCCGTTTGAGGCGGCTTTCCAGCCGGTGCCGGTGTGCTCGCTGATTACTGGATCGCCGTCGCGGGGCGGTCGGTGATGGTCTGTATGAAGGCGCTGAGGGCTGCAAGCTGCGGAATAGCGATGTCCCGTCGTCCTTTTTCGCTGAAGCGGATCACGCCGCAGCGGGCAAGGCGCGACAGTGCGCGGCTGACCGACTCGAGCGTCAGGCCCAGGTGCTTGCCCATGTCGGCGCGGGTCATGTGGATGGTAATCTGGTCCGTTCGAAGGCCGCGTTCGGCGAGCGCGTTCGTCCAGCGCAGCAGGAAGTCGGCCACGCGTGCGTCGGCCGGCAGGGTGCTCATGCAAAGAATTGCGTCGCGGTGGCGCGTCATCTGCGCACTCATCGCCGCGAACACAACGTGCATCAGCTTCGGGACGCGGGAGCTCGCCTGCAACAAGCTGTCGTAGCGCACGCCCCACACTTCACCGGCGTCCAGGGCGACCGCCGAGCATTCATGCCGCCCGGTGCAAATGCCGTCAAAGCCCAGCCAGTCGCCGCGAAAATGCAGGCCTGCGGGCTGCTCGCGCCCGTCGGGCACAAGGTTGACGCTCTTGAACATGCCGGAGCTGACGAGATACAACATGTCAAAGTTTGCGCCGCAAAGGTAAAGACGGGTTTCGGTGTCCACCTTCCTTCGCACAAAGGCAAGGTGCTTTTCCATCAAGTCGAGCGACTCACGCCAGATGGAACGTCCGTCAATCCGGGGACCGCCGGCTTGTGGTGTCGGCGCGGGAACCGGGTCGCGTAGCGGCGTTGCATGCGGTTTTGTCCGCAGTACTGTGACCTGGCAGGGCGGGTGGAATGGGGAAGGGATGGCGCTGAAGCTGCGCGAGTCGATACTCTCGTGGATGCGTTCAATCTGTTTGGACATGGGTTTAACCGGACGGTGTGGTCGGGGCACGCTCCAAGGCGCACCAAGGGGCGTTGCTTGTGTGAGCCGACATTAGGTGGCACCCCGCGGACGGTCTGTTCGCAAGCGAACATTGCGATTGTGTCGGTGCGTGAGATAAACCGGTGTACACCGGGCAGCTATTGAAATACGCCGCGGCGACGCCATATATCGAGCGTAATGCCATCCGACATTGCGCCCATGCCTGCATTACGACACCCGAAAGCCCTTGCCATGACCAGCCTGTTCGACCCCATCCGCCTTGGTGACATCGCCGCATCCAACCGCATTGTCATGGCGCCGCTCACGCGCAACCGCGCCAGGCCCGCACAGGTGCCGACGCCGCTGATGCAAACCTATTACGAGCAGCGCGCAGGGGCCGGACTGATCGTGTCCGAGGCGACGCAGATTTCCCCCGAGGGGCAGGGCTACCTCGATACCCCGGGCATCTACAGTGTGGAGCAGGTCGCCGCGTGGCGGCGCATCACCGACGCGGTCCACGCCAAGGGCGGGAAGATCGTGCTGCAGCTGTGGCACGTCGGCCGCATTTCACACGTTTCATTGCAGCCCGGCGGGCAGGCGCCCGTTTCGAGCACCGCACGCCGCGCGGTCGGCAAGACCTTCACCGCAGACGGTTTTGTTGATGTATCCGCACCCCGTGCGCTGCGTCTCGAAGAAATGCCGCGCGTGGTGGCCGAGTACCGCAAGGCGGCGCGCAATGCCATGCACGCCGGGTTTGACGGCGTCGAGGTCCATGCCGCAAACGCCTACCTGCTGGAGCAGTTCTTGCGCGACAGTATCAACGATCGTACCGACGCTTACGGCGGGGCAAGGGAAAACCGCGCACGCCTGCTGCTGGAGGTGATGCGGGCGGTCACGGCCGAAATCGGCGCGGGCCGCACGGGCATCCGCCTTTCTCCGGTGACGCCGGTCAATGACGCGGGGCATGACAGCGACGCACAAGGCCTGTTTAATTATGTCGTGGAGCAGCTCGCACCGATGAAGCTTGCGTTCATCCACGTGATCGAAGGCGCCACGGGTGGCGCGCGCGACGTGGCGGCGTTTGACTATGCGGCGTTGCACACCCGTTTCAAGCAAGGCAATGAGCACGGCGCCTGGATCGTCAATAACGGTTACACGCGGGCAATGGCGATGGAGGCCATTGCCGGTGGCGCTGCAGACATGGTGGCCTTTGGCAAGGCCTTTATCAGCAACCCCGACCTGGTGGAACGCCTGCGCAATGATTCGCCGCTGGCGGTACTCAACCCCGACACTCTCTATGGTGGCGATGCCGCCGGTTACACCGACTATCCGGCGCTCACGGCCAAATCCGCCTGACACCAAGGGAAGGTGAAAAAGGGTGGAGCGAGGCATGGTGACAAGCCCCCGCCCCCGCGATTCGCGACTGCTGGGGTGCGCCGGTGATCAGCCAGCGGTGTCGGGCCGGTTGTGGCGGAATCCCGTCTCAAAATGGCCCTTACCCTCGAGGTCGCCCTGTTCGAATATCCAGGTATAGCCACCCTTGGGGTTGGACAGGATTTCCCAAGCGTTGTCATCCAGGTCCCAGAACATGAAGCTGTAGGTGCCGTGCCGTTCGGTCGGCCTCGAGATGTCGTGCAGCCCCCACTTTTCCGCCTGGTCCAGGCAGGCCTGATAGGCCTCGTCAACGTCGGCGTCGTTCACAACGTCAAGTCCGTTGTGATAAATGCGCGGCATCCGCTCCTTCTTGCCGGTCTGCACCACTGCGTAAACGTGGTCGCCGCCCAACCTGATCATCAATGAAACGGGGCTGGTGCGAATCACCTTGAGGCCGAGGAATTCGGCATAAAATTTTCGCGTTGCTTCGAGGTCTTTGGCACCCAGGGTGCCGTGCGAAAGAAACGTGGTCTTGAGGACCGGCTTAAAGGTCTTGGAATCTTCGGCGATTGCGGTGGCCTCGGCGGTGGTGGCTGTCATGGTGTGCGTCCGGATTGAGAGTTGGAAACAGGTGTGTGCGGATAGGTTGGGTCGATTGGGTGCGTTGTTTTAGTCGAGTTTGATTCCCGACTCCTTGATCATTTTTCCATACAGGCCGTAGTCGTAGCGAATACGCTCGGCAAACGAGGCCACACTGCCGCCCACCGGCTCTGAGCCGATTTCGGTCAGGCGTTGCCGCGTTTTCGGATCATCGAGCACCGCCTGCAGTTTTTCGTTGAGCAGGCGGATGATTTCGGGGCTGGTGCCCTTTGGGGCGAACACGCCAAACCAGGCGCTCATCTCCCATCCGGGCAATCCCGCTTCCGCGGAGGTCGGTACGTCGGGCAGTCCGCCGATGCGCTTTTTCGCGCCGACTGCGAGCGGCCGCAACTCGCCCCCCTTGAGGTAGGGACGCGCCGAACCGAGTCCCATGGACATTACCTGGAGCCGGCCGCCAATGAGGTCCGGAATCGCCGCGGCCACGCCCTTGTAGGGAACATGTTGCACCTGCATGCCGGACAAGCGCCCGAACTGGTCGACCGCAATGTGCGGCTGGCTGCCGGTTCCGGCCGAACCGTAGAACACCTTGCCCGCGTTGGCCTTGCCGTAGGCGATGAATTCGCCAAGGTCCTTCACCGGGAGGGAACTTGGCACCAGCAGTATATGCGGCACGTCGGCGACATTGATGACCGGCAGGATATCGTTGAGCGGGTCGAAGGGCATCGCGCGCTCAAGAAAGGGCTTGATGACGAGGTTGCCGCCCGCGCAGATAAGCAGGGTGTATCCGTCTGCGGGCGATTTGACCACGTAGTCGGTTGCCACATTGCCGGTCGCGCCGGGCTTGTTGTCGACCACCACCTGGCGTCCCAATTGTTGCGACAGTCCCTCGGCGGCGATGCGCGCCAGGATGTCGGTCGTCCCCCCGGGGGCGCTGTCCACAACCAGCCTTATCGTACGGTTCGGGAACGTGCTTTGCGCAAACGCAAGAGGTGTCAGCACCGCGCAGGTGATCAGGGCGCAGGCGAGCGACAGCCCGGTGATGGTTTTTCTCAATGCTTTCTCCTTGGATGTTCGCGCCGGTCTGTAGTTGCCGTTTGCGCGGGCGTAACAATACCTTAAACACGACCGGTGGAGCGGGGAACTGAATCGCCGTATCATCGGGCATTCCAAATGCCGCGTTAAAAAATGCGGTTTGAAAATCAAGGGAGGGATTTGCTTTGAAACAAAAGGGCAGAACGGCCATCGTCACCGGTGCGGGCTGGGGGATTGGCAAAGCCATGGCGATGCGCCTGGCACAAGATGGCGCCAACATTGTTGTCGCCGACATCAAGAACCACGAAGCTTCGGCCGCCGACATCGCCGCCAAGACCGGTGCCAAAACGCTGGCGCTGCACATCGATGTCTCCAAACAGGAGGACACCGAGCGCATGGCCGCTGAAACGCTCAAGGCCTTCGGTTCCATCGACGTGCTGGTCAACAACGCCGCGATGTTCTCGACCCTGGTGATGCGGCCCTTCGAGCAGATCCCCGTCGAGGAATGGCAGAAGCTGATGTCCATCAACATCATGGGCGTGGGCCTTTGCTGCCGCGCCGTTTCGCCGGCGATGCGCGGGCAGCAGCGCGGGCGCATCATCAACCTCGCCTCGGGTGCGCCGCTCAAGGGCGTGCCCCTGTTCCTGCATTACATTGCCAGCAAGGGCGCGGTGATCGCCATGACGCGCGGCCTTGCGCGCGAACTGGGCAAGGACAACATCACGGTCAATGCGCTGGCGCCGGGCTTCACCCTGTCCGAGGGCGTGCTGCAAACATCCAATCACGTCGAGGTCGGCCGTGACATGGCGATCAAGACGCGGTCGATTCCGCGCGACGAGACGCCCGATGACCTGGTCGGTGCGGTGAGTTTCCTGGCCAGCGACGATGCGGCATTCATGACCGGGCAGACCATGGTGGTGGACGGCGGCTCGGCGATGGTCTGATCCGATCTCCGGAATAAACCGCACGTGTATCGGCTGGAAAGCCACGGCTGGCGCGGGTTTCCAGCCGATTGGCGGCCGCCCTGCGGTCGAAAAATCATGACAACAGTAAGGACGTTAAAAAAAGAGGAGTGGGCATGAGATTGCGTTGTTGGTTACGGTTCCCGATCGCGGCTGCGGCAAGCCTGGTTTTTGCACTCCACGCATACGGGCAGGACTATCCGTCCAAGCCGGTGCGGCTGGTTGTTCCTTATGCCGCAGGCGGCGGCGGTGACATTGTCGCCCGCGTCGTTGCAGAGAAGCTGCAGGCCCGACTGGGGCAGAACGTCATCGTCGAGAACCGCGTCGGTGCAGGCGGTAACGTCGGGTCCGAGTCGGTGCTTCGCGCCACGCCGGATGGCTACACATTGATGCTCACGCCGCAGGGGCCCCTGGTCGTCAACAAGGCCTTGTATCCGAAGCTGTCTTACGATCCGGACACGTTGCTGCCCGTTTCATTGGTGGCCGCGGCATACGGCGTACTGGTGGTGCACCCCAAGGTGCCGGCGGCCAGCGTGCAACAGTTGATCGCACTGGCCAAGGCCAACCCGGACAAACTCAATTACGGCTCGTCCGGGACCGGGACGACGGCACACCTGGCGGCCGAACTTTTCAAGTCGGCTGCCGATGTGAAAATCGTCCATGTTCCCTACAAGGGGACGGGGCCGGCGCTGATGGACTTGCTCGCCGGGCAGGTGGATGTCATGTTCACCGAAGTCTCGGCCGCCGGCGCGTATATCCGCGATGGCAGGCTGCGTGCGCTTGCGGTTGGCGGTGAAAAAGCCAATCCCTTGTTGCCCGGCGTGGTGAGTCTGTCTGAAACCCTTCCGGGCATGGTGGTCATGACCTGGTACGGACTGGTTGCACCACCGGGAACACCCGCCGCGATCGTCAACAAACTCTCGGTTGCGGTTTCCGATGTGGTGAAACAGCCCGACACGATCAAGCGCATGGGGGAGTTGGGCGTGGTGGGCATCGGCGGATCGCCCGCGGAGCTGGCTGTTTTCATGAAGCAAGAGCGCGAGCGCTGGGGCAAGGTGGTGCGCGAGACCGGCGCCAAGGCAGAGTAAGCGGCGATATATTGCCGGTGGCTGGAAATGCCCGTCTGGTGCGGGTTTTCAGCCATCGGATGTTTTTTGTCCGCGATCCGGTTGCGACTGCGGCAGTGCACTTTTGATCTGGGTCAACACCCTCGCGGTAATGCTGCCTGACACTGGTGGCGCCAGAAGGCGTCCGGATTTCACCGGCGCCACCATCGTGAGGAGACCGGCATGATTCGTTCGCTGCAGTGCGTTGCGCTGAGTGTTCCCAGTGTTGAGCAGGGGACGGCCTTTTACACCACGATGGGACTGGAATCGCGACAGCAGGGCGATAGCGTGGTACTGCGCTGCGCCGGCCGCGACCAGGACCAGTTGCACCTGGTGCCCGGCGAGGCCAAAGGCATTGCCTGGGTGTCCTGGGGCGTGGCCGATGGCGAGATGGCCGGCGCCCAAGCCGCACTGACACAGGCCGGCGTGAAGTTCTTACGCCCGCCCAAGGATGCACCCTCGGAGGGGCTCTGGTTTCGTGACCCGGACGGTGTGCTCGTCAACCTGTGCGTTGCCATCGCCGCACAACAAACCCGGCCGGCGGTTGAAATCAACAATCCCGGACAGCAGTACTTCCGGCTCGGGCGCCGCGGTGCGCCGCATCGCGATATTGACGCGCGTCCTCGCAAGCTGGGACACCTGCTGAAATTCTCGACCGACGTCAATCGTGACGTGAACTTCTACACCGGCTTACTGGGCATGAAACTGTCCGATCGCATCGGCGACAAGGAGGTGGCGTTTTTACGCTGTGGTGGTGACAGCGACCATCACACTCTCGCCATCGCACTTAGCGAAAAATCAGGTCTGCACCACCTGTCATGGGAGATGGGCAACCTCGACCAGTTGCAGCTTTGCGCCGAGCGCATGATCGGCGCCGGCTACAAGGATGCCTGGGGCGTTGGGAGGCATATCTACGGTTCCAATTACTTTCATTACGTGCGCGATCCCTGGATGGGATTGTGCGAGTTCTACTGGGACATCGATTTTATTCCCGAGAACGCAGACTGGGAGGTGCAGGTCGCCGACGCTTCGGGGGAGGAATTGCACAAGAGCCTTTACCAGTGGGCCTCTGTGCCACCGCCCGAGGATTTTCTGGTGAATTTCGAGCGCCAGGCCGTCTAGCGCATGCGCTTTGCGATGCGCGTGTGAAAGCGATCGTGCAGCGCGAATGGCCGCAAGCACTGGAGCCGTTCGTGGCACGACGCCGCCGGCAGGCCATCGTAACAAGCAAATGCAAGCTTCCCATCAGTGCACCCTCCAGTGGTTGCAGGGGCGAATTGACGCGTTGCCGCTGTAGCCGGCGTTGGAATATCAGCTCGCGCGACACGATCTGCGAGAAGAGGCCGCCGCACGGCCGCCTGCATTTATTGCCAGCTCGTGATCGCCACCTGCGGGTCCGGGCATGAGCTGATAAAGTCCGCCTTCGCGCAGGCAGCGGTTTCCACGGCCCTGGCGCGGCAACCTTTTGAGAGGGAATCTCCATGATAAAACTGCGGCATTTCGCCATCGTCGTTCGGGATCTTGAGAAGGCGGCGACGTTCTATGAGGGTGTTTTCGAACTAAAGCGGGTCGGCCAGGAGACCCTGGACTTTGCTTCGGCAATTTACCTGTCGGATGGCACGATTAATCTTGCGCTATTGAATTACCACGGCAAACGCGGTTCCGGTCTTGATGATGCCAAGAGTTTCGTCGGCGCCCATCATTTCGGATTTCAGGTCGACGACATCGCAGCGGTGCAGTCACGGATAGAGGCCGCGGGCGGGACTTTTTTCTTTGATCTCGGGGAGGATCAGGAAAAGGAGAACTTCGAGAGAAAGTTCAAGGACCCGGACGGGATAATTTTCGACATCTCGAAGAAGGGATGGATGGGCACGAGCTAGTCACATAGCGCAACTACTGCGTACTGCGGATGGGTTTTCTGTTGTCCGCTCGTATTTGACATTGAAATTCCGGCCTGCGAAAAAGGCTGAATTTAAGGCAGGCTCCGCCCTAACCGTGCGGCGGGTGCTGCCTCCCGGTACCAGTGGTCGCCCAATCTACATGCGCGGCCCCTCCATCTTTGGCGGCGTTAGATAGTCGGCCGCTCCGTGCTCTGTTCGTTGGCGCACTGACACGCATTGATGCCGTGGCAATACTGGGCCCCTTACCCCGGCGCACCGGAACGCGAACGAACGCGAACATTTTGAAACTGCGCCGCCACAAACGGGGGTTGCATGGTCAAAACTACGGACACAGCCCTTTCGCCACCCATTGCCGCTGCTGCAAATGCGCTCGGGGATCTGGCGCGCGAAGCGGTTCGCATCTCCGATCTTGCCCGTGAGGCCCTGCGCATATCCGAGGGGCGGTATCGTCGCCTGTTCGAGACTGCGCAGGACGGCATTCTTCTCCTGAACGCCGAAACGGCGCAGATTGAGGATGTGAACCCATATCTGATCGACATGCTGGGGTACTCGCACGAGGAGTTCCTCGGCAAGAAAATATGGGAGGTGGGGCCGTTCGCGGATATTGGGCAAAGCAAGGAAATGTTCGCCGAACTGCAGACGGAGGGCTACGTGCGTTACGAGGGGCTCCCGCTCAAGACAAAAGCAGGCGCCCGCGTGCAGGTGGAATTCGTCAGCAACACCTATGACTGCGAGGGGATCAAGGTCATTCAATGCAATATCCGCGACATAACCGAGCGCAAGGAAGCTGAACGCAAGCTCATTGAAAGTGAAGGGCGCTTTCGAGCGGTTATTGAACAATCCATCGTGGCGATATTCGTGATCCGGGACGGAAAGATTGTTTACGTAAATCCGCGCATGCGGGAAATGTTTGGTTACAAGCCTGAAGAGGTGTTTGATCCGGATCTTCTGTCGCACGTAAAGGAGTCGGATTGGCCGATGGTCACGGACCAGATCCGGCGGCACGCTGATGGCGAAGGCGAGGCGGCCTATTCGCTCATTGCCAGGAGCAGGGATGGCGCCGAGTTTGCGTTTGGCATCCATGCCGCGCGGGCGATATACGAGAACGAGCCGGCGATCATTGCGATCGGACAGGACATCAGCGAAAGACTGCGCGCAGCAGAGGTCGCCAAGCAGTTTGTCGATCGGCTGCAAAAGGCGATGCGTTGCACCATCGATCTTGTTTCAATCATTGGTGAAATACGCGATCCCTACACCCACGGGCACGAGCGGCGCGCGGGCGAGCTTGCGTCGGCGATCGGCGTCGAAATGGAACTGGACGGGGATCGAGTCGAAGGACTGAGAGTCGCCGGTCACATGCACGACGTGGGAAAAATCAGCGTTCCTGCCGAGATACTGTCCAAGCCGACAAAATTGTCATCCCTTGAGTTCAAATTGGTCATGGCGCACGCGCAGCAGGGATATGAAATCCTGAAGGGGCTCGAATTTCCTTGGCCCGTGGCCCAGGTCGCCCTGCAGCACCACGAACGGCTTGATGGAAGCGGTTACCCGCAGGGTCTCAAGGGGGATGCCATCATCCCGGAAGCCCGCATCATGGCCGTCGCGGACGTGGTCGAGGCGATGTCGTCGCACAGGCCTTACAGACCCGCGATCGGCGTGGAAAAGGCGCTGGAGGAGATTGAACGCGGACGCGGCACTATTTACGATCCGGTCGCAACGGATGCATGTTTGCGGCTGTTTCGGGAAAAGGCGTACACGATCTGCACCTAGTTAAAGCCGAACGACGGCTTTTGTCCCTAAGGCGAAATAAGTGCTCGGGTACAAATACAAACGCCACCCGGCAAAGCGGAGTGGCGTTTTCTTTTGTTGGTGGGGCGGGCGGAATTGAACCGCCGTCGCGCCATCGATATAGACCCGATTTACAGCGCGGGTTCGCATCAGCTTACGCTTGATCGGGCATAAACCCGACACCGATAAAGCGGCATTTCAGGAACTGAGTCCAAACGCGAGTGATGATTGGCCGGGGATTGATCATTGGCTATGCGCGTTGGGAGACAGTCAGCGGCATGCTGCGACGGCAATACTTCGCGAACCCGACCACCACCGGATTTTCCATGGATATGACCCTAGGCAAGACTTCGTCCGAAATTGAGTTCCCGACTCAGATGGGCCTGCTAAGCGTCTTGAAGCCCTACATAGCCGTAGTCGCCGTGACGATTACCGGCACCATCCTTGTCGTGGCCATTTACTACACGCTGCTTGACCTTGCCTGGATCGCCTTTCTCGGCGGTATCCTGGTTGCCTCCATCCTTGCGATGTCGACGCAGGCGACCCGGGTCGCACTTAGCTCGGAGGAAACCGCCGGGAAGCTCACCCTCTCCAAGTACCTCCTCGGAAAGGAGATGGCTCTGCGAGAGGGGCTTGATTCGCAACTCGCCGTCGCCAAGGGACGGCTCCATTATTCGGATGAAATGCTTCCGGCGATGCTCGCCTTCGTGGGCACCGGTACACGATACCAGTACTACAACCGAGCCTTCCGGAACTGGGTGGGGATGCCCAGCGACCGTATGGACGGCCATCACATGCGCGAGGTGCTCGGCCGGACCGCATTCGCGGAGATCGAGCCATACGTACTGGAAGCGGAGTCTGGGCGCATGGTCCGCTATGAACGGACACAGATGACGCCCGATGGCCGGTCGGTAAGGCTCGCGGTGCAGTTCCTGCCGCAGGTCGGTGGCGACGGGACACTATCGGGTTTTCATGTGGTGATGACCGATATCACCGCCATCTGGGGCGAAGCACGACCCAAGGGGCCAGACCCTGTCTCACACGACGACCCTGAAGAGTCCGCGGCGGCTGCCTGGAACAAAGCGAGAAAAAGCGTGCTCGCAGCGATCAACGGCGACGAATTTGCTCTGTTCTGCCAGCGCATCACTTCCGTTGCAAAAGGCGGTCCGGTACCCGATCTTCATGAGGTGCTCATCCGCCTGCGCGAGGAGGAAAGCGGTCATATTCCTCCGGGTGCCTTCTTCGCGCTCGCCGAGGAGTATGGCTTGCTCCCGCAACTCGACCGCTGGGTGTTCGAGCACGTATTCCAGTGGATGGTCAGCCCGGTTGGCGTGCAAACTGTGCTCGCTGGCGAGTTGTACTTCATCAACGTGGCCCCGGCGACGCTAAGCGATCCCGGGTTTCCCGATTTTGTCGAACTCCACCTGCGGATGACAGGCGCCGCCGGACATTCGGTGTGCATCGAGATCTGCGAAGCGGACCTGATCCAGCACGAGGGCGACGCGGTGGCCTTTGTTCGAAAAATCCGGGAACACGGTTGCAAAATCGCCATCAGCGGCTTCAGCCACAATCGGCTGGCGATGCGAATCCTGAGGCTCATTCAGGTGGACTTTCTCAAGATCGACGGCAGTATCGTGCGTCAGGTCGCCACCTACCCGGTGCAGTTCAACAAGGTCGTCGCCATCGCGCGACTCGCAAAAAATATCGGCGTGCTCACCATCGCCGAGATGGTCGAGGACTCGCAGACCGTGGGTATTCTGGGAGATGCGGGCGTGGATTACGCGCAGGGCTTTGGCATCGCGGTGCCAAAGCGGCTGGAGGATGTCGTGCCGTTCAGTCGGGCCTCGCCGGATTCATCACCCCGTCGCGCTGCATGACTTACATCGTCCATGACCCCTTAAAAGGGGGCACAGCAGCGTTTCGACGTTGGCCATCCCAGGCGTTTCGAAGCGAAGCGGTCGTTCAAGCGAAATGACCAGGACGACTTGTTTGCCTAGCCGTACAGACCGCCGCCGCGAACGCCGATATGTTGACCTGCTTGCCTCCGGACGCACTAATCAAGAACAAAGGCATTCGCGAGACGCCGCAATCGCATTCACGAACGCTCAACCTGCACAGGATTACCACTATGAAGGCACTCGTCTACAACGGCCCGGGCAAGAGGGCGCTGGAAGATCGTCCCAAGCCCCTTGTCCAGGTGCCGACCGATGCCGTTGTCCGGATCACCAGGACCACCATCTGCGGCACCGACCTGCACATCTTGAAAGGCGACGTGCCAACGTGTGCACCCGGGACGGTGTTGGGTCACGAGGGCGTGGGGCGCGTCGAGGCGGTGGGTGCCGGCGTGACCACCTTCAAGCCCGGAGACCGGGTGCTGATCTCGTGTATCAGCGCATGTGCCCACTGTGAATACTGCCGCAAAGGCATGTATTCGCACTGCACGACCGGTGGCTGGATCTTGGGCAACCGTATTGATGGCACCCAGGCTGAATTCGTCCGCATACCGTATGCGGACACCAGCCTCTATCCGATACCTGAGGGCGCCGACGAAGAAGCGCTGGTGATGCTCAGTGACATCCTGCCCACCGGATTCGAGTGCGGCGTGCTGAACGGCAAGGTGCAGGTGGGCGGCAGTGTCGCCATCGTGGGTTCAGGCCCGATCGGCCTGGCGGCCTTGTTGACTGCGCAATTTTATGCGCCATCGCAGATTATCATGATCGACCTTGATGAAAACCGCCTGGCGGTGAGCCGGCACTTTGGCGCGACGGCGATTGTGAACAGCAGCGACGGCAAGGCTGCGGAGCGGGTGATGCAACTGACCGGGGGGCGCGGCGTTGACACTGCCATCGAGGCGGTGGGTATCCCTGCTACGTTCGGGTTGTGCCAGGACGTCGTCGCCGCGGGTGGCACCATCGCCAACGTGGGGGTGCACGGGGTGAAGGTCGATCTGCACCTGGAGCAGTTGTGGTCGCGCAACGTGACAATCACCACGCGGCTTGTGGATACCGCGACGATCCCGATGCTACTAAAGACGGTGCAGTCCGGACGCATTGACGCGGCGCGGTTAATCACCCATCGCTTCAAGCTGGCTCAGGTCGAGCAGGCCTATGACACCTTTGGCAATGCCCCGGAAACAAAGGCGCTCAAGGTCATCATCGAGGTATGAAGCGTCATTTTTCTTTTTTCTTCTCCCGAAGCTTCGCGATGTTTTTTCGCCACTCTTCGATTTGCTCATCTTCTTAGGCCAGTTGTAGTGCTTATGGGGAGCAGTGCAGGCCAAGCAAAGTCTTTTCCAAATACAAAACGTAGTAGCATCCGGTCTGGTCTCTGGAGGGGGAGCAATGAGAAAATTAATCGTGATAGCGCTCGCTGCGTGCTGCGTTTCTCTCGGCGCCGGTCAGGCGACTGCACAAAGCTACCCCAGTAAGCCGATTCGCCTTATCGTGCCGTTCGCCGTCGGCGGACCGGTCGATGGCGTTGCGCGGATACTGGCGCAGAAGCTGGGCGAGAGTATCGGGCAAAATGTATTGGTCGAAAATCGCACCGGCGCAAGCGGTAACATCGGCACCGAGTATGTTGTCCGCTCTTCCCCCGATGGCTACACCCTGCTCTGGGGGGTGATGAGCAGCATCACAGTCAGCCCGAACCTGTACAAGACGCTGCCCTACAACACGGTGTCCGATCTTGCTCCGATTATCCTCGCGGCCAAGGTTCCGAACGTCCTGCTGCTGCATCCATCGGTGCCGGCAAAGTCGCTTCAGGAACTTGTGACGTACGTAAAGGCAAATCCGGGAAAACTCACTTTCGCCTCGGCCGGCATCGGCAGTTCCGCCCACCTTTCCGCCGAGCTGATGAAGAGCGTGACGGGAATGAATATTGTCCACGTCCCGTACAAGGGCACGAGCCAAGTCTATCCTGACCTCATCAGCGGGCAGGTGCAGATGCGGTTCGACGCTGCTTATGTCGCCGCCCCGCGCGTCAAGACCGGCGAGCTGCGCGCGCTGGCGATCGCCGACACTGCGCGCGCGGCAGCGCTGCCCGAAGTGCCTACGATGGCCGAGGCTGGTGCACCGGGCGTGGCCATTAGTTCCTGGTACGGTTTTCTTGCGCCGACCGGCACGCCGCAGGCGATCGTTGCGCGACTGAACGCCGAGGTTTTGAAAATTCTTCAATCGCAAGAAACGCTGGCGAGATTTTCTACGATGGGCGTCGTCCCGCTGGGAGGAACGCCGGAGGACTTTGCTGCGCACATCAAGAGCGATTTGGCGAAATGGGCCAAGGTGATCAACGACAACGGTATCCGGCTTGAATAGCGGTCGGGCGATAGCTAAGTTGCCGCCAAGACATGCCCCCCGAAACTCGCCTCCGCGATTTCCATTACTCTTTTCTTGAATGAAAACTATTGCCGTGAGTAGTAAGCTTTTTGTTGGACAAGCGCTGATTCGCAAGGAGGATAAACGCCTGCTCACAGGGCGCGGCCGTTTCATCGCCGACCTGCGGTTGCCCGGAATGCTCCAGGCAGCGTTTGCGCGCAGTCCCCATGCGCACGCACGTATTGTGTCGATCGATTCGGCTGCGGCACTCGCGCTGCCCGGTGTGGTTGCGGTGCTGCTGGCAGCCGATCTCAAGCCCAACCTCGCGCCTGTGCCTGGCATGCAGAACCGGCCTTCACCCGCCTGGCGCAACGCCGTCACCCACGAGATCGACATCCCCGACACCCCCCTGCTTGCGGAGGATACCGTCCGCTACGTCGGTGAGGCCTATGCGATCGTCGTCGCCGAGAGCAGGCAGATTGCGGAGGACGCGATTGAACTGATCGTTCCCGTGTTCGATTGTCTGCGCGCAGTCAGCAGCGTCGAGGACGCACTTCGGCCCGATCCTGTCAGGGTTCACGCCAAGCGCATAAGTAACATCGTTGCTGATTTCCGCCTGCGCAAGGGCGATCCGCGATCCCCGGAGCTCAAGCCGCTGCGCCATCTTCAACGCAGCTTCGCCAATCATCGTTTTCTTGCCGCACCCATGGAATGTCGCGGGGTCGTTGCCGAGTACGACGACAGCCAGGATAGCATCATGGTCTGGTCGGCCAGCCAGGTGGTGCACTGGGTGCGCCGCGAGGTCGCGAAGCAACTCCAGATCCCGGAGGCACGCGTGCGTTGCGTGGCACGCGATGTGGGCGGAGGCTTCGGCTTGAAGGGCCACGTCTATCCAGAGGAGGTCATCATTCCTTGGCTCGCGCGCCGCCTCGGCCGGCCGGTGGCCTGGATCGAGGACCGTCGCGAAAATCTGCTCAACTCGACCCACTCGCGGGACGACATCCACGAGACCGAGGTCGTGTTTGATGAAAATGGCCGCATTCACGCCCTGATCGATCAGCTCACCAAAGACTCCGGGGCGTATACACCGGTGGGTATCGGGGCTCCTTCGAACACCATGAGCCATATCTGCGGCCAGTACGACATTCAGAACCTTGAACTCAGTGCACGCATCGTGCTCACTAACAAGGCGCCCAATGCGCCGTATCGCGGCTCCGGGCGGCCCGAGGGCACGTTCGTCATGGAACGGCTCATTGATCTCATTGCGGGTGAGCTGGGATTGGAGCCCGCCGAGGTCAGGATGCGTAACATGATCCAGCCTGAGCAGATGCCCCATGCGGTTGGCATCCCCTATCGCGACGGTGTCCCCATCGTCTACGACAGCGGTGACTATCCTGCCGTATTCAGCG
>CAITSH010000319.1 GCA_903895005.1 uncultured Pseudomonadota bacterium
AGTTTGGTGGATATCGCCCCAACGATTCTTGATTTTCTGAGCGTGCCGCACGAGGCGATGGATGGACGGTCTTTGTTGAAGTAGTCAACGAAGCCGCAGCCCTGCTTATGTTTGACCCTCGCCTCGCACGTGGCATGAAGCGCAGAGTGATTGAAAGACCCGCAGCCCTGCTTGTGTATGACATCCCCCTCGCACCGAACGGCGAGGTTTTCCGCGCAATAGATTAACCTCATAACTCAAGCTCACGATAATCAAAGAGGTTTCTGTGCGTCATTGTCGCAATTCAAGAACAAATACGCCAGCGCGGCAACCAAGGCAAAAAACAAGGCCGACAAGGCCGCCGCTGCCGCCGCAACGGACGCGGCTGCTTGATTTTTCGCAACGTCCCCAAAAAAGGCAGCTTCGGCTGCCTTTTTAATTGGTAAGCCATGCTGCTGCGCACCGTGGCCGCCTTGGCATGCTTGGGCTTTGCAGCCCTCGTCGCGAGTTGTGCCACAAACCCGGTGACCGGCGAAAGCAATTTCGTGCTGATGTCGGAGGCGCAGGAGCTCGATGCCGGGAGCCAATCCGACCAGGGTGTGAAAAAGCAGTATGCGCTGTATGACGAACACAACCTTGCTGCCTACGTCAGTGAAGTCGGGCAGCGCGTCGCGGCGCTCAGCCACCGCCCCGGCCTGCCCTACCGGTTCACACTGCTCGACAGCACCGAGATCAATGCCTTCGCCCTCCCCGGCGGCTACATTTACGTCACACGCGGCATCATTGCCTTCCTCAATTCGGAGGCCGAGCTCGCGGCGGTACTGGGTCATGAAATCGGCCATGTCACCGCACGGCACAGCGTGCGCCAGATGAGTGCAGCGCAAAGCGCCGACATCCTGGTAAGCATCGCCTCAGTCTTCAGCCCGGCAATGCGCAACCAGAACGTCCAGGGGCTGACCGGCACGCTGGGTAATGCGTTGCTCTCGGGCTACGGCCGCGATCATGAACTGGAAGCCGACCGTCTCGGTGCCGAGTATCTCGCGCGCAGCGGCTATGACCCGCAGGCGATGATCCGCGTCATCGGCGTACTCAAGAACCAGGAGCTCTATGACACGGCGCGCGCAAAAAAAGAGGGCCGTGCGCCGCGCGCCTACCACGGCGTGTTCGAGAGCCATCCGGACAACGACACGCGCCTGCAACAGACTGTCGGCGCCTCGGCCAACCTGCGCGCCGGCGCACGCGGCGACGGACGCACGGAATTTCTCAAGCGCACCGAGGGCATGCTGTTTGGCGACAGCCCCCGTGAAGGTGTCATGCGCGGCGGGAATTTTTATCATCCCGACCTTGGGATCGCGCTCTCGCCACCGGGCGACTGGCGCCTGCAAAACCTCCCGGACCGGCTCGTGCTGATTGCCCCGGGTGGTAACACGACCATGGAAATTCGCATGCAGCCCAAGCCTAACCAGGAACCGGCCGCTGTGCTGCGAACCAACCGCCAAGTAGGAAACGACATCGAAACAACGCCCGTAAACGGACTACAGGCTGCATTGGCGACCGGGCGCGGTGCCGCCGCCGGCGTGGTCTACTTTGGCGATAACATGCTGATGTTCAATGCCGTGGCAAAATCCGGACAGCTCGGTGACACGCATGCGCGCGCCGTGCGAGACACCATACGCAGCTTTCACCGCATCACAGACGCTGAACGACAATCGGCCAGGCCCTTGCGAATTCGCAGCATCACCGCCACCGCAACGACGCGCTTCACGGAGCTCGCCGCAGCGTCGCCGCTGGGGCGCGATGCCGAGGGAACGCTTCGGCTCATCAACGGCATGTACCCGTCCGGCGAGCCGCGTCCCGGCCAGACACTGAAAGTCATCGAGTAATGCGCACGGTACCTCTGCCCCTTTCTGGTTGGCTGATTGCGCTGCTGGCACTCGCCTATACCCTGCCGGGCCTCGTCGGTCACTCACCATGGAAGGTCGAAGATGCCGTGGGCATAGGCATCGTCCACGAACTGCTGACCGGCCGGGACTGGTTGATGCCACGACTCGCAGGCGAGCCATATTTTGACGACGGGCCACTTTTCTTCTGGCTCGGCGCCTTGCTGGCGAAGCTGCTGGGCGGCCTGATGCCGGTGCATGACGCCGCGCGACTCGCCTGCGCCCTCGCGCTCGCCGCGACCTTCGCCTTCACGCGTCTCACCGCAAAAACCCTCATCGGCACCACGCAGGGAAATGCGGCGGTACTCGCGCTGATGGGTTGCCTAGGACTGCTGGTGCATTCACACGAAATGGCCGCCGACACCGGTGCGATCGCCGGGCTTGCCGCGGCCTACTGGGGACTTGCGCTGGCGCGCGACGCGGCAAACCAGCGCCGATTCTGCGCCGCGGTCCTTGCCCTGGGCACCGGCGTGACAGTCACCTTGCTTTGCAAGGGCCCGCTGGCCGCATTCACGCCCTTGCTCACCGCTTTGCTTCTGCCCGTGTTCGCCAGCGACTGGCGCAACAGGCGCAGCGTGCTGGCTATTGCCGCGGGGCTCGCCTTGGCATCCGGTGTCGCCGCCGCATGGCTGCTCGCACTTAACATTGATTCGCCGCAACTGGAAAAGGCAATGCTTGCCGCTGCGTTCAAACCCGAGCGGGACGCCTGGCACTCGCAATTGCAGGTCCTCGCCTGGTCGGCATGGCCGGCGTGGCCGCTGGCACTCTGGGAGTTGTGGCGCCGACGCCACGCATTTGCAGTGCCCTCGGTGCAGCTGCCCCTTATCGGGCTTGTCGCCTCCATTGTCGGGCTCTTGGTGTTCTCGCCCGAAGCGCGTGACATCGAGGCCCTGCCGGTGCTGGTACCGCTCGCCTTGCTGGCGGGCAGCGCGGTGGACGCGCTACGCCGCGGCGCGGCGAACGCGCTGACCTGGTTTGGTACGATGACGTTCACCCTCACCGGCCTGCTTGTGTGGCTGGGCTGGTTTGCGATGATGACCGGCCTGCCACCAACCATCGCCAATAACTTTGCGAAGCTCGCACCGGGCTTCACGCCGCACTTCGCATTCCTGCCGTTTTTGGTCGCGCTAGCGGTGAGTGTCGCCTGGGGCTGGCTGGTGGCCGGCGCCATCCGCTCACCGCACCGCAGCCTGACTTTCTGGGCAGCGGGCATGACCCTGATCTGGGCGCTGGTAATGACGCTGTGGCTGCCCTGGATCGATTATGGCAAGACTTACGAGGGTGTCGCATACTCCCTGAAACGCGCGCTGCCCGCCGACGCACGCGCGAAAGGCGCTTGCATCCAGAGCAAACACCTCGGCGAAGCGCAACGCGCGTCCTTCCACTATTATTCCGGCATCCTGACAAAGCGGATCGAAGTGGCGGCCGATCCGTCGTGCACGCTGCTGCTCGTGCAGTCGGGCGCGGATGAAATCCCGCAACCGGGCTGGGAACGCATCTGGGTGGGCAACCGGCCGCGGGACAGTGAAACCTTCAGGCTTTACTTCCGGACAAAAGTGCCGGTCCAACAAAGGAAAACGCCCGACAACGGGTGACTGATGCCAATGTCGCGACTCACAGAAAGCCGGGCTTGGCTGGCGCTGGAAGCCCACTGCGAAGCCCTCGAAGACGTCCGGCTGGCAGAGATGTTCAAGCTTGACCCGGATCGCGCGCGGCGCTTTTCGGTCGAGGCCTGCGAGCTTTTCCTCGATTACTCCAAGCAACGCATCACGGATGACACCGTTGCCGGCCTCACGGCGCTGGCACGCCAGGCACGCCTTGGCGAGTGCGTCGAAAAGCTTTTCTCCGGGAAAGCGGTCAACGATACCGAGCAACGGCCCGCAATGCACATGGCCTTGCGCGGGGCGAAGGACGAATTTCCCGCCGCCTATTCTGACAAGATAACCGCGTCGGTCGCGCAAATGCACGGGTTTGTCGATAAGGTGCGCGCCGGGGCGCTGCTCGGCCAATCGGGGCAGCCGATACGCGCCTTGGTGAACATCGGCATCGGGGGCTCCGACCTCGGGCCGCGCATGGCGATGCATGCCCTGCGCGCGAACTGCGATAACGCCCTGACGATGCGGTTTGTCTCCAACGGCGATCCGGCCGACCTCGACGCAAAAACCAACGACCTTGACCCGGCCACGACCCTGTTCATCGTGTCATCAAAGACCTTTGGCACCGCAGAAACCATGGCTAACGCGGCTTCGGCGAAGGCATGGCTCGCGAAGGGGGGCGTCGGCGGCGACGCGCATTTTGCCGCAGTCACCGCGAACACGGATGCCGCCATCGCCTTCGGGGTGGCGCGCGAAAGAATTTTCCCGATCTGGGATTGGGTCGGCGGGCGATATTCGATCTGGTCGGCAATCGGCCTGCCGGTTGCGCTCGCCGCAGGCATGCCAGCGTTTGAGCAGATGCGCGCCGGGGCGCACGCGATGGACCGGCATTTTCGTGAAACGCCATTCGAACAAAACATGCCAGTGTTGCTCGCGCTAACGGGCATTTGGAACATTAATTTCCTCGGCGCACCCTCGCTTGCGATATTGCCGTACGCGGAAGACCTGCGCGACCTGCCCGCCTACCTTCAGCAACTTGAAATGGAATCGAACGGCAAGCACGTCGACCGCGCCGGTAATGATGTGGACTACGATACATCGCCCGTGGTCTGGGGCATGGCCGGCAGCAACGGTCAGCATGCATTTCACCAACTTCTGCATCAGGGGACGCATCTGGTGCCCTGCGACTTTCTCGTCTGCGGCGAAAACGGAACTCACACGCCGGAGCACAACCTTCTCCTGGCGAACGCACTGGCGCAGTCCGCTGCGCTTGCCTTTGGCGAACAGGGCGGCAAGGTCTTTAAAAACTGCCCCGGCAACCAGCCTTCCAACACCCTTGTCCTGCCGGGCCTTACCCCCCGCGCCCTGGGCGCGCTGCTTGCGCTCTATGAGCACAAGGTATTCGTGCAAAGCGTCATCTGGAACATCAACCCCTTTGACCAGTGGGGCGTCGAACTGGGCAAGAAAATAGCCGGCGGGTTACTGCCCGGCTTCTCCGGCGGTGCGCTACCGGGCGCGACGGACGCCTCGACGCGGCAATTGCTTGCGCGACTGGCGGGAGCACCGCGCTCGGCTCCGCCCGAAAACCTCGATTGAATTAGACTGCCCGGACGCCCCAGCCGGTATCGCGTAAATCGTTGACACTACAAGCTTAAAGAGGAGTTCCGCATGAATGAAGAGACCTTCAATCTGAGTATCCGCAAATTTCTCAAGACGGTTGGCGTGGGTTCACAACGCGAGATAGAACGCGCCGTGGATGAAGCGAGGGCCAAGGGGACCATCGGCGGAAACGAATCTTTTCCGGTGCAAGTCAAACTCGAAATAGCCAGGCTCAATCTTTCGGTCAAATTCGACGGCAACATTGACCTTGGCTAAGCCCTCCCCTTCAGACAAGGAGTCAGCATGAACCAGCCCCGTGAGCTTGATGCCGGCGTTGCCGGCGAACTGCGCGCCCTGCTAGGCGACAGGCTCAATACCGGCCGCGGCATCCGCGACCACCACGGCAAGGACGAGTCCTATTATCCTTATGCCGCACCGGATGCTGTGGTGTATCCGCACACCACCGCGGAAGTAAGCGATATCGTCAACATCTGCCGCCGCCACAAAACACCCATGGTCCCGTTTGGCGCAGGAACTTCGCTTGAGGGACATATCCTTGCAACAAGCGGTGGTGTTTGTATCGACCTTTCTCAAATGAACAAGGTCCTGGGGATTCACGTCGAAGACCTGGACTGCACCGTACAAGCGGGGGTCACGCGCAAGCAACTGAACGAGGAAATCCGCCACACCGGCCTGTTTTTCCCGGTGGATCCGGGAGCAGACGCGACCCTGGGTGGCATGGCTTCGACGCGCGCCTCGGGCACCAACGCCGTGCGCTACGGCACGATGCGCGAAAACGTCCTCGCCCTGACCGTGGTTACCGCCGATGGCCGCGTTATCAAAACCTCCAGTCGCGCCCGGAAGTCATCGGCGGGTTACGACCTGACGCGCATGTTCGTGGGCGC
>CAITSH010000320.1 GCA_903895005.1 uncultured Pseudomonadota bacterium
CAGGGTATGTGTGACGGTCTGTGTCGCGGGTTCCCACAGCCAATAGCCGACCTGGTCGTGAAAAGTTTTGATTTCCTTTGGCTTGGTGATGTGCACGTGGTAGCGCAGCGCGTAAAGAAGTTGCGGCCCGTTGGTCTGCGGGTCTATCGGTTGCAACTCGTAGCGCTCGACATAAGCTTGCTTTTCCGGCCCAAAGGACTCCGGATGCACGTCCAGCCCGCGCGTGCTCTGCCAGACCCCGGCCATGGGCGCCAACGGGCCGAGGTTCTTGAGCGTGTCCGGATCAATCTCGGATTCGGTATAGATGTCGGCGGGAAAGTCGGACATTCAGGTCTCCGTTCGATTGGCGGTTGGGGAATGGGGAATTGTAAATGCTGGAATACGGGGGGGTAAATGGCTGGAAAGGCACTACCGGTGCGGGTTTACGGTCATTTGCGCGTAACGAGTAAGCCGCCGTCATTGCCGCAAGATCGGGAATTCAGGGGGTTGGTTCTTCGATCCGCCAGAACGGTTGCCAGTCTTGCGGATCGACGCCATATTGAAACGAGGCCTCAACCGGCGTCGTTGTTCAGGCCGCCAACGCCGGCACCTTCGTATGCCAATCGGTGACCCTCTGGTACGCATCCCCCGCCCGCAACAGCAGCGCCTCGGCAAACGGTTTGCCAACCAGTTGGAATGCCACCGGCAATCCTGCGGCAAACCCACACGGCACAGACAGGCCCGGCAGACCGAGGTAGTTGATGCCGCGGGTGCAGTGGGTGATGGCGCCGATTTTGGCTGCTACCGCGGCCGGGTCGCCGGTGGTTGTTTCGGCGATGGACGGCACGGGGAAGGACAGGGCTGGCAGGTGAACCAGGTCGGCGTCTTTCATCGCGGTGGCGACATACTCGGCGGCCACCTTGGCGCGCAGTGACAAGGCCTCGGTGTAGCGCGTCGCCGGGTAGTAGAGGCCGGGCTCGATGCGGCTCCTGACCTGGTCGGCGTAATCCTGGGGCCGCGTGGCGAGCCAGTTGCGGTGGATGCTGGCCGCCTCGACCGCCATCACCACGATCATGAGCGCATTGACGAGCGCCATGTCGGACGTGCTGGTGGCGATGGTCTTTGCACCGCGCTCGCGCAAGGCCGCGAGCGATTCGTCCAGCAGCTTTTTCACTTCTGGCGTGACGTGATCGTAGTAGTAATTGCCGGGCACGGCGATGGTGACGCCCGTGAGCGTGCCGTCGAGCTGCGCTTCGTAATCGGGAACGGCGATGCGCGCCGCGGTCGGGTCGGCGGCATCGGCCCCGGCGATGAGCGTCATTACTCGCGCGCAGTCGCGCGCGGTTCGTGCGAGCGGCCCGATCGAGTCGAGCGACCAGGACAAGGCCATGGCGTTGGCGCGACTGACGCGCGACCAGGTTGGCTTGAGGCCCGTAAGGCCACACATCGACGCCGGATGGCGGATGGAGCCGCCGGTGTCCGAGCCCAGTGAGGCACTGACGATGCGCGCGGCGACGGCCGCGCCCGACCCGCTCGACGACCCGCCGGTGACGTGCTCGGTGTTCCAGGGATTGCGCGCATGGCCGTAGGGTTCGTTGTAACCGGTGGGTGAGAGCGCAAATTCGGCCATGTGCAGCGTGCCCAGGTCGATTGCACCCGCGGTATCGAGGCGCTTGAGCACGGTGGCCGTCGTTTGCGGCACAAAGCCCTGGCGGATTTTTGATCCGCCGGCGCAGGGGCGCCCGGCGCGATAGAACAAGTCCTTGTGTGCGAGGGGCACGCCGTGCAGCGGCCCCAGCGGCTTGCCAGTTTTACGATGGGCATCGGCCGCATCGGCCGCATCGGCGGCTGCGAGGGCTTTCTCTTCTTCGAGCAGCACCGTGCAATTGAGTTTGGGGCCGATGGACTTGAAGCGCGCCAGGCTTGCCTCGGTGGCAGCGCGCGAACTGGTTTCGCCCTTCGCGATGGCATCGGCAAGTTCGGTCATTGAAAGCGTATGCAGTGCGCTCATGATTTTGTACCTGCGAAGCTTTGCAGCCAGGCGATGAAATCGCCGGGATTGTCATCCATGGCCAAGCGTAGAGCCGCGGCTTTTGCGATGAGGGCGTTGTTGGTCTCGACCAGCGGGCGTGTGCGCGCCACGCGATCGGGGGGCAGTTCAATTTGTTGAAGCGCCGAGGCGATTTCGCCAAGGGCCGCGTCCTGTATGGGTTTGCTCATGGTCAGCTTCCTGGAATGAAGCCCGGCGGCAAGGCCAGGCAATGGTCGGCGATATCGCCGGGTTTGCACCACCACACGCGCGAGGCGAGGGGATGGGTGAGGCAGTGGGTCAGCGCATGGCGCAGTGCGCGCACGCGGAACGGCTGACCAAAAACATAGGGATGGACGGAGACGTTCATGACCAGCGGGTGTCGTGCGCTTTGTTCGATCATCTCATCGAATTGCGCCACCACCATGTCGCAAAATACTTCCGTGCTCCATTTACGGTGGATGACGGCCTGCGCATCGTCGGTCTCGATCGGGTAGGGCATGGCGAGGATGGGGCCGGAACGCGTGCGCATCCACACCGGCTGGTCATCCATGGGCCAGTCCATCAGGTAGGCATAGCCCAGTTCCTTGAGAAGGTCGGGCGTGTGTGCGGTTTCGTATGCACCGGCGCCCATCCAGCCCCTGGGCGGCCTGCCTTCGTGTCGGGTTATGGTCTCGGTGACCTCGCGCAACAGGCCTTCCTCGTCCGGCTGCCACAGTCCGCGCAGGTTTTCGGCGTTGGTACGGCCGTGGGCGATGATCTCGTCGCCGCGCTTTCGGATTGCGTCGGTGATTTGCGGCGCGTAGTCGTAAATGAGGCAGTTGGTGGTGTGGCAGGCCGGCAGTTTCAGCTCATCGAGCAGGTCAAACAGTCGCCAGATGCCGACGCGGTTGCCGTAGTCGCGCCAGGAATAATTGCGATGCGTCTGCGGCTCGCCGGTCTTGGCCGGGTCATGACCCATGCCGGCGCCGAAGGCAAACCATTCGATATTGGTGGTGAGGTTGAACGCCAGGCGTCTGCCGTCAGGCCAGGAGTAGTCCTTGCGTTCAGATAAGGGAACGTAGTCATAGCGATCATGCTGCGGCAGCAGCGGCTTGTGACTCATTGCCCCGGCACGTGGCCCCACACGTCGAGCATCACGCTCGCGCCCGGTACAAACATCGTGTCGGCAACGCCTATCGCGCTAAATGGCAGGCCGGCTTCACGTAAGTCCGCGTCCCATGCCATGTAAGCGCTGTGAAAGCCGGCGAGATCGGTATGAAAGTGGAGCGCGCGCACGACCTGGGACAAGTCTGTCCCCGCAGCGGCGAATATGGCTTTTGCCTTGGCAAGAATGTCGGCCATTTGCGCGCGGTTGCTGTCATGGAAAAACGGCGCGGCGGGCTGTATCTGTGCGGAAGTGGAAAGGCCGTCCTTGTCCAGTGCCATCAGGCCCGCAACGAACAACAAGCCGTCGAATGTGCACGCGGGCACCATGCCCGGGGCAATGAGGTCTACCTCGCAACGCACGTCTTTGATGCGTGCGTCCGCCGAGGCGTGTGCGGCAATGAGGTTCACCTCAATGGTTGCGTCGATGGTGCCAAAGGCCGGATGCGCGACCGGGACGATGGTGGTGGGCGGAATGCGCTTGCTGAAGCACTGCGCCCAGGTTTGCAAAAAGGCCGGCAGGTCTTCGGCACGACTCAGGTAGACCTGCGCCTTGAGCACGAGGTCAGGATGACTGCCCGCGGCTTCGAGCGCGGGCAGCAGGCGTTTCCTGAACAGGTATTCGGTTTCGAGCTTGATGCGCGTGCCGTTCCATTGCTGGCCGGCGGGTGGTTGCGCTTCGGCGGCGATATTGCCCGCGGCATCACGCGCCAGTTGCCCGGCCACAAACACCATGTCCCCGACGCGTATGCAGGGCGCGTAGCCCGAGGTTTGCGGCGCATTGAGGTCGGCCTTGACGCGTTCTACGGTGTAGCCGCTGGCTTCGGTGGCAGCCATTACCTGCACGTCCATGGCGGCGTCGCGGTTGAGCAGTCCGCTGACAATGACTGAGGTGCTGGGCGCGACCTGGCCTGCGAGGGCCTGCTTGCGCGCGACATGGTAAGGATCGACGGAGCGAGGGTCGGGGTAATACTGGTCGAGGCGTGCAACGCGCGACATGGTGCTGCCCGCCGAGGCAAGGTGTGCCGCCATCGTCTCAAATATGTGTTGCGCTTCGCGTTGCGCCTTGGGTGGGGCAGCCAGCGGTTTACCGGATTGGAGTACGGCCGGATCCATCAGACCGTTGCCGAGGGCGGCGCGCAGCCCGCTCGCAAACACCCATTTCCCGGCGCGCACAACGGGAGCATGGACAACGTCGCCGTTGCCGTAGCTGCGAATGCCGAAGCGCTTTGTGCTCATTTGCCGCTGCTTCCTTGACTAATCAATCTTCGCGCCTGTTTCCTTGATGAGGCGCGCCCACAAATCCCGGTCACCGCGGAAAAATGCGCCGAACTCCGCGGGCGTGGAGCCGATTTGCTCGATTGCGGCGTTGTTCATGTAGGCCTTGACGGCCGGTGCCTTGAGTGCGGTGTTCAGTTCGCGGTTGAGCTTGTCGATGAAGGTGGCCGGCGTTCCTTTGGGCGCGAGCAGGCCCATCCAGATGTAAGCCTCATAGCCCTTGAAGCCGGACTCTGCGAGCGTGGGTACGTCGGGCAGCAGCGGCGAGCGCGCCGCGCCGCTCACCGCCAGCGCGCGCAACTTGCCTTCCTTGATGTGGCTGTTCATTGCCGCGAGGCCGGGCATCGCGGTCTGGATTTGCCCGCCCAGCAGGTCGGCGGTCACGCCGCCGCTGCCCTTGTAGGGCACGTGGGTCATCTTTAGGTCGCCCATGGAATTCATCAACGCCATGAAAAGGTGTTGTGCGCTGCCGTTTCCGGATGAGCCGTAGTTGACCTTGCCCGGGTTGGCTTTTACGTAGGCGACGAACTCGCGGATGTTTTTCGCCGGCACCGTTGGATGGACCAGCAGCACCGCCTGTTCGCGGCCAAGAAGCGTTATCGGCAGGAAGTCGTCGACCGGATTATGTGTCAGGTTGTTGTAAAGCGACACGCTGATGGCGTTGGGGTTGGAGGCGAGCAGCAGCGTGTAGCCATCGGGGCTTGCCTTGACCACTTCGGCGCTGCCCAGCATCGCACCCTGTCCTGGCTTGTTCTCGACGACCATCTGGTGGCCGACCTGCTTGGAGAATTCCTGGGCGATGATGCGCATCGGGCCGTCGGAGGAACCGCCCGCCCCGTAAGGGACGACAAGCCGTATCGGCCGGTTCGGGTAGTCCTGTGCCTGTGCGCCCGCGGCGAGCAGCGCGGTGAGCAGTGCGAAGACGATGCGTTTCATGGCGGTTCTCCTGTCAACTTCCGGGAATGATGCCCGGGGGCAAGGCGAGGCAGTGATCGGCGATTTCGTGCGGCTTGCACCACCAGACGCGTTTGGCCAGCGCATGGTCCACGCAGTGCCGGAGCGCTCGGCGGATCATGCGCAGGCGAAAGGGCTGGCCGAACACATAGGGGTGGATCGACACGTTCATCACCAGGGGATGGCGCTCGGACTGCTCGACCATTTCGTCAAACTGTTCGGTGATCATGTCGCAAAAGCTTTCGGCATCGCCCTTGCGGTGGATGACATGCTGCGAATCATTGAGTTCGATCGGGTAGGGCACGGATAGGATGGGACCGGAGCGCGTGCGCATCCAGACAGGCTGGTCATCCATGGGCCAGTCCATCAGGTAGGTGTAGCCCAGTTCTTTAAGGAGGTCGGGCGTGTTGCCGGTTTCGTAGGCGCCCGACCCCATCCAGCCCTTTGGGGCCGCACCCTCATGTGCGGCGATGGTGTCCGTGACTTCGCGCAGGATGCGTTCCTCATCGGGCTGCCACAGTCCCTTGAGGTTTTCGGCGTTGCTGCGGCCGTGGGCGACAATTTCGTCGCCGCGCTTGCGAATGGCATCGGTGATCTGCGGCGCGTAGTGGTAGATCAGGCTGTTGGTGTTGTGCCCGGCGGGCAGCTTAAGTTCGTCCAGCAACTCGAACAGGCGCCAGATGCCGATGCGGTTGCCGTAGTCGCGCCAGGAATAATTGCGGTGCGTCTGCGGCTCGCCGGTCTTGGCCGGGTCATGGCCGAGTCCTGCGCCAAAGGCAAACCATTCGATGTTGGTCGTGATGGTGAAGGCGAGGCGCTTGCCGTCCGGCCAAGAGTAGTCCTTGCGCTCCGGCAGGGGGATGTAGTCGTAGCGGGAGTGTTGCGGAAGCAGTGGCTTGGTGCTCATGGCTTACTCTACCTTCGCGCCAGATGCCTTGACGATGGG
>CAITSH010000321.1 GCA_903895005.1 uncultured Pseudomonadota bacterium
ATAGACATCCTGATCACGCTGGTGTGGGTGTCCTATGCGGTGGTGTTTTTCGGCACATTGCTGAAACGCAATATTTCGCATATTTACGTCGCCAACTGGTTTTTCGGCGCATTCATCCTGACGGTGGCAGTGCTGCATCTGGTCAACAGCGCGGCGGTGCCCGTTTCGATGACCAAATCCTATTCGGCCTATGCAGGGGTGCAGGATGCCATGATCCAGTGGTGGTACGGCCATAACGCAGTGGGCTTTTTCCTCACCGCCGGATTCCTCGGCATGATGTATTACTTCAGTCCCAAGCAGGCCGGCCGCCCGGTATAGTCCTACCGGCTTTCGGTGGTGCACTTCTGGGCGCTGATTTTCACCTACATGTGGGCCGGCCCGCACCACCTGCACTACACCGCACTGCCCGACTGGACGCAATCTCTGGGGATGGTGTTCTCGTTGATCCTGCTGGCACCGTCCTGGGGCGGCATGATCAACGGCATGATGACGCTGTCGGGCGCCTGGCACAAACTGCGCACCGATCCGATCCTGAAGTTCCTGATCGTGTCGCTGTCCTTTTACGGCATGTCGACCTTTGAGGGGCCGATGATGTCGATCAAGACGGTCAACGCGCTGTCGCACTACACCGACTGGACTGTCGGCCACGTGCACTCGGGCGCCCTCGGCTGGGTCGGCCTGGTCAGCATGGGCAGCCTCTACTACCTCATCCCGCGCCTGTTCGGACGCCGCGAGATGTACAGCATTCCGGCCATCACGCTGCACTTCTGGGTGGCAACGGTGGGCATCGTCCTCTACATCGCTGCAATGTGGATCGCCGGCGTGATGCAGGGTCTGATGTGGCGTGCGGTCAGTCCGGACGGCACGCTGACCTACTCGTTTGTCGAAAGCGTCAAGGCGACCTACCCGTTCTACGGCATCCGCCTCGCCGGGGGCGTCCTCTACCTCGGCGGCATGTGCATCATGGCCTGGAACGTCTGGATGACCATCGCCAATGGCAAGGCCGCGGACGCACCCATCCCGGCGATCACACCCGACGCAGCCCACGCCTGAACACGCCCCAATTAGCAAACCATCAGCGATTACGCCTGACTGAGGAAAACAATGAAATTCAGCCACGAACTGATAGAGAAAAACAGCGCCTTGCTGATCATCCTGGTGGTGCTCACCGTGAGCGTCGGCGGACTGGTTGAGATCGTCCCGCTGTTCTTCCAGAAATCGACCACCGAGCCGGTGTCCGGCCTCAAACCTTACACCGCGCTGCAACTCACCGGACGGGACATTTATGTGCGCGAGGGCTGCTACAACTGCCACTCACAGATGATCCGCCCGTTCCGCGCCGAGACCGAGCGCTACGGGCACTACTCGGTCGCGGGCGAATTTGTCTATGACCGCCCGTTCCAGTGGGGCAGCAAGCGCACCGGTCCCGACCTTGCGCGTGTCGGCGGACGTTACAGCGACGACTGGCACCGCATCCACCTGAACAACCCGCGCGACCTGGTTCCCGAATCAAACATGCCCGGCTATCCGTGGCTGGAAACGACGCCGGCCGATGCCACGCATGTCGAGAAAAAACTGAAGGTGCTGCGCACCCTCGGCCACCCGTACAGCGACGAGGACATCGCCGGTGCGCCCAAGGCGCTGGCCGGCAAGACCGAGCAGGACGCACTGATCGCCTATCTGCAGGTCATGGGCACGTCGATCAAGACCGCGCGCTAGAACCGTCACCTCAAGCAACATCGCACGCAACATCGCCCAACACAAATGAACCATTTTTCTCTGA
>CAITSH010000322.1 GCA_903895005.1 uncultured Pseudomonadota bacterium
AATGCGTTGCGGCACCATCGGCGGCAGTTGCGCGACCAGCGGCGGCTTGCCTGAAACCAACTCGCCGACTGCGCCACCCAGCTTCAGGCTGGCCGGCCCGCTCCATGTTTCCTGCCTTCCGCTTTGCAGATAGACGACGCGAAGCATGGTTCCCGCCGGCAGCAAAAAGCGGTCGGCCTCGCGTACGCGCATGTAGTCCTGCGCCTTGCCTGCACCCCCGCCCTGCCCGGTGTAGGAGACCTCCCCTTTCACCTGCGTCACGAGCCCGATGTCTGCGCCTTGCGCCATCACCCAAGAAGCGCCCAGCAGCGCCATCACTGCGAACGCGAGACGCCCACGATTCAAGTATTTCGCCATGATCCTCATTCCCGATTTTCTGTTGTCCCGGAACCGCCACCGGCGGGCCCATCCTGCATGCCTGTAATTTCAAACACCACCAGCGGCTCCGCCCGCCCTTTTACCGTAACGGTTTCGCGCTTGCCGGTGTTGACACCAGGACCCGCGGCCGCCAGCGTCGCCGCACTGGCCGCGATGACGCATTTTAATTCCTTCGTCACCCCCTCCAACCTGGAAGCGGCGTTGACCGTGTCGCCGATGGCGGTGAACTCGGTGCGCTTCACCGAACCGATGTCGCCGATGACGGCAAGGCCGGTATGGATGCCGATGCCGATACCGAATTCGGGCAGGCCACGATCGGGGAAGCGCTGGTGCATCCAGGCGCGGAACCCCTCCGCCTCTTTTGCCATGCCTATCGAGGCGATGACGGCGCGCCGCGCGTGATCCGGATGGCGCACCGGCGAACCGAAAATCGCCATCACCGCGTCACCGATGTATTTGTTGACCATCCCGCCCTGCTGCAGGATGGGTTCGCAGGTCAGGCTGAAGTAGGCGTTGAGCATTTCCACCACCTCGTGCGCGGAGAGTTTTTCCGAGATGGTGGTGAAATTGCGGATGTCGGAGAACAGCACCGTTACCTCGACCTCCTCACCCGAGAGGTCCGGGCGCTCGCCCTCGGTCAGCACCTTGACCACATCGTCCGACACATAACGCCCGAACATCTGGCGCAATTGCGCTTTTTGCCGCTCCTCGCCGGTGAGCCGCAGCCCCAGCGTAATAAGAAAAGCCACGGCCAGCCCGACCTGCGGCTCCGCAACCGGCAGTACCACGTCCTTGAGAAAGAACAGGAAGGCGGGAATCGGCAGGTTGAAGGCGATGATCACGCCGGCAAGGGCTGCACGCTCGGGTGTGAGTTTGAGAAACAGGATGGTCGCCAGTACCAGCAGCAGATAAATGCAGGCCATGCGCAGCCACAAGGGCGGCACGTTGGGATAATGACCGGAGAGGATGGTCTCGACGATATTGGCGTGAATTTCGCCCCCCGCCATCTGGTCGGCATGTGCGCCGCGCGAATACGGCGTGAAGTGCCGGTCGGAAGTGCCGGCGTTGTTCGCCGCCATGATGACCACCTTGCCCTTCAGGGCCTGCACGGCGGGATTGGCGAGCGCATCCGGCTGCAGCAGCAGATTCATTGAGACGGTCGGAATGGTTCCCGGAGGTCCCGTGTACCCGATCCAGCGCTTGTCCAGCGTACGGCTGATTTTCACGCCGGCAACCGTCCATTCCGACAATGTCGGGTCCTGCCCGGCCGCGCGTAGCGCGAGCTGCGTACCGAAGCTCACTCCGGGGAACGCCGGGTCAGCGATCATCACCGGATAAAAGCGACGCACGTGCTTGTCGTCGTCAGGATGCAGGTTGGCGATGCCAAGGTCGTTGATGCCGCGCGGCAGCAGGATCAGGTGGTCCTGCGGCGGCAGCAGCAGCGAGAGATCACCGTTGCGCAATTCGACCATGTGCGTGATCAGGATTTTGTCGCCGCTTGCCAGCGCGGCGCGCAGCGGCGAGTCGTAATTACGGCTGATTTCGCTGTCGGGTAGCTTGAGCTTTTTCAGCCAGTTTTCGGCACTGACCTGATAAATGAAGTCCAGCCCCACCGCCTTTACACCGGCCTTGCCCAGCACGTCCATGGCCTTGCCAAAATGCGGCGCCCAGAACGCGAGCGGGTCGTCCTTGAGCGCATCCAGCGTGTCATCGTCGATCGAAACCACCGCCGCGTGCTGGGGCGCGTAGCGCACGCCCGCGAAAACGTGCCAGTAATCGTAGTACACGTTCTCCAGCGATTGCAGCCAGCTTGTCTGCGCGATCGCCCCGGCCGTCAGGCAGGCCAGCAGCGGCACGCCGAAATGGCGCAACAGCTTGCGCCACAGCGCGACGCCGAACAGCGCACGGTTCTCCGTCATGCCCTGCCAGCCCCGGTGGTGGAATGCAATTTCATTGGATTACTTTCTTGAAACCCGCATCAGACAAGGCTTTCCGGCTGATTGAGGTGACAGATTTGTCACCATTTTAACGAGCACATAATCAAGCAGCCCCGCAGGCGCCGGCACCTCGCCGCCCCGCATTATCCCGCACTCCGGCCGGCAAACGAAAGGTAACAGGCGAAAGACCGTGGGGGCCGCTGCGAAACGACGCCGGCCCGCTCACCGCCTCTATCAATCACCCACGTAGACGAACGGTGCCCAGAAAAACGGATTGCTGCGCGAGAAATGATACGGGCCGTTGTTGAAGCGCCCGCCGATCAGGCTTCGCTCCGCGTCACTGACCGCCTTCATGATGCCGCCGCCGGTCCCGATGTTGCGAAAGGCCGCCGTCATCAGCGCCTGCGTGGACAGGCTGTCTACGCTCCAGTGCGAAACCAACAGGCTGCGCGCACCGGCATACATGAACGCGCGGGTGAGCCCGGCAAAACCCTCGCCGTTATTGGCCTGCGCGGTTTCTCCCGCCGTGTTGCACGCGGACAAGGCGACGAGGTCGGCATTGAGTTCAATGTCCTCGATGACCTCCTTCATGGTCAGCATGCCGTCCTCGCCCTGCAGGTCGCCCACCAGCGACAACGCAAGCGCCGGTTGTGCATTGCTCTTTTGCCGCGGCCCTGAAGCCGGCGCGGAAGCGTCGGCGCCATCGGCCACCTGCAAGAAATCGCCGCCAAGAAAACCGTGCGTGGCGAACAGCACGTATTTGGCATTTTTCAGGTCCGCGCCTTTTGCGCTTTTTTCCTGTGCGTTTTCACCGATGAATAGCTTTGATTCGCCACCAAGGATCGTGGCGATCTCGCGCGCCTCATCGGCCGTCTCCTGCAGGCGCGGCACATCCGGGCTGCCGTCACGCTTGCGCGGGAAGTTGCTCCCGAGCGCCTCGAACAGCGCACGCGTCACCGGGGGGTAGGTCTTGCTTGAGCCGGGCGGCGGCGAAAACTCCGGATCGGCGAAAGCCACAAGCGTGCGCTGCGCGCTGCCGGCCGCCGCGACCTTGGGATAAAGGCGCTGCGAGGTCAGCGCCGAGAGGCTGGGCAGGTAGGCAAAGCGCGCCTGCTTGCCCAGGTAATCGAGCGCGCCGTATTCGGCCAGGAAGGGTTTCGCCTCGCTGCCGTCGGCCGCCGCACGGGCGGTGCGAAAAGCCTGCTGGTCGTTGCCGTTCCAGCGCGTCACCAGCATTTCCATGGGCAGCGTCAACAAGGGGCCGTCGCCGACAAACAAGACCTTGTCCTGTCCCGACATCATGTCGGCGACCGGCGCGACAAGATCGCGATAAAGCGAGTTGAGGGCCGCCGGATCAATGTCGCGCAGGAACAGTACCGACTCCCCGGACGAAACCTTTTCAATGGCGCGACGCACGCCAAGAATCCTGCGTGCGACGTCTTCACGCTTGATCGGCACATTGGCGAGCTTGAAGCGCTCGCGCGTCACCGCAAAAATCGCCGCCTCGTTGGGCAGCAGCACATACGAGAGCAGGACCTCCCCCGGCTTGAGCAGTTTTTGCTGCAGGTCGGCGAGCGTCACCGGACGCGGATTGGTGAGTTCCTGGAAGCGCGGATAACGCTGCCACAGTTGATCCTCGATCACCTTGAGCTCTTTTTCCGACCCGTCGAGCTGGGCCGCAAGTTCGGCGCGGCGTGCCTCCGCATCGGGCAGCGACGGTGAAACCGTGACCATCGCCTGGCGCTGCGTATCGATGCGCTCCTGCAACTGGTCGCGCCGGTTGCGCAGCAGAAGGAATCCAGGCTCGCTGGAAAACCGCGCGACATCGGCCTGGCGCATCATTTCCGTAAACACCCGGCTCTGGTTGCGCGATGCGATCTCGAGCACCTGGCGGTCAAAGCCGCCCTGCGGCGCGGCGCGGTGCAACTCGAGCAGCAGGCGGATGGTTTCGCGGTAAATATTGCTGAACTGGCCGATAAACGCCTGGCGCGTTTCTTCGGAAAGTCCGCGCGTGCGCACATACAAGGCGTCAAGTGTTTCCACCGACTCGCGGTAATAAGGGAGCGCCTCGCGATAGCGTCCGCGTTTGGCGAGCGAGAAGCCGAGGCGGCTGGCATTGAGCAGCAGGATGCGCGGATTACCCGATCGGCGCGCCGTTTCCACCGCCTTGGTGTAGGTCGCCTCGGCATCAACCAGTTTGCCCTGGCGGTCAAGCGAGACGGCCAAGGTGGTCAGCGCCGCGGCGGTATCCGGATGCAGCGGTCCGAGTGCCTTTTCGAGTATCTCCACCGCACGCCGCTGCAGCGGCTCGGACTCACCGTACTTGCCGCGCTGGTCGAGCAGCGTGCCAAGGTTGGCCAGCGTGTTGGCGAGGGCCGGATGCCCGGGTCCGAGCGCCGACTCCTGGATGGTGATGGCGCGCCGGTACAGGCTCTCGACCTCGGATGCGATGGCCCCGGGCGAACGCGCCGCGCGCTGCGCCGAGGGCAGCATTTGCGTGTCCTTGTCCTGCTGTTGCAGCGTGTTGGCGAGGTTGTTGAGGCTGGTCGCGGTGTCCGGATGCGCCGGCCCGAGCACCTTTTCACGTGAGGCCAGCACCCTGCGGTGCAGGGTCTCCGCGTCCGCGACCTTGCCCTGCAAAAAGAGCACGTTGGCCAGATTGGACCGGCCGGTCAGCGTTTGCGCGTGGTCTGCGCCAAGGGTGCGCTCGAGAATCGCAACCACCCGCGCCTGCAGTGTTTCGGCTTCCTGATATTGCCCCTGGCTCATCAGCTCGTTGGCACGCGCCGCGAGCTGGATAGGGTTGTCTCCGACCGGTGCCGCGGCGGGTTTTGGCGCCGCGCCGGCCCCGAGTCCGGCCTGTGCGCCGAACTTGCCCTGGCTGTCCAGGACACGCCCGAGATTTGACAAGGTGACGGCGGTGTCGGCGTTGTTAGCGCCGAGGTTTTTTTCAAGGATGCGATGCGAACGGCGCAGCAGCAGCTCGGCCCCCGCAAAGTCGCCGCTGCGCTCGAGCGCGAGCGCGAGATTATTCAGTGCCGAGGCGGTGTTGGTGCTGTCCGGTCCGGAGCGCCTTTCGTAAATGGCCAGGGCGCGCCGCAGCTCGGCCTCAGCCGGCCCGTACTTCGCCTGGCGCAACAGCGCAGTACCAAGGCTGGTGTAGCTCACCGCCGAATTGGCGTGATCCTCGCCGAACACGCGCAGGCCCTCGGCAAGAAGCTCACGTGACACGCTCTCAGCCTGGGCAAAATCGCCCTTGCCCAGCAGGGCTTCAGCCTGGTCTGCCAGTTCGTTCCAGCGCCGGTCGTCGACGCGCTGCGCCGGCCGGGCCGCCGCCGCAGGCTTGGCCCCCGGTTTGGCGGCTGGCGGCGTTTGCGCCTGCGAGAGCGGGGGCATTGCCAGCAGCAATGCGGCAAGGAACGCGCTTGAGCGGATGCGGGCTTGGGTATTCATCAGGTAAGAAGCCGGAGAAATCACACGATTCAAACCAAGGCCGGCGACGCGCCGGCGCGTCCACGCAGGCTTCCAGCCACGTCCCGCCGCAGTCGCGACGCAGCGACTTTATCGCGTGTTACCGGTGCCTTGCGATCAGCACGCTGCACGGACTGTAATCGAGCAACGACGCACCGACCGAACCCTTCCACCAACGCGCCGCAAAAGTCGTTTTCTGGCGGTGGCCAAGGGTGGCTTGGATGCTGCCTTGGAGCGCATCCCCCCCAGCGTGGATGAATCGGCAGCCAGCCTGGGGAGCCCTTGGTTTGAGGTGCTGCGGAGCATCCATCTGCCGCTGCTGCGCGGGCCGCTGTTGGTGGCCGCCCTGCTGGTGTTTGTCGACACCGTGAAGGAATTGCCGCTCACCTTTGCGCTGCGGCCCTTCGACTACGACACCCTGGCGGTGCGGGTTTACCAGTACGCCAGCGACGAACGGGTTGGGGCTGCCTTGGTGCCAGCCTTGGTGATTATGGGGTTGGGGTTGGTCGCCGCCCTGGCCGTGGTTCCGAGCTTGCAGAACGGGGACTAGGGCTTTTGTGACTAGACAGCTTGAAAGGCGCGTCCATCGGGAAACACCTGCGCCAGGGCCCCTGGCACCAGGCTCGCCCTACAGCGTTGATCGATGCTTAAGGGGCTCGACAGGGGAACCCTCACCCGCAGTTCCTGGCCATGGCTCTCCACCTGGAGCAGCCATCCCTGGCCTAAAAACTCCCGCCCTACCACCCGCGCATTACCGCAGGGATCGGCATCAAGCTGGATGGCATCGCTCATTACCATCGCCTCTTGCATGGCTGGGGCGCTTTCTCCCAGGCAAGACGGCCCAGCATTTGGGGTGGGTGCGGCTTGCAGCATGCCGAAGGGCGTGAGCAGTTGGGCGCCTTGGCGGGTGGCTGGCAGCCGGTTGGCCTGCAGGACAAACCGGCTCACGAAGGCACTGGCCGGCCGCTCCACCAAGGCCTGGGGGGTATCGCATTGGTGCAGCCTGCCCCCCTCCAATACCGCCACGCGATGACAAATGGCGAGGGCTTCCTCGGGGTCGTGGGTCACCAGGATGCCGCTGGTCTTGCAGCGGTTGAGTAGATCGGGAAGCTCGCGCCTCAGCCGCAGCCGCACCTCCACATCCAAATTGGAAAAGGGTTCATCCAGCAGCAGCAC
>CAITSH010000323.1 GCA_903895005.1 uncultured Pseudomonadota bacterium
CAGGATGCGCCCCTTGGGCGTGAACACGTACACCTCATCCGGGAAGAGGTCGACCTTGATGTGCTCGAGGAACTCAGCCGAATCGCCGCTGGTGCTCTGGATGTCCAGGAGCGACTGCAGCCATTTGTGCGTGCGCTGCTGTACATCGGAGAGGGAGGCATCGGAGGTCTTGTACAGCCAGTGCGAAGCCACGCCGGTTTCGGCGATATGGTGCATCTCGCGCGTGCGTATCTGCACCTCGACCGGCGTGCCGTACGGGCCGATCAGCGTGGTGTGCAGCGACTGATAGCCGTTGACCTTGGGGATGGCGATGTAGTCCTTGAACTTGCCCGGCACCGGTTTATACAGGCCGTGCAGGGTGCCCAGGGCGAGGTAACACGAGGGCACGTCCTTGACGATGACGCGAAAGCCGTAGATATCCAGCACCTGTGAAAACGACAGGTGCTTCTCGGTCATTTTTTTGTATACCGAGTAGAGGTGCTTCTCGCGGCCGCTGACCTGCGCGTCAAGCCCCGCTTCGGGCAGACGTACGCGTATGCCCTCGAGAATCTTGTTCACCACCTCGCGCCGGTTGCCGCGCGCCGCCTTGGTCGCCTTGGCGAGGATCTTGTAACGCAGCGGGTAAATGTGGGTGAACGCGAGTTCCTGCATTTCGCGGTACAGCGCATCCAGCCCGAGGCGGTTAGCGATGGGCGCGTAAATCTCCAACGTCTCACGCGCGACGCGGCGGCGCTTGGCCGGGGGCACCGCACCGAGCGTGCGCATGTTGTGCAGGCGGTCGGCGAGCTTGATCAGAATGACGCGCACGTCGCGCGCCATCGCCAGCAGCATCTTGCGGAAGTTCTCCGCCTGCGCATCGGCCTGTGACTGGAACTCGATGCGATCGAGCTTGGAGACGCCGTCGACCAGCTCGGCGACGGATTTGCCAAAGCGTGTCCCGATGTCCTCGGTGGACACAGAAGTGTCCTCGACCACGTCATGGAGCAGCGCGGCCATCAGGGCCTGCGCGTCAAGCTGCCAGTCAGCGAGGATTTCAGCCACCGCCAGCGGATGCGAGATATACGGCTCGCCACTGGCGCGATGCTGCCCTTCGTGGGCGGCGTCGCTGAACTGGTAGGCCTCCTCAATGCGGCCGATGTCGGCTGGCTTGAGATAGCCCGATAGGTGCTGGCGGAAGTCTTGTGTAAGCGCGTTCACGGGCGGCCTGAACCCGTGTGCGCTATGCGCGCGCCGCTAGACGGCGGCGCGCGCGTTGACCGGAGTCCCCGGTATCAATGCCGGGGCCAATGCAACAAATGGCACAGTCGGATTTCAACCGGCCCTTGTTCAGCCAAGGTTGACGCGGTTAAGCATTTCCAGGCCGATCTTGCCGGCGGCGATTTCACGCAAGGCGATCACGGTCGGCTTGTCGCGATTGGCTTCGACCAGCGGCGTGCCACCCTGCGCCAGTTGACGGGCGCGATAAGTCGCGGCCAGGGTCAGCTGGAAACGGTTGGAAATGTCTTTCATGCAGTCGTCTACGGTAATGCGTGCCATGGTGAATCCTCGTTGAAAGCCTGCTTGGTGATCCTGCCTGTTGGGCCCCGAGAAACGCCGTCCAATCCAGGCCCGGTGGGGGATGGACCGATACCGCGTTATCAACGGAGCGTACTTGTTCAAGTACTGAAACTGTTCGGAGCGACGGCCAAACTGCGGCACCAGAACGGTCTTATTTGAACAAATCAGGGTGTTTTGCGCTTTGTCGGGCAAGGCCGAGACGACTCGCCCGAACAACTGCGATCATGTCCCGCTTTGCTTCTTCAAAGTCCTGATTAATAATAACATAATTGAATTCTGCCGCGTGGCTCATTTCGTCCGAAGCGGCCGCCATCCGGCGCCTGATCGCCTCTTCACTGTCGCCACCGCGGGCACGAACCCGGCGCTCAAGCTCAGCCAGGGACGGTGCCATGATGAAGATGCCAACCACGTCGGGGAAAATGCGGCGCACCTGCTGCGCACCCTGCCAATCAATTTCCAGAACAATATCAATACCCTCGGCGCGCCTGGCGGCTATCCACGCCTGTGATGTTCCGTAGCGGTTGCCGTGCACTTCGGCGCTTTCAAGGAATTCCCCCCGCGCGAGCATCGCGGCAAACGCAGATGCGTCGACAAAATGATATTCCCGTCCGTCCGACTCACCGGGGCGCGGCGCGCGCGTGGTGTAGGACACCGACAACGCCAGCCCCGGCACCTCCCTGAGCATCGCATTGACCAGGGAGGACTTGCCGGCGCCAGAGGGTGCGCAAATGATGAAGAGGGAGCCTGTCATCTTGAAGATTTTATTTTGAAGAAGGAGCGAATGTTACCGCGCCACACGCCGCCGCTGCCGCGGCAGAATTGACACGGCAGGCAAAATCAGCGCAATCGCCGTGCATCACTCGATGTTCTGAATCTGTTCGCGCATCTGCTCGATCAGCAGCTTGAGCTCGATCGCCGACTCGGACAATTCCTTGGCCACCGATTTGGAGCCCAGCGTGTTGGCCTCGCGGTTGAGTTCCTGCATCAGAAAATCCAGGCGCTTTCCGGCCGAGCCACCACCTTTTCCATCCGCGGTGATTACGCGCTGGACTTCGTCAAGATGCGCAGAAAGCCGCGACAATTCCTCGGCGATGTCGATTTTTACGCCGTAGAGCACGACCTCCTGGCGGATGCGCTCCTCGTCGCCGCCGGCTAGTACTTCACGCAGCTTGGCGGAAAGTTTCTCCTGGTAGGCGCTGACGATCTGAGGCATCAAGGGGACCAGCGTGGCAACCTTCTGCCGCATCGCATCCACGCGCTCGAGAATCATCTGCCCGAGCTTGGCGCCTTCGCGCTGGCGTGTCGCCGCCAGTTGGTCCATGCCTCGCTTGGCCAGCGCCAGCGCCGGTTCGCGCAAGGCGTCGAGTGAAACCTCGTTGCCGGCAAGTACACCCGGCCAGTGCAAAAGCTCCCCGATTCGCAAGGGCTGCGCCTCGGGCACGGCCGCCTGCGCCTCGCGCGCGAGCGCAGCCACGCGCAACAGCAATTCACGATCAAGGGCAAGACCGGCCCCCGACTGCGTGCGCGGCGTGAATCCGAGCCTGCAATCGACCTTGCCGCGCGTCACCTGCGCCGCGATCAATTCGCGCAAGGCCGGCTCGAGGCTTCTCAACTCATCGCCGATGCGAAACTGGATATCCAGGAAGCGGCTGTTGACGCTCTTTATCTCCAGTTGCAACGCGCCCTGCGGCAAATCGCCCGTAAGCGCGGCATAGCCCGTCATGCTGGAAATCATGGCAATCGCCCTAAAACGCGTGAATTCAATGTGAACGCTCTTAACACTCTTTTAACACTGTGAACAAATCCCTCTAGATACCCGAAGGCGCTTTACTTTGACGGTACAAAGCCAGAAAATCATCAACGACAGGTTGCTCATCGCGGCGTCGGGACGCAGTCCGGAAATCGCGGGGAAGGCAGCTCAGTGAGGGCGCCAGCGGAGCCGGAAACATCACAGCATGCAACGATCCCGGCCGGCTGCCTACCTGTTGTCCCCTAACTCTCCAATCATAACTGCCCAGCGCATTCCATGCCATCGCAAGCTAACCAGCCTTTGCCCGATGGCTACCAATTGCAGAACTACAAGGTCACGCGTGTGCTCTCGTGCGGCGGCTTTTCCATCGTCTACCTGGCCAATGACGAAAACGACCAGCCGGTAGCCATCAAGGAATACCTGCCGAGTTCCCTTGCGCTGCGCCGTGAGGGCGACGCCCTGCCCTCGATCTCGGACGAAAACATCGGTACGTTCCGCTACGGCATGAAGTGCTTTTTCGAGGAAGGCCGTTCGCTCGCGCGCCTCTCCCACCCGAACGTCGTGCGTGTGCTCAACTTCTTCCGCGCCAACGAGACGGTCTACATGGTGATGCGCTACGAACGTGGCCGCACGCTGCAAGAACACATCCAGGCGCGGCGCGGCACCATACGTGAAACCTTTTTGCGCCACGTGTTCACCACGCTGCTAAACGGCCTGCGCGAAGTGCACACCAATAAACTGCTGCACCTGGACATCAAGCCGGCGAACATCTACATCCGCAACGACGGCACGCCGCTCCTGATCGATTTCGGCGCCGCGCGCCAGACGCTCTCTGAAGAAGGCTCGCGCCTGAACCCCATGTACACGCCGGGCTTTGCGCCGCCCGAACAATACAAAAACCGCGAGCTGCTCGGCCCATGGAGCGACATCTACTCGGTGGGCGCAAGCATGTACGCAAGCCTTGCAGGTGTTGCGCCGCAGGCGGCCGATGCCCGCGCCGAACGCGACCGCTACGTCTCCGCAACCAAGCTGTTCGCCGGAAAATACAGCAAGCAGTTGCTCGAAACGATCGATTGGTGTCTGCAACTCGATCACATGAAACGGCCGCAAAGCGTGCTGTCGCTTCAAAAGGTGCTGCTTCGCGAAAAAGACCCCGAATCAGGGGGCAAGCCCGGCATGATGGAAAACCTGCGCGAAACCTTCATGCGCCTGGCCAGGCCGAGGATCTAGGCCATGAAATTTTCCATTTACCAGGAAAGCCGTCGCGGCGGGCGCAAGACAAACCAGGACCGCCTCGCCTACAGCTACAGCCGAGACGCGCTGATGCTGGTGCTCGCCGACGGCATGGGCGGGCACCTGCACGGCGAGGTCGCGGCACAGATCACCGTGCAGTTTGTGACCGAGGCATTTGAGCGCGAGGCCAAGACCAAGCTCGCCGACCCGTTCCTGTTCCTGATCCGATCGATCACCAATGCGCACCACTCGATCCTCGATTACGCCGCCACGCGCAAACTCGAGGACACGCCGCGCACCACGTGTGTCGCATGTATCGTGCAGGACTCGGTCGCCTACTGGGCCCACGTCGGCGACTCGCGGCTTTACCTCATCCGCAACGGCTATGTGCACGCGCAAACCAAGGACCATTCCCGCGTGCAGATGCTGGTCGACGCGGGTCGCATACGCGAAGAGGCGGTCGCCGTGCATCCGGAGCGCAACAAGATCTACAACTGCCTCGGCTCCAGCATACCGCCCCAGGTGGATATTTCGCGCAAAACGGTTCTGCAAGAGGGCGACTCGTTGCTGCTTTGCAGCGACGGCCTGTGGGGGCCGCTCAATTCACGCATCATCGGCGGCGCCCTGCTCGGCGGCAATCTCATGAAGGCGTTGCCCGACCTGATGACGCAGGCCGAATCGCGCGCGGGCAAGGACAGCGATAATATTTCCGCGGTTGCCATCAACTGGCTCGAGAGCTATCCGGAGGCCGGTCTTCCGGGTGACGTCTCGACGCAAACACTGGAATTGGGACAATTCACCACGCAGATCGAAGACTTTGGCCGCACCGAGCCCGAAGTGGGCCGCGGCGGCGACCTCAGTGACGAAGAAATCGAACGCGCGATCGAGGAGATCCGCTCGGCGCTGCGCAAGAACACGACTAAGCCGCCACAATAAGGGCATTTACGCGGGGTCCCCGCGCTGCGTACAATCGGCCCCGCCGCCAACACGCCAACAGTAACAACAAGCCCGAGTTGCAAGACTGACTGCATTTCCGGCCAGACCAACAGCCTGCGCGCAATCGCGCCGCACGGCAGACACCGCAACCATCCACCACCCGGAGTACCGATTCATGCGCCCATCAGGAAGAAACCCCCAGCAAATGCGTGACGTGAGCATCACCCGCGGCTACACCAAGCACGCCGAGGGTTCGGTGCTCATCGCCTTTGGCGACACCAAAGTGCTGTGTACCGCCAGCGTCGAGGAGCGCGTGCCCGGTTTTCTCAAGGGCAAGGGCCAGGGCTGGCTGACCGCCGAATACGGCATGCTGCCGCGCTCAACGCACACCCGCAGCGATCGTGAAGCGGCGCGTGGCAAGCAGTCAGGGCGCACCCAGGAAATCCAGCGCCTCATTGGCCGCAGCCTGCGTGCGATCACCGACCTCACCGCCCTCGGCGAGCGCACCATACAACTCGACTGCGACGTGCTGCAGGCGGACGGGGGCACGCGCACCGCCGCCATTACCGGCAGCTTTGTCGCGCTGCATGACGCCATCGGCACGCTGCTCAAGGGCGGTCTCATCGCCGCATCGCCGATTCGCGACCATATCGCCGCGGTTTCGGTTGGCGTTGTCGACGGTGTGCCGGTCCTGGACCTTGACTACCCCGAAGACTCATCCTGCGACACCGACATGAACGTGGTCATGACCGGCTCGGGCGGGTTTGTCGAAGTGCAGGGCACCGCCGAGGGCGCGCCTTTCTCGCGCGCCGAAATGGACAAGCTGCTTGCCCTTGCCGAACTGGGCATCGGCCAGTTGATTGCCAAGCAAAAGCTCGCGTTGGGCATTGCCTGACCACGTCAGACTTCGTTCCGGCGCGAATGCAATGACACAATAGGCCGTGTGCTAGCATCGATTTCACACCGATTTTTTCTTCCTTTCCCATGAAAATAAGCACCAACGGCATCGATACCCATTACACCGTCGAGGGCAGCGGCCCGTGGATCACGTTCAGCCACTCGCTTGCCTGCAACCTCGGTTCCTGGGATGCGCAGGTGGCAGCGCTGTCCAAGCACTACACGGTGTTGCGCTACGACACCCGCGGCCACGGCCAGAGTGGCGCGCCCGCCGGCGCATACAGCCTCGACATGCTCGCCGATGACCTCAAGGCGCTGCTCGACGGCCTCAGCGTCAAGCAGACCCATTTCGTCGGCCTGTCCATGGGCGGCATGATCGGCCAGACTTTTGCACTCAACTATCCCGGCGTGTTCAAGAGCCTCGCACTGTGCGACACCACCAGCTTTTACGGTGAAAACGCCTTTGCCACCTGGATGGACCGCGTGCGCGTCACCCAGGAAAAAGGCATGGCTGCGGTCGTGGACGGCACCCTGGCCCGCTGGTTCACCGAGCCGTTTCGCAACGCCCACCCGGACTTGATGAAAACCGTCGGGCAGATGATTCACACCACGCCGGTGGCCGGCTACGGCGGTTGCTGCCAGGCACTGCCGCACATCAACTCCACCGCACGGCTGAAGGAAATCAAGTGCCCGACCATCGTCATCGTCGGTGCCGATGACCCCGGCACGCCCGTGGCAATGGCCCGGGTCATGCATGAGGCCATGCCCGGCTCGGAGCTGGCCATCATTCCCTCGGCCGCGCATATTTCCAACATTGAGCAACCGGCCGCTTTCAACGCCGTACTGAGGGACTTCCTGTCGCGCGCCCGATAAGGTTCACGGTTTGCCGGCGAACGCCGGCGCGTCTTGAATGCGAAGACATGCGAGGCACACGGCGCATGCACGTCACACTGGGCATGGCGATAATTTAGGTTTAAACTAATTTCGACCTGAATTTCCTCGCCCCGGCTGCGGCCACGCACCGCCACCGCAGCCGGGCCCTCGCCGGACACAAAAGATGGACCCACTCCTGACGGGAAAGACCGCGGTCGTGACCGGCGCAAGCCGCGGCATAGGCGCGGCCATCGCAAAGGCACTCGCCGCACGCGGCGCGCGCATTGCCCTCCTCGGACGCAATCTTGCGCCGCTGCAAGCGCTCGCCGACAGCCTCCCCGGAGCGCTCTGCATCAAGGCCGATGTCAGCGATGAAACGTCTGTCGCCGAAGCATTCAAGACCATACGCGCACAGTTTTCCGCCATCGACATCCTCATCAACAACGCCGGGCAGGCGGCGAGCGCGCCGTTTGTAAAAACCGGCATGGAAGCCTGGAACACCATGCTCGGCGTCAACCTGACAGGCACCTACCTGTGCAGCCGGGAGGCCCTGCCGGGCATGCTCGAACGCGGCGCGGGGCGCATCGTCAATGTCGCCAGCACCGCCGGGTTGAAGGGTTACGCCTACGTCGCCGCCTATTGTGCGGCCAAGCACGGGGTGGTCGGCCTGACCCGCGCGCTCGCCCTTGAAACCGCCAAATCGGGTGTCACTGTCAACGCCGTCTGCCCCGGCTATACCGAAACGGACATCATTGCCGTCGCCGTTGCAAACATTGTTAAAAAAACCGGCAAAAGCGAAACCGAGGCGCGCGCCATTCTGACCGCCGGCAATCCGCAGGGTCGGATGGTGCAACCACACGAGGTCGCGAACGCAGTGATGTGGCTGGTACTGCCCGGCTCAGAATCGATTACCGGGCAGTCAATCGCCGTTGCAGGCGGGGAGGTGATGTGAACGCACGCCAGGCTCCGCCAGAACAAGCACGCCCGATACCCGACGACATGGCCGTTGATCAGGAATCGCGGGCGCGCGGCAGTGACCACGAAGCCCTTCGCCTTTGGCTGCGCCTTCTCACCTGCACCAACCTTATTGAGGGGCGCATCCGTGCGCGCCTGCGCGAAAATTTTGACTGCACCCTGCCCCGCTTTGACCTGATGGCCCAGCTCGAACGCCATCCGGAAGGGCTCAAGATGGGCGAAATTTCCAAACGCCTGATGGTGACCGGCGGCAATGTCACCGGTGTCACCGACCAACTGGTAAAAGAAGGCCTGGTGACGCGCGAAGGCCTGCCGCAGGACAGGCGCGCCTTCCTCGTCAAACTAACGCCTGGCGGGCGCAAGGCCTTCGCGCGCATGGCGCAGGAGCACGAGCAATGGATCGTCAGCCTGTTCAGCGAGCTGGGCGATACCCAACGCCTGCAATTGCACAGCCTGCTGGGCGAGTTAAAGCAGGCACTGCACGGCTCGGAGCCCGCCACCATGCCAACCCACAACGCTAGGAATCTGACATGAGCATCGCACACCACAAGCGCCCCTTCGCCACGCACGAGGCCAAAAGCTTCCTGTGGGAGGTCAAGGACGCGGTAGCCACCATCACGCTCAACCGCCCCGAGCGCAAGAACCCGCTGACCTTTGACTCGTATGCGGAACTGCGCGACCTGTTTCGCGCGCTGCAGTACGCCACCGATGTGCGCGCCGTGGTCGTCACGGGTGCAGGCGATAATTTTTGCTCGGGTGGCGATGTACACGAAATAATCGGGCCGCTGACCAAGATGAAAATGCCCGAGCTGCTTGAGTTCACGCGCATGACAGGCGATTTCATCAAGGCGATGCGCAACTGCCCGCAGCCGGTGATCTCGGCGATAAACGGCATCTGCGCCGGTGCCGGGGCGATGATCGCCCTCGCCTCCGACCTGCGTTACGGCACCGCCGCGGCCAAGGTCGCATTCCTGTTCACGCGCGTCGGCCTCGCCGGTTGCGACATGGGTGCCTGCACCCTGCTTCCGCGCCTGGTGGGCCAGGGCCGTGCCTCGGATTTGTTGTACAGCGGCCGCAGCCTTGGCGGTGAAGAAGGGCTCGCCTGGGGATTTTTCAATAAACTGTGCCCTGCGGAGGTCTTGTTTGGCGACGCGCAGGCCATGGCCAGAAGCCTCGCCGAGGGGCCGGCCTTCGCCCACGGCATGACCAAGAAAATGTTGCACCAGGAATGGAACATGGGCCTTGACGAAGCCATCGAGGCGGAAGCGCAAGCCCAGGCAATATGCATGCAGACGCAGGATTTCACCCGCGCCTTTGAAGCATTCGCGGCGAAACAAAAACCGAAATTCGAAGGCAATTAAACTTGAGCATCCTTAACCCTTAACCAAAGAACCAACCCAAGCAAGGAGCTACAAAAAATGATGCAAACAAGCTGGATCGACATCAAATCCAAGGACGGCGGCAGCTACGGCGCCTATCTCGCACTGCCCCCCACGGGCAAGGGTCCCGGCATCGTCCTGTTCCAGGAAATATTCGGCGTCAACCGCCACATTCGCGCGGTCGCCGAGCAGTACGCCATGGACGGTTTTGTCGTGCTCGTGCCCGATGTGTTCTGGCGCCAGGCACCGCGTGTCGAGCTGGGCTATGACGGCGACGACATGACGCGCGCTCGCACGCTGATGGGCGGCATCACCCCGGCGCAGGCCATCGACGATGTGCAGACCAGCGTCGCCGCGCTGCGCGCTCGCCCGGAAATGAGCGGCAAAGTCGGCGCGGTCGGCTATTGCATGGGCGGACGTCTCGCCTATTTTGCGGCGGCAACGGCCGGCATCGATGCCGCCAGCGCCTGGTACGGCGGCGGGATCCAGGACAACCTGGACAAGGTTGCCTCCGTGAAATGCCCAATACAATTCCAGTATGCCGAGAATGACCACGCCATCCCCCTCGACGCTGTGGACAAGGTGAAGGCCGCGTTTGCCGGCAAGCCCTCCGAGTTTCATATCTACAAGGGTGCGCAACACGGGTTCAACTGCTGGGACCGCGGCTCCTACCACCAGCCTTCGGCCGCGCTCGCGCCCGGCCGCACGCTGGAATTTTTCAGCAAGCAACTGACTTGATCCGGACCGGCGCGCTGGGCACGAACCAATGAGCGACACCGCTTACCTGCAGTGGCCGTTCTTTGACCCCGCGCATGGCGCGCTGTCCGCCGCCCTCGAACCCTGGGCGGCGGAGCACCTGGCACAACTTGACCACGACGGCCATGTCGATGACACCTGCCGCGGCCTGGTCAAGGCGCTGGGCAAAGCCGGCTGGTTGCGCTACGCCGTGCCAAAAAGCCACGGTGGCGCGCTGGAACAACTCGATTCGCGGTCGCTTTGCCTCATCCGCGAAACGCTCGCCCGCCATGACGGCCTGGCCGATTTCGCCTTTGCCATGCAGGGCCTGGGCTCGGGCGCGATTTCGCTCGCAGGCTCTGAATCCATAAAGCAGCGCTACCTGCCACGCGTGGCTTCAGGGGAGGCCATTGCAGCGTTTGCCTTATCCGAGCCCGAAGCCGGTTCAGATGTCGCGGCCATGAGTACAAGCGCGCAACTGCAGGGCGAACACTACGTCCTCAACGGTCAAAAGACCTGGATCTCCAACGGCGGCATCGCCGATTTTTATTGCGTGTTCGTGCGTACCGGCGAGGCGCCGGGCGCACGCGGCATCAGCGCCTTTGTCGTTGATGCCGACACACCCGGCTTTAGTATTGCGGAGCGCATCGAAGTCATCGCGCCGCACCCTCTGGCGACCTTGCGATTTGATAACTGCAGGGTGCCCGTCGCCAACCGCCTCGGGGCCGCAGGAGGCGGCTTCAAGGTGGCGATGCAGACGCTGGATATATTCCGCGCCTCGGTGGCCGCCGCCGCGTTGGGTTTTGCGCGCCGCGCCCTCGATGAATCCATCGCCCGCGCAACCAATCGCAAGATGTTCGGCCAGACCCTCGCCGACTTCCAACTTACGCAGGCGGCGGTCGCAGACATGGCCACCGGCATAGACAGCGCCGCGCTGCTCACCTATCGCGCCGCCTGGCTGCGCGACGTGAAGGGCGGGCGCGCCACGCGCGAAGCGGCCATGGCCAAGATGGTCGCCACCGAGAACGCACAGCAGATCATCGACCGCGCGGTGCAGATCTTCGGCGGCGAGGGCGTCAGGCACGGCAATATCGTCGAGAAGCTTTACCGCGAAATCCGCTCGCTGCGCATTTACGAGGGCGCGACCGAAGTACAAAAACTCATCATCGCAAGGGAGACGCTCCGGATATAACGGGGTTCAGCTATGGCGCGCACGGCACACATCGATACCTTCGCAAAAAGCAACCTGCCGCCACGCGAACTGTGGCCGGAACTCATTTTCGACCTGCCCGAATTGCAATACCCGGATCGCATGAACGCAGCCGCGCTGTTGCTAGATCGTGCGGTGGCAGCCGGACAAGGTGACAGCCCGGTGATATGGACTTCAGTCGATGGCCAACCGGTGCACGCCACATACCGCCAGCTGCTCGCACGCGCGAATCAGATCGCCCACACGCTGGTTGACGACCTGAAACTGGTGCCGGGCAACCGCGTGCTGCTGCGCGGACCGAACAACCCGATGATGGCTGCGTGCTGGTTCGGCGTCATCAAGGCCGGCATGATCGCCGTGGCGACCATGCCCCTGCTGCGCGCCAAGGAACTCAAGCAGGTGATCGACAAGGCCAAAGTCGGCGCCGCGTTGTGCGACCTGTACCTCGCCGAGGAAATGGAAAACTGCCGCAAGCCGGGCGATCATTTTTGCGCCGACCTCAAACAGGTTGTGTATTTCAACGACCCCTCACCGCAAGGCCTCGAAGCCAGGCTGGCGGCAAAGCCGATCGGTTTTCGCAATTGCGACACCGCAGCCGAAGACATCGCGCTCATCGCATTCACATCCGGCACCACCGGCGAGCCCAAGGGCACCATGCACTTTCATCGCGACATCATCGCCATGTGCGACTGCTTCCCGCGATCCTGCCTCAAGCCCACGCGCAACGACATTTTCTGCGGAACGCCGCCACTCGCCTTCACCTTCGGGCTTGGCGGCATGCTCGCCTTCCCGATGCGCTTTGGCGCCTCGACGGTGTTGATGGAAAAGCTTTCCCCCGAACTGCTGCTCAAGGTGGTGCAGGATTTCAAGGCCACGGTGTGTTTTACCGCGCCGACTTTTTACCGCCTGATGGCCGCGCTGGTGCCAAAGTTCAACGTCAAGAGCCTGAAAAAATGCGTCTCCGCCGGCGAGGCCCTGCCCGATGCCACGCGGCAATTATTCAAGAACGCCGCCGGCATAGAAATCATTGACGGCCTGGGCTCCACCGAGATGATCCACATTTTCATCTCGCACACACCCGAATCGGCGCGTCGCGGTGCCACCGGTTACGCCATTCCCGGCTACAAGGCCATGGTGGTCGATGACGCCGGCAAACCCTGCCCGCCTGGCGTGGTCGGCAAGCTCGCGGTAAAGGGTCCCACCGGCTGCCGTTATCTTGCCGATGCGCGGCAGAAAAGTTACGTCAAGAACGGCTGGAACCTGACCGGCGACGCCTACAAGATGGACGAGGGCGGCTACTTTTTTTACCAGGCGCGCACTGACGACATGATCATCTCGGCGGGCTACAACATCGCCGGTCCCGAAGTCGAGTCCTGCCTGCTCGCGCACGAGGCGGTGGCCGAATGCGGTGTCGTGGGTGTCGCCGATGAGGAGCGCGGCCAGATCGTCAAGGCCTTTGTCGTGCTCAGGGCCGGCTTCAGCGGCAACGATGCGATGCGCAAGGCGCTGCAAGATTACGTCAAGGCCGGCATCGCGCCGTATAAATACCCGCGCGCCGTGGAATTCGTCGCCTCATTGCCGCGCACCGAAACCGGCAAGCTGCAGCGGTTCAAGTTGCGTTCGTCATAACAGGGCATCGCGCAAGCGACCCGCCGCGCCCCGCGGCGTCGACACAAGAGCGCGGGGCGCGGCGGAAAAACCGTCCGGCTACAATGCCGTGCCGATAAAGGGGGGGTGATGAAGGGCTTGATGTTCACGCTGTGGCTGGGGCTTTGCACCTCGCTGCTGTCCGTCCATGCCGCCGATAACAAGGTCAAACCCGACACCAACACTTGGCCCGCACGGGCCATCCACCTCATCGTCCCCTTTCCGCCGGGCAGTTCGCCCGACCTGATCGCGCGCCTGCTTAATGACAAGCTGTCGCAGGCCCTTGGCCAACCGGTTGTAATCGAGAACAAACCAGGCGCCGGCGGCAATATCGGCACCGGCCTTGTCGCCAAGGCCGCGCCAGACGGTTACACCCTGGGCCTTTCGATTCCTGGGCCGTTGGCCGTCAACACCGTGCTGTACAAGACCATGGACTACGACCCGTTCACAGAACTCGCGCCCGTGACGCTCGCCGCACTAAGCCCGAACGTGCTGGTGGTTGACCCCGGCCTGGGCGTGAACAACGTCAGGGACTTCATCGCTTATGTCAAAGCGCGCCCGGGCAAACTCAATTTTGGCTCGGTCGGCAACGGCACCGCCTCGCACCTCACCATGGAGCTGCTCAAGATGCAGACTGGCATGGACATCGTGCACATCCCCTACCCGGGCAGTCCCCAGGTGAACGCAGCCATACTCAACGGGCAGATCGCAGGCGGCTTTGTCGTGCCGGGTACGGCCATGCCGCTGGTACAGGCCGGGCGACTCAGGGCCCTCGCGGTGACTAGCAGTGTCAGGAGCGTAGTGCTGCCCGATTTGCCCACTGTCGCCGAAGCAGGTTTCCCGGACTTCGAAGCGATCGCATGGATCGGCATTGTCGCACCGGCCAAAACGCCGAAGGCCATCATCGACCGCCTTTCGCGTGAACTCAACCTCATCATCCGCAGCCAGGACGTGCGCGAAAAAATGCTGCGTGTTTACTTCCAGCCCGTGGGCACCGCCCCCGAGGGTCTGGCCAACCTGATGCGGTCTGAAACCGAGCGCTGGGCCAAAGTCATCAAAGCGAGCGGCGCAAAAGCTGAATAGGCGGGTTGGACAGAAAGGGGAGCGATGCAAAAACCAATACAGGGGTGGACGGGGATGTTGTTTGCGTTGCTCGCGGCGCTGTGTGCCTTACCTGTGTACGCCGCTGATTTCTCGGGTACCGCCCCGCTGCGCGTCACCTACCTCGGCCCCAATCCATCACAGGCGCGCCAGGATCCCAGGACCGGCGCCATCACCGGCCCGGCGGCGGACCTCGCACGGGAACTGGCGCGACGCCTTGGCGTCAGTGTGACCATCACGCCGGTTCCCACGCCGGCCGCCGTTATCGACAGCGTGAAGGGCGGTGGCGCCGACCTCGGCTTTGTTGCCTATGACGCCGAGCGTGCACGCGATGTCGACTTCTCGCAGACGTATTTGTTCGCCTGGAACTCCTACCTCGTACCCAGAGCGTCGCCGCTACTGAGCGTCACCGAAGTCGATCTACCCGGCGTGCGTATCGGTGTCGGCCAGGGCGATGCTGGCCACCTTTACCTGCAACGCGCGTTACGCCACGCCGAACTCAAACCCAACCCTCCGGGGTCGATGGAGCTCGCGCTCAAGCGCCTGGCCGCGGGCGAGATTGACGTCTATGCCGCCAGCCGCCCCCGCCTGCTCGAAACGGCCGAAAAAAATACCACCGTACGCGTGCTGCCGGATAATTTTTACGGCGTCGAACAGGCCATCATCGTCAACAAGGGCGAAACCACGCGGCTCGCCACCGTGAACAAACTGATCGATGAAGCGCGCGCCTCCGGCCTGATCCAGTCAGCGATCGAACGCGCCGGCCTCAGGGGTGTCGATGTGGCTCCAGTTGGCGCCTCAAAGCGCTAGACGCGGTTTGCTTAGCAGACCGGTGCATTTCACGATCCAGTAACACCTTTAGTGCACCATCCAGCCTGCGCGTTTTTCGTCAACCCGGACCGCAGGGCGATTCCCAATGCCAAACACGTTCTACATGTTGCTTGCGGTGCAATTTCTCACGACCCTTGCCGACAATGCATTTCTGATCGTTGCCATCGCGCGCGTGATGGAACTCGCCGAAGCAGACTGGCGGATCCCGTTGCTGAAAATAGGATTCACCGCTTTCTATGTGGTGCTCGCGCCATTCGTGGGTCCGCTTTCGGATTCATTCCGCAAAGGTCGGGTCATGCTTCTGGCGAGTGCATTAAAGGTGCTCGCGATGCTGCTCCTTTTGCTCGGCCTCGATCCCTTGCTGGCGATCGCCATGGCTGGGCTCGGATCGGCAATGAACGCCCCAGCCAAATACGGTCTCATGACGGAGATCCTGCCCGCGCACGACCTCGTAAAAGCAAACGGCATGTTCGAAGGGAGCACGGTATGCGCTGTGATCCTCGGAACGGTCTTGGGCGGATTTTTGATCAGCCCGATCATGCCCCATTGGGACCTGCCGACTGCCCTGCGGCTGGGTGAATCGCCGCCCACGGCGCTGGCCGCGGGTACCCTGGCTTTATTCGCCCTGAATGCGCTGGCAGCGATGGGTTGCCTGACGGTGGCCGACAGTGGCGCGCGCTATGCAGCGCACTCGATTCATCCTGTGGCGCTGGTGCGCCGGTTCTGGCACGAAAATCGTGTGCTCTGGCGTGACCGACTCGGCGGACTTTCGATGGCGGTGACGACGCTGCTCTGGGGGGTGGGCGCCACCTTGCAGCTGATCGTTTTGCGGTGGGCGAACGAAGCGCTTGGCCTACCTCTGGGACAGGCGGCCTATCTGCAGGGCGTGACCGCCATTGGCGTGGTCGCCGGTGCGGTGCTCGCAAGTCGCTACGTGTCCCTGGGCCTCACGGTGCGGCTGCTGCCCTTGGGATTGATGCTGGGCGCGTTGATACCAGTGTTGGTACTGATAAAGACCGTGCCCGCGGCAATCGCCCTGCTGGCCCTGGTGGGTGGACTAGCAGGCTTTTTCGTCGTGCCGATGAATGCGCTGCTGCAACATCGCGGATACACCCTCCTGACAGCGGGCCGGTCGATTGCAGTGCAGGGATTCAACGAGAACGCCGGCATGCTGTTGATGCTGGGGTTTTACGCGGGGGCGATGGCCCTGGACGTTTCACTGCAGCATCTGGTCACCGGCTTTGGGGCGCTTGTCTTGGTCGGTATTCTGGCGATCATGCTGGCTCAACACGCAAGCGGAGTGTCGCGGGCCGGCTGACCTGAAACTGTCAAAAAAACATCATCAGATTGTTATCTTGCGCACTTAAGCTCGTTCGCGATGAAGATTGTTGTGGTGCCGCCGCGTGCCTGAGAAGCTCCGCCCCGCGCTTTGCGCGTCCGCGAAGCGCGCGCAATGCACGGTTCACGGTTGCCTTTCCGGTCTAAATGTAATGCCGGCAGCCGGTATGCGTTGGCACGTTTTATCCCGCAGGCCCCATTCCGGGTCGCCACCCTGCCGCCGCTTCTCTTACCGCTTACGCGCCGTGGCCGCCCCAACGAAGCAGCGGTTGCCCCATGCGCACGTATGCACCCTGCTCAAGCGGTGCGCTGAGGGTGAAACCTTTTTGCGTCAGCACGATTACCGTTGAACCATGTTGAAACCAGCCCATCTCCTGCCCCCTTTCAAACCGTGCCTGACAGGCGACCGACCCCGGTCCGCGGTATCGAAGATGAAAGAGCGTGTTCAAAAAGTGCAGGCGGATGCTGGCAACCAGAACCGCAGCCACCGGCACCAAGGCGACCCTTTGGCCGTCAATATCCCCCTTCCCAACGCCCCCTTCACCATCGAGCCTGACATCCAGAAAAGCGCGTTCATTTTTGCAAAACAACTTTTCCACGCGCTTGAGTGCGATGGGGTTTACGTTCCAGGTGTCGCCCGAAAAATAACTTACCTTGGTCACCGTGCAAGCATGGGGCGCGTGAAAGCGGTGGTACATCGCGGAGGTAAGGCGCAGGGTGACGTAGTAACCGTCGCGCCATGCCCCGATGTCCTCATCGGGGCCCAGCAGGTCTTCCAGCGTGTAAGGGAAGCCCTTGGCCTGGAAAATACCCGTACCTTGAATATCACCGTGGGCGCCGACGATCGCGTCAACCGGACTGACCATGACTCCCGCATCCGCTGCGATCGGCCTCGCGCCTTCCTTGAGTTCACGGGTGAAGCAGTCGTGCATGCTGGTGAACCGGGATTTTCTGGCTTCAGACAAATCCAGATCTCCGAAAAATTTCCACACCGCAATGGATCCATCGCGAATCCACGGATGCTCGATTTTGCTGAACCAGCCCATGAAATGCGTGAGGGCCTGGCGCGGAATCCGGTTGGTCAGCAAAAAATTAATGTCTTCACTTCCAAGTATTTTTTGAATATGCATTCGCAGGGACATGGTGATCAACCGTTTAGTCGTTCGAACAAAGGGGTAATTTCTTTTGAATGAAAATTTGGAGCTTGGAACTATTCTGCTGGCCGGTGCCGGCATTGCGGTCATTTTCAGGGCGCTGCAGAAGGTAAGGACGCGCGTCGAGTTGTCGCTGGCCAAACACCGCTCGCTCGCAGGGCATCCGCGCACCGCGCGTAGCATTGCCACCCTCCTGCCCCGGTACACCTACGACGAGGCCACGGTATTCACCGTTGACAGCGCGCCCATCGCGGTGGTGACGCAACGCAAAGCTGCGTTTGACGACTTGGTACGCACGATATCCGAACGATTCCCCCTGACCCTCGCCGCGGGCGCCTCCGTGGTGACAGGCCTGTCGGATTTGCAATTCGTCAGCGCCTACCGCGTACCCTTTCAATTCAGGCACCTCGTGGACAAGGGCCTGAAGATCGGGTCTTTCCTGCAGGCCTCTTCGGGGGTGACCGTCACCGATCTTGACGGCAACCGGCTGTTCGACTTGACCGGCTCCTACGGTGTCAATCTGCTTGGCAACGATTTCTACAAGGCGTGCATCAGCGAGGGCGCTGCGCTGGTGCGTGACCTGGGCCCGGTACTGGGCTCCTACCATCCGGTGATGGTTGATAACGTGCAGCGTCTGACGCGCATCTCCGGCATGGATGAATTGTCGTTTCACATGTCCGGCACCGAAGCGGTGATGCAGGCGGTGCGCCTCGCGCGGTATCACACCGGCCGCAACAAGGTGGTTCGCTTTTGCGGCTCGTACCACGGCTGGTGGGGCGATGTGCAGCCGGGGATCGGCAACCCGATCCCCGCCGGCGACACGTTCACCCTGTCCGAGATGGGTGAAGGCACGCTTCGCGTTCTGCGGAACCGGCGCGACATTGCTTGCGTCCTGATCAACCCGTTGCAGGCCCTTCATCCCAATGCGCCGGCACACAGCGACTCGTCCCTGGTCGACGGGGCGCGCCACGCAAATTTTGAGCGCGACAAGTACGTCCAATGGCTCAAGGCCCTGCGTACGGTCTGCGATGAACGGGGCATTGCGCTCATTTTTGATGAGGTGTTCGTTGGATTCCGTCTGGCGCGCGGCGGGGCGCAGGAATATTTCGGGGTGAAGGCCGATCTCGTGACGTATGGCAAGACTCTCGGCGGCGGGCTTCCGGTCGGGGTCCTGTGCGGCAAGCGCGCGTGGATGCGGCGATTCAGAGACGAGGCCCCGGCCGATATATGCTTTGCACGCGGCACATTCAACTCGCACCCCTACGTGGTCGGAGCGATGAATGCCTTTTTGCGGCACCTGGACGAGCCCGAGATGCTTGCCCGCTATGAACAGCTTGATGCGACATGGGATGGCCGGGCCAATCACCTGAACCGGCTTTTGAAAGAGGCGGGCGTGCCCGTACTGGTGGCCAACCTGTCCACAATCTGGACAGTCCTGTACACCCAACCCGGTTGCTACCACTGGCTGTTTCAGCACTATCTTCGTCTTGAAGGACTGGCTCTGAGTTGGGTCGGCACAGGGCGGATCATTTTCAGCCTGAATTTCAGCGATACTGATTTTGACGAAGTATCCCGTCGCTTTGTGGCCGCGGCAAAGGCCATGCAAGCGGGCGGTTGGTGGTGGACGGACGGGGCGCAAACCCACAAAACCATAAAGCGAAGAATTTTGCGGGAGATGCTGGCCGCCAAGTTCTAACCCGGGCGCGCGATGTCGCGCCCCCGCTCCTCAGCCAGGTAATTGCTGCATGTGCCGGCGCGGTTCGATTATTTCCCCGCGCAGCAGCGCCCACGGCGCCTTGTAATAAAGTTTGATGTCGTGGAACGGGTCGGTCAGGATTTTCGTCATCCAGACCACCCCCGACATGACATCCTTAATGAAAAAAAGGTGCACGGTGCGAAACAGCAGTCCTCCCGCTCCGACGATCAGCCACAGCTCTCCGGTATGCAGTGCGAAATCCTCGAAGCCGGCGTGGGCCTTGAAATATCCAAACAGCGTCGGATCGATCAGCAGGAGCAGCGGCATCATCGCCCAGATCGTCATCAGCACAATCTTGCGCTGCAGGTTATAGCCGACCTTGATCGCCTCCTTGTGTTCATGGGTCGCCTGGTTCACCTCATCGTAGCCGCGTGGCTCAAAGAAGAAGTGCCCGGCCTGGCGCGTGGTCATGGATACGAGCCAGGCCACCAGTGCGGCCAGCGCCGGATTCTTGAACAGGAGCGCGTAAGACACCACGAAACTCAACGCACTGATCAAATGCAGGGACTGATTGATGCGACTGTGGTGGTAGTAGCGGTGGTCGTCCCAGCGCTGGATTTTCAGTTGTTGGAAAAAGTCACTCATCGATACCCCTCGTTGGATGGTCGCAGGAAAACAAACAGGGTCGATACTATGTAAAGTTAATGGCATTTACGTGACAGCAGCCGTACGGATCCATGAAAGTATCTTTACAGTGACCGGCGCGACGCGCCAAACGTCTTGCCAGCCGGGCCTCGTCAACAACTGCAAACGGCGAGGTCAGTCACCGGAAATCGGCTGGAAACCCTTATCTGGCGCGGCTTTCCAGCCATCGCCCTTTACAACAGGCTGATTTTCCGCCACGCCCCGGAACGCCAGCGCCAGGCAAGCGCGAGGCTCATTACGATCATGTAGATCAGCGCGGCGAGCCAGGCACCGACTGAGCCCATGCCAAACTGCGGCAAGAAGTCGAACCAGCCCTCGCCCGGGGCAAAAGCCAGCATGTGGGCGAGCGGCACGAAGCCGAACCAGGAAAGCACCAGCAACATCAGTGCCGGCACGCGTGCGTCACCCGCGCCGCGCAGGCTGAAGTTGGCGCCCAGATGGATCGCGTCAAACACCTGGTAACAGGCGGCGATCAGTAACAAGCTCGAGCCGAGCTTGACCACCTCGGCGGCACGCGGATCGCCCGGCGTGACAAACACCTGCATCCACCACGGGCCGCCCAATGCGAGCACGAGCCCTAGCACCCCCATGTAGGCGATCGCCATCAGCATCCCCGCGTTGCCCACGCGATAGGCCCAGTCCTTGTCTCCGGCGCCGATTGACTGGCCCACCAGCGTGGTCGCCGCAATCGCCATGCCCACCGCCGGCATGTAGGCCACAGAGGTCAGCATCATGACGATTTGCGTCGCCGCGCCGTCCACCGGCCCCAGGCTCACCAGCATCAACTGGAACAGTGCGAAACCGGTAACGTCGGCCGCGGGCGACAGCCCCATCGGCATTCCAAGCTTGAACAGATTGGCAATGTGCGAGGCGTCCGGCGCCCAGCGACTGCGCGAGGCGAACTCCATGTTCACGCTCGCCGATAGAAACATAAGCGCCGCGAGCACCGCACCGACCGCCAGCGAAACAGTCGATGCCCAGGCCGCGCCAGCCATGCCCATGCCGAGACCGAAGATCAACCACTGGTTGAGCACAACGTTCAACACCATGACCACCGCCATGACCGCCAGCGTGATTCGGGTGCGGCCGATACCGTTGAAAAAAGCCGTGAACGCAAACAAGGCCACCGAGGCCGGGCCGCCGACCATGCGCGGCCACCAGAACTCAAGCGCAAGGCGCTCGATCTCGGGGGCGAGATGAAACGGCGAGAGCAGCCAGCTACCGGCACCGGCGATCAGCAGGAAAAACGGCGCACTCACCAGCGCGCACCAGAACCCGGTTCGTGCCGCCTGGGCCGCCTCGTGCCTGCGCCCCGCGCCGTAGGCTTGCGCTGCGAGTGTCTGCACCGCCATGCCGATGCCGAACATCAGCAGGAAGAACACCAGCATCAACCAGAAAATCGCCCCCATCGCCGCCACCGCCTCTGTGGAGAGGTGGCCGAGGAACCAGGTGTCGGTGAGATTGAGTGCCGCGGAAATACCGGAGTTAGCGATCAGCGGCACCGCCATCACCAGCACCGCGCGATAGTCGACACGGCGCTGGCCGCGCGCATTGAGGCGCAGGGCGGGCAGCGGGCGGGGGGGGTCGGATGCGGGAGGATTCATGGTGGGCACAAAAGCAAACGCGGAACCCACTCAGGTGGATTCCGCGTCGCAGCTAGGAAGAGTATACCCGAGGCGCCTGACGCTCAGACCTTTTCTGCGGCCAATCGCGCGCCGATACGGGCTGCCGCACGCTGCAGCAGAACGAGATACCGATCGACGATCTGCGCCTCACTCGCAAGATCGCTTATCCAGATACAGCTGAGGCAGGCCTGCACACCGCCCTCACCCCGCACCGGTACGGCGATCGCGGAAAAGGGTTTTAACGCCTCTGCGTCAGGGCCGATGTTTCGGGGGTCTCGCAATGCATACCCCTGGCGCTGGGTCTGGGCGATGATACGCTGCAGCCATTCACTGCGCCGGGAGGCTTGGTCGAGCACATCACCGGAGCTGCGCAAGGCCTTGAGCAAGGCTTCACGTTCCGGCTCCGGGCAGAACGCAAGATAGGCGCGTCCCATCGCGGACCAAACCATCCCGGGACGGTATCCGATCACCCCGCGATTAACCACGATTCCAGATAGCGACCGGTTGCTCTCGAGCACCAGCATTCCGAGACCGTCGCGTACGGCAATGTCCGAAGGCCAGGGCATGCGCTGGTGCAATTCACGCAAATCCGGTGCCGCAATTTCGATAAGGCGTGCGCGCTGACGCGAGTTGGCCAAAGGCCGTGCCGGCTGCGGCAGCGGCAGGTACGCGCCGTCGGCAAGCCGCCGCTGAATCCAGCCCGCCTCCTCCAGGGTCCGCACAATGCGCAGCAACGAGGCCTTCGGCGCCGCCGTTTCGCGATAAAGGTCGCCAAGCGACAGCCCGGCACCGTTGCGGATAACCCGCAACACATCAAGACCGCGCCGCAAAGACGCGATTGACTTGACCCGCGGGGTGGTTGTGCGCGCTGCGGAAGAGCGCGCAACGCGCGCCGAAGCGGCAGTAGCTTCTCGTTTCATAGGGTGAAACTCTAGCTTTACCGCGGACTGCGGGCAAGCCTAGTCTTGAACTCGTTTCCGTCCTCCCCGGGCAACGCACAAAGGGAAGGACCAACTTCAATGTAAGGATCGCAAAATGAAAGTCACCATGCTGGGAACAGGCGCAGCGTTCGTAGATCCGGAACGGGCGCAATCGGGCGTACTGGTAACACTGAACAATGGTCGTCACTACCTATTCGATTGCGGCGCGGGTATCACGCGCAACATGGTGCGTGCAAACGTCAGCCCGGCGGACGTACCCTTTGTGTTCCTGACACACCTTCACCACGACCATATTTGCGATTTTCCGCTGTTCGCCATAACGAGCTGGATGTGGAATCGCAAAGGCTCGCCGATCGTGGTCGGACCCAAGGGCACGCGGGACTTTTGCTCCCGGCTCTTTGAGGGCGGGGCATTCCATACCGACTTCATGGCACGCAGTCACTATCCGGCACGGCAAAAAAATCTCGAGGCGATGAAACCCGACGTGCGCGAATGTTCACCGGGGCTCGCTTACAAGGATGAATTTGCAACCATCACCTGCGACTGGGTCGAGCATATCCCGCGCGAAGTCTCCGAGTGTTTCGGGGTGCGCATGGAAGCAGACGGCAAGTCGGTGGCGTTTTCCGGGGACACCGCCCCATGCGAATCCATGGTCAAACTCGCCCAAGGTGTCGACTTGCTGGTGCACGAATGCACGTTTCCCGAGGCCTTTATTGAGCATCGCAAAAAAACCGGTGTCGGCATATTCGCCCACACCAGCCCGACCGAACTAGGCATCATCGCCAAGCGCGCCGGCGTCAAGGCACTGGTCGCCACCCACTTCGGGCATTTCGAATCGACAAGCCCGGTAATAAAGGAAGCCGGACGCCTGCATATGCCAGTCGAACTCATGGGACCGCACATGATGGATGACGTGGTGCGCGATATTCGCAAAAACTATTCGGGCCCCCTGCATATCGCACACGACCTGTTACGCGTAGATCTCTAGGAGAGTCGTCATGAAATCCCGCTTGTTTGCTGCGCTGCTCGCCACTCTGGCATTGCCAATGACCGCCGGACTCGCCGGTGCGCAGGACTACCCGAACAAGCCGGTACGCATCATCCATCCGTTCCAGGCGGGCGGCGCGGGTGAGATTGCCTTTCGTCCCCTCATGGCCGTTCTCGAACAGCGCCTGGGGCAAAAGATCGTGCTTGAAAATCGCACCGGCGCAGGCGGCAACGTCGGTGCACAAGCGGTGGCCTCGGCAGCGCCAGATGGCTACACATTGTTACTGGCGGCGAGTAACAACCTTGTTATCAACCAATTTGTTTTTGCCAACATGTCTTTCGATCCTGCAAAGGCATTTGCACCCATCACTGTTGTCGCAGAAATTCCCTCGGTGTTTTATGTGAACCCCCAGGTACCGGCGAAAACCCTGAAGGAGTTTGTCGACTTTGCCAGAGCCAACCCGGGAAAGGTCAACTACGCATCGCCGGGAAACGGTTCGACTCCGCACCTGAATGTGGAGCTACTGGCACAGATGTCCGGAACCCGAATGACCCATGTTCCCTATCGCGGACAGCCTGACGCGATGAACGCGGTTCTGGCGGGGGACGCACAATTGCTGCTCGGCGGGCTCGCCGCGGGACGGGGAAATTTGCAGGCGGGCAAGCTGCGCGCACTCGCCGTAGGCAGCCGCGAACGACTGAAGGCGCTTCCGGATGTCCCCACAGCGATTGAGTCCGGCTTTACAGACTTTGAAGCGACAAATTTTTTCGCGCTGGTCGCGCCTGCGGGAACACCCGCTCCGATCGTCGAACGGTGGGTCAATGAGATTCGCTACGCACTGCAACAGGCGGATGTTCAAAAGCGCTTCATCGAAATCGGATTTTTCCCCGGCGGAATGTCGTCATCCGATTTCCGCGCCAGACTCGTCCGGGAAACCAGGCTGTGGGAGGGTCTTGTGAAGTCAGCCGGCGTCAAGGCCGAGTAAGGCGCGTCGGGCTGGCCACGCCATCCGTGGACTAGAGCCCCCAGCCCCAGTTAGCGAGCGTCGCCGCATCAGCTTCGCGTTCACTGAACACATACTTGCCGCCGCAGAATATCAGTGGCTTTCGCTCGGTGCGCTCGAAGCGCTCGACTTCTCCGATAAACAAAATATGGTCGCCAGCATCCTGGTGCGAGTGCGTGCGGCACTCAAGCCACCCGGCGCAATCGACGATCAACGGGGTGCCGCCGGCGCCGGTGCGAAATTCAATGCCCTGGAATTTATCCGGGATGCGCGAGGCAAAACGCTGCGACAGGTTGGCCTGCTCCTGCGCGAGGATATTGACGGTGAAGTGAGAGCCGTCGCGAAACATCGACAACGAAGGCGAATTGGAGTTGAGCGACCACAGTACCAGCGGCGGGTCGAGCGACAAGGATGAAAACGAATTGATGGTGAGGCCGACCAGGCTGCCATCGGCGCCGCGCGTGGTGACAATGGCCACACCGGTCGGGAAAACACCCAATGCACTGCGAAAGGCGCGGGTATCAAAAGCTGCGGGCGTGCTCAAAAGCGATCCTTGTTTCAAAATTTAAGGCTGGATTGTAATCATCGCCAGGTCGGGGCGCGTTTTTTCGCCCGATCCGGCTTGGGCGGTTTTACCTGTTGCTGCTTTTGCAGCACATCCTCGCGGGCGCGACTGACCAGGCCTTTGAGTTGATGCGCGCCGGGCTCGTACTGCCTCGGCCAGACGACACCGGGCAGAGCATACCCCGCGGCGGCATATTCGGCAGCCGCGTGCAGCGTGAAATTGGGATTGGCGAGATGCGGTCGCGCCAGCGCCACGAGGTCGGCGCGCCCCGAGGCGACCAGGGTGTTCACCTGGTCGGCGCTGGTGATGGCGCCCACCGCCATGGTGGCGATACCCGCCTCGTTTCGGATCTGTTCGGCAAAGACCGCCTGGTACATGCGTCCGTAGACAGGACGCGAAGCCGGATCGGTCTGGCCCGTGGAGCAGTCAACAAGATCGCAACCGTGCGACTTGAGCATCAATGCCGTGGCCACGGCATCGGCGGGGCTCAGGCCACCCGGCATCCAGTCGGTCAGCGACAGGCGCACCGCCATGGGTTTGTCTTCCGGCCAGACCGCGCGTACGGCATCGAATATCTCGAGCGGATAGCGCAGGCGATTTTCAAGCGACCCGCCGTATTCGTCCTTGCGCTGGTTGGTGACCGGTGACACAAAGGACGCGAGCAGGTAGCCGTGCGCCATGTGCACTTCGAGCATGTCAAAGCCGCAGTCCACGGCCATGTGCGCCGAGGCAATGTATTGCTCGCGCACGCGATCCATGTCGGCCCGGTCCATTTCACGCGGCACCTGCGACACACCCGGATAGTAGGGCAGTGGGGACGCCGACAGGATGGGCCAATTCTTGTGCGCGGAATTTTCGGGCAGCGGCCGGTCGATTTTTTCCCAGGCCAGCTGGGTCGAGCCCTTGCGCCCCGCATGCCCCAGTTGCAGGCAGATTTTCGCCGGGCTTTGTGCGTGCACAAAATCGACGATGCGCTTCCATTGCGCGGCGTGTTCCGCGGTGTAGAGCCCCGCGCAACCGGGCGTGATGCGCGCGTCGGCAGCGACGCAGGTCATTTCGGTATAGACCAGCCCGGCGCCACCCAGCGCGCGCGCGCCGTAATGCACCATGTGCCAATCGTTGGGCGTGCCCTCGACAGCCGAGTACTGGCACATGGGAGAGACCACGACGCGGTTGGCGAGCTTCATGCCGCGCATCGTGAACGGCGAGAACAGCGGCGGTGGCGGCGTGAAGTTTTTCGGCAGCGAAAGCTTTTCGGTTCGCGCCACCTCCTTCGCCCACCAGGCGTCAAGTTCGCGAATCAGGGCGGCATCGCGCAGGCGCAGGTTCTCGTAGGTGATCTGCTTGGAGCGGCTCATCAGCGCAAAATTGAACTGCACCGGATCCATGTGCCAGAAGCGTCCGACATTCTCGAAAAAACCGAGACTGACATTCGCCGAGTGCTGGATGCGCTCGGCCTCTTCGCGCCGCGCCGTTTCGTAGGCACCCAGCGCCACCTTTATGTGTCCAGGGTTGGCCATCACCGCCTTGTGCAAAGCGATGGCATCCTCGAGCGCGAGCTTGGTGCCCGAACCGATTGAAAAATGCGCTGTGTGTGCGGCGTCGCCAAGCAGCACCACATTCTCGTAATGCCAGGTCGCGCACTTGATAGTGGGAAAATTGCGCCACAGCGAGCGGTTGGTGAGCACAGTGTTCTGCTTGCCGTCTGGACCGCGCAATTCCTCGGCGAAGATTTTTTCGATATAGGCAGCGGTGGCTTTTTCGTCCTCAATGGTGAGGCCCGAATTCTTGAATGCGGCGTCCGTGGTCTCGACCACCAGTGTGCATTCGCCCTCGGTGAACTGATAGGCGTGCAGGTTCCAGATGCCGTCCTTGTTTTCCTGGAAGCTGTAGGTGAAGCCGGGCAGGTTCATGTTGGCGCCCAACCACACAAATTTGTTCGGGCGCAGGTCGACCGCAGGCTTGAAGTGATCCTTGAGCGATTCGCGCACCGCGCTGCCTATGCCGTCGGCGGCAACGATGAGATCGGCACCGGAATGGGACGCCAGCCCCTTATCCTCAACCTGATAGGTGACCTTGACCCCCAGGGCGGCAGCGCGCCGCTGCAGGATTTGCAGCAGGGCAAGGCGCTTGATGCCCGAAAAGCCATGCCCGGAGGACTTGTGCACCGTCCCCTTGTAACGGGTGTAAATGTCGTCCCAGTATGCAAAGTTGACGGCGATGTCGTGGTACGAGGGCTCGTCGGAAAGGCGCAGGTTGTTGAGGGTTTCATCCGACAGCACGATGCCAAAGCCGAAGGTATCGTCGGCCCGGTTGCGCTCGGTCACATTCACTTCGGCCGAAGGCATGCTCTTTTTCGCCAGGATGGCGAAATACAATCCGGCCGGCCCGCCGCCGATGACGTCGATTCTCATCTGTGAACTCCAGGGTGAAACCATTGTGCGACCGAATTCATTCTACACAGCCGCCCGGGGCGCCCGCACCCGGCCATCGCGCGCATCGCGCATTGACAGCCCTTGTCGCGGGACATATATTTGAGGCCTAAAGTATCATGTTTTGCGTGCTTTACGATAACGCTTTGCCTCGCAATAATTCGAGGGCCAGGCTTGGCCCGGGGACGTAAGGCAGGCGGGATCACCGGTTTCACATAAGAATTCCTTTGCGTTCATAAACGAGACAACGCACCTATTCAAATTCACAATTCACAAGTGCGCGTTAGCCTGCCAGCCCATTACGCCTTATGCCTAGTGTGGGTTGCGGCTTTGGTTTATTCTCGGCGAAGCCAGCCGGTCATCGTGTTTCGTATTCTTTGGGAGAATTTGATGAAAAAGCACTTACTTGCCGCAGCCTCCGCAGCCCTTGCGCTCACGCTGATCCTGCCTGTTCAGGCCGCTGACAAGGTCAAGGTCGGTTTCATCAGCACGCTGTCAGGGCCCAGCGGCGCGATCGGCACCGACATCCGCGACGCCTTCATGCTGGCCGTCAAGCTCAACGGCAACAAGCTTGGCGGGTTGCCCGCGGAGGTGATCATCGGCGATGACCAGTTCAAGCCCGAGGTGGGCAAGCAACTGGCCGAAAAGAACATCAAGCTGGACAAGGTCGACTTCCTCACCGGTATCGTGTTCTCCAACATCATGCTCGCCGCGGTACCCGACGCATTTGCCGCCAAAACCTACTACATCAGCCCCAATGCCGCGCCCTCACCGCTGGCCGGCGCGCAGTGCAACCCCTACTTTTTCGCCGCATCCTGGCCCAATGATGCCTACCACGAGGCAGCCGGGCAGCACGCCACCAACAAGGGCTACAAAAACGTCTACATGATTGCGCCCAACTACCAAGCCGGCAAGGATTCGCTCGCCGGCTTCAAGCGCTTTTACAAGGGAAAGATCGCCGACGAGGTCTATACCAAACTCGGGCAGATCGACTACTCGGCCGAACTGGCGCAGGTGCGCGCAGCCAAGCCCGACGCGCTGTACATATTCCTGCCCGGCGGAATGGGCATCAACTTCATCAAGCAGTTCGTCGGTGCCGGCCTGTCCAAGGACATGCAGCTGATCACCCCGGGCTTCGGTTCGGACCAGGATGTCATCCGCCCGGTGGGTGATGCCATGCTGGGCCTGTTTGACACGGCGCACTGGGCACTTGACCTGGATAACGCTGCCAACAAGAAATTCGTCGCCGAGTTCGAGAAGGAATACAAGCGCCTGCCAAGCGTCTATGCCGCCCAGGCCTACGACACGGCCATGCTGATCGACTCGGCCGTGCGCGGCGTCAAGGGCAAGATTGAAGACAAGGAGGCGCTTGGCAAGGCGATCAAGGCGGCCAAGTTCGAATCCGTGCGCGGCGCGTTCAAGTTCAACACCAACCACTACCCGGTGCAGAACTATTTCCTGCGCGTGGTGGGCAAGGACAGCCAGGGGCGCCTGGTGAACAAGACCATAGGTACGGTATTCAAGGACCGCGGCGACGCCTACGTCCAAGATTGCAAGATGAAATGACAGCGCCTGCCGCTGCAACCATGCGGGCGAAGGGGCGAGACATTGGCTCGCCCCTACTGATGCCTGCGGTTTCTGCGGCTACTGTGGTTCGCTTGGCTTCAGGGGTTTCAGGTTTGTCTAGGCGGGGCGCGGCGTTGAGGCCGCGGCTTCTTCGGCGATTTTCCGGCGCAGCAACCTGATGCCTTGTATCTGGCCGGCATCGCCGTTGACGTCGATGCGCGCCGCCGCCGGGTCGATATCCATCCAACGCTGCTGCGTTTCAAACACCTCCCAGTCCTGCCGGAACGCGAGATCGATCTGTTCGAACAGCATGTCGGTCACCTGCGGCTGCTCGAGCAGGAAGTTGTGCGCCTGCGCCCAGAAATAATGGCAGCTTTTGTCCGTCTCCGGAGTGATCGCATTGAGGTTGCGCATCTCGATGCCACCCGCGAGTTCGCCTTCGGCGGCAAACGCGCCGGTCTTTTTCTGTGGCGCCCCCTTGCCAGTGTCCAGCGCCCCCACGTCCAGGCGGACAAAGCACGGCGGCGTGAAATTGATGAACTGCCAGCGATCGACATTGCCCTTGAAGCCGCCCGCCTTGACGTAAGTGGGCGGCGCCGGCGCGTCGATGATCCAGCGCGCGACCGTCACGTCATTGTCAGAACGCAAGGTCTTGACATCGGCCTTTTCGGCCGTCGCATAATTGCCGATGGTCGATTTGTGCACGAAAGAAAGATGCGTGAGGTCGAGCAGGTTTTCAATGACCAGCTCGTAACTGCCCTTGACGTGGTAAACCGCCCCCTTCGCGCGCCACTTGGGGTCATCCATCCAGTGAAAGTCGGTGATTTTCGACGCGTCCGCGAGCGCCGGATCGCCCATCCACACCCAGATCCATCGATGGCGTTCAACCACCGGGTAGCTCCTGACGCACGCCGCTTCCGGCACCACGGCCTGCCCCGGAACACGCACGCACTTGCCGCTGCCATCGTAGGTGAAGCCGTGGTAGTAACACTCGAGGCAATCGTCGACCACGGTGCCCTTGTGCAGGGGATAGTGCCGGTGGCAGCAACGGTCTTCGAGCGCCGCCACACCGCCGTCACGCTTGCGGTAAAAAACCAGCGGCTCGTTGAGGATCATCCGTCCAAAAGGTTTGTCCGCGGTGACTTCGTGGTCCCATGCGGCGACGTACCAGGCATTGCGCAGAAACATCGTCTTCTCCGGTCTGGCCGGTGCGCCGGAAACACCCGGAAAACCGCCTCCGACAGTCTATCATCGCCCAATCCATGTCCGGCATCCTGATCCTTGAGCAATCGCTGAACGGCCTGCAGTTCGGCCTGATGCTGTTCCTGCTCGCCGCAGGACTGACGCTGGTGTTCGGCATCATGGACATGATCAACCTCGCGCACGGTTCGATCTACATGGTCGGCGCCTTCCTCGCTGCGACACTGGTGCAGGCGACCGGGTCCTTCACCGCCGGCGTGCTGCTCGCCGTTCCCGCGACAGCCGTCATCGGCATGCTGCTCGAGATAACCATACTGCGTACCCTCTACACCCGCGACCACATGTCGCAAGTGCTGGCGACCTTTGCGCTGATCCTGATCAGCAACGAACTGGTGCGCATGATCTGGGGCGCCGATGTCGCGCTGTCCACGCCGCAGGCCTTGTCCGGTCCGGTGGAACTGCTGCCGGGCCTGTTTTATCCGTCTTACCGGCTGCTGATCATCGGCGTGGGCCTTGCGGTCGCAGTGCTGCTTTACTTCATCGTCGCCAAGACGCGTATCGGCATGCTGGTGCGCGCCGGCGCCTCCAACCGTGAAATGGCCACGGCAATGGGTGTAAATATCAAGCTGCTGTTCACGCTGGTGTTCGGCTTTGGCGCGGCGCTGTGCGCGGTGGCCGGCGCCATGCTCGGACCCATTTTTGCGGTGCAGGTGGGCATGGGCGACAACATTCTCATCCTCGCTTTTGTCGTCATCGTCATCGGCGGCATCGGATCCATACGCGGCGCGCTGATCGGCTCGATCCTGGTCGGCCTCGTCGACACCTTCGGCCGCGCCTTCATGCCGCACCTGCTGCGTGAATTCCTGCCGCCGCAATTTGCCAGCGCCATCGGGCCGGCGCTTGCGTCGATCCTGATTTACGTGCTCATGGCCGCGGTGCTGTTCTGGAAACCGCAGGGCCTGTTTCCGGCGAGGGGCTGATGATGAAGCGCGCCGCCCCTCTTGTCGCGTTAGTTGCCGCCATCGCCTTCCCGGCGCTGATGCAGGCGCTGGGCCAGGACTACTACATCAGTTTCGCCAGCCGCATCATGATTTACGCGATCGCCGCGACCAGCCTCAACCTGATCCTGGGCTACGGCGGCATGATTTCCTTCGGCCACGCAGCCTTCGTTGGTGCCGGCGTCTACACAGCTGGCGTGATGATCATAGAGGGCGTGCCCAGCGCGCTCATAGGCTGGCCGCTTGCGATGTTGCTGTCGGGCCTGCTCGCACTCGCCATCGGCGCCGTGTCGCTGCGCACGCGCGGGGTGTACTTCATCATGATCACCCTCGCGTTCGCCCAGATGATTTATTACCTCACCGTTTCGATGAAAGCCTATGGGGGTGAAGAGGGCCTCACACTGCCGGGCCGCTCCACGCTGCCCTTTACCGACCTCAAGGACGACACCAGCTTCTACTACGCGGTGCTCGCGCTGCTCGCCCTCACCATTTTGCTGCTCCATCGCCTGGTGGGCTCGCGTTTTGGCCGGGTGATCGAGGCGATTCGCGAAAACGAGACGCGCATGGAGGCAATCGGATTCCCGACCCGGCGCTACAAGCTCGCCTGCTTTGTCATTGCCGGGGCCTTCGGCGGCCTTGCCGGCGCGTTGCTTGCCAATCACGGCAGTTACGTCAACCCGTCGATCCTGCACTGGACGCAATCGGGCAACCTGATGATCATGGTGATCCTCGGCGGCGTGGGCTTTCGCTACGGCGGCCTCATCGGTGCGCTGACCCTGCTCGGACTCGAGGAGTTCGTCGCCAACCACAAGATCGCCTGGCTCGCCGACCTCTTCCCCAATTACCAGCAGCACTCACTGCTGGGCGTGGGCATCGTGTTGCTCGTCATCGTGCTCTATGCACCGCAGGGCATCGCCGGGCTGTTCGTGCGCAAACAACGGAGCGGCCATGTCTGAGCCATTGCTTGCGGTCAGGGGGCTGGTCAAGCGCTTCGGCGGCTTGGTGGCCACCGACAATGTCAGCCTGGACATACGGCACGGCGAGGTGCATGCGCTGATCGGCCCCAACGGCGCCGGCAAGACGACCTTGATCGCGCAGTTGTCCGGTTCGCTCGCAAGCGATGCCGGCACACTCGGCTTTGACACCTTAGACATCACCGCCCTGCCCCAGCATGAACGCGTGCGCCGCGGCCTGGCGCGCTCGTACCAGATCACCAGCATCTTCAAGAAATTCAGCGTGCTCGACAATGTCGCCCTCGCGGTGCAGGCGCGCAGCGGCACCAGCATGTCGTTCTGGCGCCCGCTGGCCGCTGAAGAAACCCTGTTCGAGGAGGCCCGCGAACTCTTAGACCGCGTCGGACTTGGCGCCCGCGCCAGCGCGATCGCGGGCAACCTCGCCCACGGCGAACAACGCCAGCTCGAGGTTGGCCTGGCGCTGGCAACGCAGCCCAAGCTGCTGCTGCTGGATGAGCCCATGGCAGGCATGGGGCCCGAAGAGTCGGTGCGCATCATCGAACTCGTGGAAAAAATCCGCGAAGAGGTCACGGTCCTGCTGGTTGAGCACGACATGGACGCGGTGTTCCGGCTCGCCGACCGTATTTCGGTGCTGGTCAACGGCCGCCTGATCGCTACCGGCGAGCCCGAGGCGATACGCAACAACGCCGATG
>CAITSH010000324.1 GCA_903895005.1 uncultured Pseudomonadota bacterium
ACCCGGCACAGCTGCCCAGCATCAAGCAGCAAATCCTGCGCAGCAGCATTCCCGAGATCGAGCTGGCGGCGGCAAAAATCCTCAGGGCCGACGACCCGGCCAAAGCGCGCGCGCTGCTCGCCAGACTAAACGCCTAAGTTTCGGATGCTGGCTTCACCCCTCGATGGGCTGCCAGGGTTTTAAAAAATACAAAGGAGATCACATGCTGTTCCCCCGTATGAAGCTTGGCGCAATTGTTTCCGGCGTTGCCGGCCTGTTTTTTTCAAGCCTCGTCATGGCGCAGGCCTACCCGGCCAAACCGGTCAAATTGGTGGTGCCCTTCCCCGCGGGCAGCGCCACCGACCAGGTGGCGCGCGTCACCGGCCAAATTCTTTCCGAAGCGCTCGGTCAGGCTTTTGTCATCGAGAACAAGCCCGGCGCGCAGGGTGCGATCGGTGCCGAAGCGGTCGCGCATAGCGCACCGGATGGCTACACGCTCCTCGTCACCACCAATACGACACAGGCGGCAAATGTCAGCCTGTTCAAAAAGCTGCCCTACGACCCGGTGAAGGATTTTGCTCCGGTAGCACGATTAGGAACGACGTCGTTCATGCTCATGGTCAAACCCGAGTTCCCGGCCAAAACACTCAAGGAATTTATCGCGCAGGCCAAATCACGCAACGGAAAAATCAGCGGCGGTTACGGCTCGGCCGGTTCGCAGGTTTCGCTGGCCATGCTCAAGACCATGGGCGGGTTTGAGGTGACCGACGTGCCGTACAAAGGCATCCCGCAGGCGCTCACCGATGTGATCGGCGGGACGCTTGATTTCACCTTTGTCGACCTTGGCAATGCGATGGCACAGGCCAAGGGCGGCAAACTGCGCGGACTCGGCGTGACCTCGGAAAAGCGCAGCGGCCTCGCACCGGACATGCCGGCGATCGCCGAAACCCTGAACGGCTACGAGCTGATAGCTTGGTTCGGACTGATGGCCCCGGCAGGCACGCCCAGGGACATCGTGAACAAGCTGCACGAGGCCGCGGCCAAGGGCCTGGGCCGTGCAGACATGCGCGAGCGCTTTGCCGCCATAGGTACCGACGTAGCCACCCAAACCCCGGAACAGCTGGCCCGATTCATCGACAGCGAGATTGCAAAATGGAAACGCCTCACAAAAGAGGCGGGCATCCAGCCCGAGTAGGCGGTCCGCTTTGGTGTAATATCGTTGCTGCGCCGATTTGATCTCATCAGCTTGCGGGCGCTGGAAGGCCTTCCTACATGGAAGGGACTCCTAAATCGGCTAAAGCGGGGAGTGTCCATAACCCGTTGGCCGATCGCAGGCGCAACGGGTTTTTTATGGGCCGGATTGTGATTGTGAATAGCGCTTCAAGCCATGCCGACACCTAGTTTGAACTCCGTCGGGGCGGTCACCCCGCAAACCATGCATTTTGATGAGCCGCTGGATTTTCGCAGCGGCGCGCGCCTGGACGCCTACGACCTCGTCTACGAAACTTACGGCACCCTGAATGCCGAGCGCTCCAACGCCGTGCTCGTGTGCCACGCACTCAACGCCTCTCACCACGTCGCCGGCTGGTATGCGGCCGAGCCCGAGAACATCGGCTGGTGGGACAACATGATCGGCCCCGGCAAGCCGCTTGATACCAACCGCTTTTTTGTCATCGGCGTAAACAACCTGGGCGGCTGTTTCGGCAGTACCGGCCCCAAGAGCATCAATCCCAAAAGCGGGATGCCGTTCGGTTCGGACTTCCCGGTGGTGACCGTGGAGGACTGGGTCGAGGCGCAGGCGCGCCTGGCTGACCGGCTCGGCATCGAGCGCTTTGCCGCCGTGATGGGCGGTTCGCTTGGCGCGATGCAAGCACTGCAGTGGCCGCTCTCGTATCCTGATCGCGTCGGCCATGCGCTGGTGGTCGCGTGTGCGCCGAGGTTGTCCGCGCAAAACATCGCCTTCAACGAGGTGGCGCGCCAGGCCATCGTTACCGACCCGGATTTCCATGGTGGCCACTACTACCGGCACAACACGCTGCCGCGCCGCGGCCTGCGCCTGGCGCGCATGATCGGGCACATCACCTACCTCTCCGACGACGTAATGGCGGAAAGATTCGGACGCGAGTTGCGCGACGGGCACATCAAGTTCGGCTATGACGTGGATTTCCAGATTGAGTCCTACCTGCGCTACCAGGGCGACAAGTTCTCGGAATATTTCGACGCCAATACGTACCTGCTTATCACGCGCGCGCTCGATTACTTCGATCCGGCGGCCGGTCATGGCGACAGCCTTGCAAAAGCACTGGCCCGCGCGAAAGCCTCGTTCCTGGTGGTGTCGTTCACCACGGACTGGCGCTTTTCGCCGGCGCGCTCCCGCGAAATCGTGCGCGCCCTGCTCGACAACGGCGCCGATGTCTCCTATGCAGAAATCGACGCGCCGCACGGCCATGACGAGTTCCTGCTCGAGGATGCGCGCTACCACGCGCTGGTGCGCGCATATTACGAGCGCATCGCCAACACCATCGGGATGGCGTCATGAGCGCGATACTGACCCCGATGCGTGCGGACTTTGCCCTGATTGAAAGCTGGATCGCCCCGGGGTCCAGGGTACTGGACCTGGGCTGCGGGGACGGCAGCCTGCTCGCACGCCTGAAACGGGAGCGCGCGGTAAGAGGTTATGGGGTGGATATCGCCGACACCAACGTGCTAGCCTCTTTGCGCAACGGCATCAACGTCATCCAAAGCGACCTTGAGGCCGGGCTCAACACGTTCAATGACAAAGCGTTTGACACGGTCATTTTGTCGCACACCTTGCAGGCGATGCGCAACACCAAACCAATCATGGAAGAAATGGCGCGCGTCGGACTCGAGGCTGTCGTCAGCTTTCCCAACTTCGGATACGAAAAAAACCGCGTCCAGGTCGCCGCGGGGCGCATGCCTGTGTCTGAGGAAATGCCCTACCAATGGCATGACACACCCAACGTGCACCTTTGCACCATGGCAGACTTCGATCAGCTGTGCGCAGACATGCAAATGGAGGTGATCGACCGGCGCGCGTTCACCGACAATCACGAACTCACCTCGGGCGATCCCAACCTGCTCGGCGCTCTCGCCGTTTACCGCTTCAGGAAGCGCTGAGGTTTTTCGTATCGAGCGCCTGCACCGGCGCACGCTGCCACCACAGCAGCGCAACACCCGGCAGCGCGATCAGAAAGGTCGAAAAAAAGAACGGCGCCCAACCGAAGGCGGCCACCATCTGGCCCGAGACAGGTCCGACATAGACCCGTCCGATAGCGGCAAGGGCCGAGAGCAGCGCGAACTGCGTGGCGGAGTAACGCACGTTGCACAGTGCCATCAGCAAGGCGACAAACGCGGTGGTGCCCATGCCGCCGCATAGGTTCTCCACCACCACCGCAAGCGCCATCAGGGCGTAACTCTTTGGCAGCAGCGCGAGCGCGAGGAATACCAGGTTGGACACCGCCTGCAAGATGCCGAACACCAGCAGCGATCGGAACAAGCCCAATTTGGACATCAAGGCACCGCCCGCAAGCGCCCCGACAATGGTGGCGACAAGACCCAGCACCTTGTTGATCGCCCCCACTTCAGCTGCGGAAAACCCCACACCGCGAATCAGGAAGGCGGTGGTCAGGCTGCCGGCAAAGGCGTCGCCGAGCTTGTACAGCACGATGAGGGCAAGCATCACCCAGGCGCCTTCACGGGTGAAAAAATCCTTTAGCGGGCCGATGACCGCCTCATCGAGCGTCTTGGGCGCCGCAGCGATCACCTCCGGTTCCGGGCTGGCCAGCAGCACGGCAGTGCCGATCAGCATCAGGGAGGCCATCAGCCAGTAGGTCGCATGCCAACCCAGGAAGGTATCGGCGAGAAACAAGGCGAGTCCGCCTGACACAAGCATCCCGAGCCGGTAACCGAGTACGGAGACCGCCGCGCCGGCGCCGCGCTCCTGGGCGCGCAACACATCGGAACGGTAGGCGTCAAAGGCGATGTCCTGGGAGGCCGAGGCAAACGCCGTCATGACCGCCAACAACGCCAGGGCAAGTGGCGCGCTCGCCGGGGAGAGGGCGCCCATTGCCGCGATGCAGGCCATAAGGACGACCTGGGTGACGGCGATCCAGCCGCGACGGCGGCCAAGCAGCGGCGGCACAAAGCGGTCCATCAAGGGCGCCCAGAGAAATTTGAGCGTATAAGGCAGGCCGACGAGCGAGAACAGGCCAATGGTCTCTATGGACACGTTCTCCACGGTCAACCAAGCCTGCAGGGTTCCTGAGGTGAGCGCCAGCGGCAGGCCGGATGCGAAGCCGAGCGCGAGCATGACCGCCACGCGACGATTGCGAAATATGGCGAAATATGGCGATGCGCTTGCCGACACGGCCGAAGTGTACCGCGCGGCCGCCCCCGGCGGTTGAAAACGCCGCTGCCCGCCCCCATCTCCAGCGAGCGGCAATGCTTTTGTCATCAAATCGCACTGCAACGCCGACTACGATAAGATGGATGCCAGCTGTTCATACCTGCCTGTTTACATTCCTACCTGTGCCATTTTGGCAAACTTTTTGAGGTGTTTTCATGAGCTCTACGACCGACGTTACCAAAGACAAACTCGTCTCTGATCTCAAGGTGGTCATTTCAGACGCCGAGGAACTGCTGCTCGCCACCGCCGCCCAGGCAGGCGAAAAAGCCGCGGCCGCGCGTGTCCGTATCACCGAAAGCCTCAAGGTCGCCAAGGAAAAGCTGGCGATCGCCGAGGGCATCGCCCTCGACAAGGCAAAGGCCGCCGCACGCGCGACCGACGACTATGTCCACGAGAACCCCTGGACCGCGGTCGGCATCGGTGCCGCGGTGGGCCTGGTCATCGGCATGCTGATCAGCCGGCGCTGACACTGTGAGCAACACGGAAGGCGCCGCGACCGGCGGCGGCCTTCTGGGTTCCGCCCGCGCGCTGGGGCGTACCCTAATCGCGCTGTCCCGAACCCGCCTCGAACTCGTTCTTAACGAACTCGAGGAGGAGAGACTGCGCATAGCCAAACAGATCATGTTGATTGTGGCCGCAGGATTTTGCCTCGTCGTCGGGGCACTGCTCAGCGTCACCTTCATCGTCGTGCTGTTCTGGGAAACACACCGCCTGCTCTCCCTGGGCTTGCTCGCGTTGGGATTCTTCGGCTCGGGTATCGGCCTGATGGCCTTGTTCAACGCACGCGCGAAATCCAAACCCAAGCTCTTCTCTGCATCGCTTGGCGAGCTGGCAAAGGACATGGACCGGTTGTCGGAACGGTCATGAACGAACATTTGATCCAAATTCGAGAACAACGCGCCCGCCTCATTGAGCGCGCCGCACGCCAGCGCGACGACCTGGCGCTCCATGTTGGCTCGCTATCGGGGCCGATTGGCGTTGTCGACCGCGGCCTGAAAGCGATCCGTTATGTCAAAGACCACCCGGTCATCGCCGCCGCTGCGGCCATGGCGGTCATCGTGCTGCAGCCGCGTCGCTCGGCCGGGTGGGTGCGCAAAGGCCTCTTAACCTGGCAGACATGGCGCTGGCTGTCCGCGCGCTACTGAACGATGGCCATGCTGCGAAAATTCTATCTAGTCGCCGAACGGGAACGAAAGTACCTGGTCACCGAGCTTTCACAGGTGAAGGGCTTGATGCCGCTGCTCATGAAGCCGCGCAACAAGCAAAAGTGGTCCACTGAAGACCGCCAGGAGCTCGCCATACACATGCGACGCCTGCAGCGCATGAGTCCGTACATTGCTGTGATCGTCCTGCCCGGTGGCTTTGCCATGCTGCCGGCGCTTGCCTGGTGGCTGGACCGCCGTCGCGGACAGCGCCCCGGCGAAGCACGCAACCCGCCACCCGGTCATTAGTCCTCAGCCGGCAGGCCGATCAGAATTTTTCATCGTAATCGACAGTAAGCGGCGCGTGATCGGAAAAGCGCGCATCCTTGAAAATCGCTGCACGCCTGGCCTTGGACGCGATTCCCGGGGTGGCGATCTGGTAGTCAAGACGCCAGCCGACATTCTTCGCCCATGCCTGCCCGCGGTTGCTCCACCAGGTATAAGACGCGTCCGTCGCCTCGGGGTGCAGTCTGCGATACACGTCGACCCAGCCGACCTTGTCAAACACGTCGGTGAGCCACGCGCGCTCTTCGGGTAAAAATCCCGAGTTTTTCTGGTTGGAACGCCAGTTTTTCAGGTCGATTTCCTTGTGCGCGATATTCCAGTCACCGCAAAGGATGACCTCACGGCCCTCTGCGCGCAGCTTTTTCAGCGCCGGTTTAAACAGCGCAAGAAAGCGAAACTTGGCCTGCTGTCGTTCGTCCGAACTGGAACCGGAGGGCAGATACACCGAAATAACAGAAACCTTGCCAAAATCCGCACGCAGGTAACGTCCTTCGGCGTCAAATTCACGATCGCCCAGTCCGGGCGCAACACGGTCCGGCTTGTTGCGGGAATAAATGCCGACGCCGCTATAGCCTTTTTTTTCCGCGCAGTGAAAGTGGCCGGCAAAGCCGGCGGGGGCGAGCAACTCGGGCGACAGGTCTGATTCGTGCGCCTTGAGTTCCTGCATACAGACGATGTCGGCCTTTTGCTCCTGCAACCACGCGAGGTAGCCCTTGTTCGAGGCCGAGCGTATGCCGTTGAGATTAAGTGTGATTACGCGTAGCATTTCGGGGCTGTCCGTGGCGTGGAGTTTGAAAATGTCCGCGCGCTGCGACCGGACGGATTAAAGGATAATACCGACCACTGCTTTCAAGGTATGCGGCGAGCGCCGCTGAATATGGCCGACTTCCGCAAAGAGTTCATTTCGTTCTGCATCGATGGTGGTGTGCTGCGCTTTGGCAGCTTTAAAACCAAGTCGGGGCGCATGTCACCGTATTTTTTCAACGCCGGCCTGTTCAACACCGGCGCGAGTCTGGACAAGCTGTCGGAATTTTACGCCAAAGCCATCCTGGCGGCCGACCTGCCCTTCGATATGTTGTTCGGCCCCGCTTACAAAGGTATCGTGCTCGCCTCGGGCGCCGCCATGGCGCTCGCCCGTTCCGGGCGCAGCGTGCCCTTTGCCTACAACCGCAAGGAAGCAAAGGACCATGGTGAGGGTGGCAATGTTGTAGGCGCCCCGCTCGCCGGCCGCGTACTGATCGTCGACGACGTCATGACAGCCGGCACCGCCGCACGCGAATCGGTGCAGATCATCCGTGCCGCCGGTGCGATCCCCTGCGGGGTCGCCATCGCAATGGACCGCATGGAGCGCGGCAATTCGCCGCTCTCCGCGGTGCAGGAGGTGACACGCGATTTTGGCATCCCGGTGATCACCATCGCCACGCTCGACGACATGCTCGAGTTCCTGCAGGAACGTCCGGAACTGGTACAAAATATGCGCGAAATCTCTGAGTATCGTCAGACTTACGGAGCAGCCGTCCATGCTTAGATCACTCATCGCCATCGCGCTGTCCTCCATCCTGGCTGCGGGACTCGCCTTTGGGCAGGCCAAAACCATGTACCGCTGGGTGGATGAAAAAGGCAAGGTCCAGTACACCGACCGACCGCCCGTCGAGTCGGCGGGGCGTCCGTCCTCAACCCTGACCACCCAGGGCCAGGTGCTCAAACGCAACGAAGCGGCGCTGACGCCGGAGCAGCAGGAAGCGCGGGACGCCGAACGAAAGAAGGCGCGCGACGAGGAAGCCGCGGCGCGCGAGGAGCGTCGCAAGAACATGGCGCTGCTCTCGACCTACCCTTCTGAAAAGGACATCGACGATGCGCG
>CAITSH010000325.1 GCA_903895005.1 uncultured Pseudomonadota bacterium
AAGCCATGAACTCCGCCGAAATCCGCAATAAATTTCTCCAGTACTTCGAATCCAAGGGCCACAGCATCGTGGCTTCGAGCTCGCTCGTTCCGGGCAATGACCCGACCCTGCTCTTTACCAACTCGGGCATGGTGCAGTTCAAGGATGTGTTCGTCGGCAAGGAGACGCGGCCCTACAAGCGTGCGACGAGCTCGCAGCGTAGCGTGCGCGCCGGCGGCAAGCACAACGACCTCGAGAACGTCGGCTATACCGCGCGCCACCATACGTTTTTTGAAATGCTGGGCAACTTTTCGTTCGGCGATTACTTCAAGCACGACGCGATCAATTTCGCCTGGGAATTGCTGACCGGCGTCTACGGGCTGCCCAAGGACAAACTGTGGGTCACGGTTTACTCCGAAGACGACGAGGCCTACGACATATGGGCGAAGGAAATCGGCGTGCCGGTCGAGCGCATCGTGCGCATCGGCGACAACAAGGGCGCCAAGTACGCCTCCGACAACTTCTGGCAGATGGCCGATACCGGTCCCTGCGGTCCCTGCTCCGAGATTTTTTACGACCACGGACCCGAGGTCGCCGGCGGCCCGCCCGGATCTCCCGATGCCGATGGCGACCGTTACATCGAAATCTGGAACCTGGTGTTCATGCAATTTGACCGCCAGGCCAACGGCGATATGCCGCGCCTCCCGAAGCCCTGCGTCGATACCGGCATGGGCCTGGAGCGCATTGCCGCCGTGCTGCAGCACGTGCACTCCAACTACGAAATCGATTTGTTCCAGCGCCTGATCAAGGCGGCGGCGCGTGAGACCCAGACAAAGGATCTCGCCAACAACTCGCTCAAGGTGATTGCCGACCACATCCGTGCCTGTTCCTTCCTGATCGTCGACGGCGTGATTCCCGGCAGCGAAGGCCGCGGCTATGTGCTGCGCCGGATCGTGCGCCGCGCCATCCGTCACGGCTACAAGCTGGGGCAAAAGACGCCGTTCTTTCACAAGCTGGTCGCAGACCTTGACGCCGAAATGGGCGAGGCCTATCCGGAACTCAGGAAAGTCGCGGGCCGTGTCACCGAAGTGCTGCGTCTTGAGGAAGAGCGTTTTTACGAGACCATCGCCCATGGCATGGACATTCTCGACACCTCGCTTGCGGCCATGGCCAAGTCGGGAAGCAAGACTTTCGACGGCGAGACGGCGTTCAAGCTGCACGATACCTACGGGTTTCCGCTCGACCTCACGGCCGATGTCTGCCGTGAGCGCGGCATTGCCGTCAATGAGGCGGCGTTCGACAAGGCCATGGCGCACCAGCGCGACCAGGCGCGCGCCGCGGGCAAGTTCAAGATGGCCGCGGGCCTTGAGTACAGCGGCGCCAAAACCGAGTTCAAGGGTTACGAAGACTTGTCGTTATCGGGCAGCCGCATCACCGGGCTGTATGTCGACGGGGTTGCGGTCAGCGAAGCCAAAGCCGGGCAGGACGCGGTGGTGGTGCTGGACAAGACGCCGTTTTACGCCGAGTCGGGCGGACAGGTCGGCGACCAGGGCCAGATCGCTTCGGGCGGCGCGCGCTTCGCCGTGGCCGACACGCAAAAAATCATGGCCGACGTGTTTGGCCATCACGGGCGTGTCGAATCGGGCGTGCTCAAAGTCGGCGATACGGTGAGCGCCACGGTCGACACCGCGCAGCGCGCGCGCACCGTGCGCAACCATTCGGCCACCCACCTGATGCACAAGGCCTTGCGCGAAGTGCTTGGCGATCACGTGCAGCAAAAAGGTTCGCTCGTCGATGCCGACAAGACGCGCTTTGACTTTGCCCACAACGCGCCGATGAGCGATGAGCAGATCCGCAAGGTCGAGACCATCGTCAACGCCGAGATCACCGCCAATGCCGCGACGCGTGCCCAGGTCATGCCGATCGAGCAGGCGCAAAAATCGGGCGCGATGATGTTGTTTGGCGAAAAATACGGCGATGAAGTGCGCGTGCTCGACATCGGCAGCTCGCGCGAATTTTGCGGCGGCACCCATGTGACGCGCACCGGTGACATTGGATTTTTCAAGATCGTCGCCGAGGGCGGCGTTGCGGCGGGGGTGCGCCGCGTCGAGGCGGTGACAGGCGGCAATGCGCTCGCCTACGTGCAGCACCTCGACGCAACCCTGCTTGATGCCGCGGGCGCGCTCAAGGCGCAACCGCAGGAACTCACCGCGCGCATAGGCCAGATCCAGGACCAGGTTAAGACGCTCGAAAAGGAACTGGCCAAGCTCAAGTCCAAGGTCGCCTCGAGTCAGGGCGACGATCTTGCATCGCAGGCGGTGGACGTCAAGGGCATCCGGCTGCTGGTTGCCGCCATGGACGGCGCCGACGGCAAGACGCTGCGCGAGACCATGGACAAGCTCAACGATAAATTGAAGTCGGCGGTGATCCTGCTCGGTGCCGCGGACGGCGCCAAGGTCAGCCTGATCGCTGGTGTCACGGCCGACCTCACGGGCAAGATCAAGGCGGGTGAGCTGGTGAATTTTGTCGCGCAGCAAGTGGGCGGCAAGGGCGGCGGACGCCCCGACATGGCACAGGCGGGGGGCACCGAGCCGGCTAAATTGCCGGCGGCGCTCGCTTCAGTGCAGTCCTGGGTCAATGAGCGTGCTTGATAAAGGGAATGACATGAAACGAATGGCTCTCAACATCGCTGCATGCGCGCTGCTTGCGGTATTTTCATTCGCGCAAGCCGACGAAATCCGCGTGCTATCGGGAGGCGCCGCAAAGGCGCTGGTCGAGCCGCTGGCTGCGTCGTTCTCGACCGGCGGGCACAAGGCCAACGTCGAGTTCCAGCCCATGGGGGCCGCTGACCGCGCGCCTTGCCAAGGGCGAGGCCATCGACATGGTCATCATCACCAGCGATGTGCTCGAACGCCTGGAAGCCGAAGGCAAGCTGCCCAAGGGCATAGGCCGGCCGATCGCACGCGTCGGGGTCGGCGTGGCGGTGAATGAAAACGCGCCGTCGCCGGACATCTCCACGGCGGATGCTTTCAAGCGCACCGTGCTCGCCGCAAAGTCGGTGGTCTATATCGACCCGAAAATCGGCACCAGCGGCAAGCATGTCGCCGAGGTGTTTGCGCGCCTGGGTATCGTCGATGCGGTCAAGGCGAAGGAGACATTGGGTACGGGCGGCTACGTCGTCGAGCCGGTCGGCCGCGGTGCCATTGAACTGGGGATACACCAGATCAGCGAAATCATTCCGGTGAAGGGTGTCCGCCTGGTCGGCCCCTTGCCCGAGGAGCTGCAGAAGTACACCGTTTATGTGGCGGTGCCGGTGCCGGGCACACCGCGCGCTGCGGCGGTGGATGCCTTTATCGCACACCTGACCGGTCCCGCCGGCAAGGCGCGCCTCGCTGCCGCCGGCTACACCGCGGCACCGTAATCCCGCCTGCATCGACTGGAAATGCCCGCCTAACGCGGGTTTCCAGTCGGTTGCTTAAAATCCGATGCGCTGCCTTTTCGCCGCCGCGCGCGCATCCACCACGTCGGCTTCACGCACTTCGTCACGACCGGCCAGCCTGGCGTTGCCAAAGGCGTTGAGTATCACGCGGCGCATTTCCCGCGGACCCATCTCGGCCAGTCTGTCGAGCACGCCGGCCTCGAGTTTTTCCGGGTAGCGCAGTCCCCACTGGTGCGAGCCGCGGATTTCGGTGTAGATCGATTGCGCAATGCGTACCGCCCCTGCGTGATCCGGTGGGGCGATCTCGTAGACGTTCATGCGGTTGAGGATGGGTTCGGGTATGCGCGAGGCATCGTTCGCGGTGGCGATCCACAGCATGCTCGAGGCGTCGATGGGGATCTCGACAAACTCGTCGACAAAGTGGCTGGCGGTGTCGTGCTCGAGCAGCGAGTAGAGCGGCCCGAGCGCATCGAACTGGCTGTCGCCGCCGGCCTTGTCGATTTCGTCGACCATCATAACCGGGTTGGCATAGGTGCCGTTGAGAAACGAATCGAAGACCTTGCCCGGTTTTGCATTTTTCCACTGCGACGACGAGCCTGAAAGAATCCAGCCCGCGGTCATCGAGCTCATCGAAATAAAACCGAAGCCCGTCCCGAGCATGTCAGCCATGCGTTTGCCGAAATGCGTCTTGCCTATGCCGGGGTCGCCAAGCAGCAGCATGGGCATGAGTTCGAGCGCGTCGTTGCTTGAGGTGCACAGCGCGAGCTGCTTCTTGATGTCATCGAGCACTTCACCGAAGTTGGGCAGTTCTTCGTAAAGCGCATCCATGACCGGCAGCCCGGAGGGCTTCACTGTGAGGCGGGTTCCGCCGGTCTTGAGCATCTTGGCGTAGGTGGTCTTGAGCGCCTCGTTGGCCGATACGGGTAGTTCCTGCAAGGCCCGGTCGACCTGCGCGACGTCATAGACATCCTTGAACCCGGCGATGGGAATCGTCACCGGAAAATTTGCGCCGCCGCTGCTGTGATCAACGTGGTTGCCGCTGTGACCGACTGCCATGAATGTTCTCCTCCGCAAGGTTTGGGAAAAAGTCATTCCGCTCTACAACGATATCGGATCGCGCCAGTGTTTTATTAAGCAATAAACGCTCCAAATTGCGCAATGGATGACGCCACGCCGGAATACTTCAGTCGAGACTCGGCTGCAGCCGCGCTTTTTAAGAGCGTGGCGGTGTGCCCTTGTTGTTTTCGTTGGCAGTCGCTGTGAATGGCTGCCAATTGGAACCGTGTTCCCGAACTTACGGTTGGGCGCGGCGTTGTGCGGCTTGATCATGCGCCGTGCCTCTGCGCGGTGCGTTTCGGGCGCGCCGGCGCACGCCTGAGGGGAACGGGGCTTGCACGATAGGCGGGAACATGCTTGAATACGCCACCATGTATCGCACCCATACGTTTGCATTTTACTTTTACAGCTTTTCCCAGCCGCCGGCGGAGGGAACGAGCTAGCCTCGTACGTGCAATACCCGAAGAACCGCCAGCGCCACCCGCCTGGCGGTTTTTTTTTACCCGCGTCAGAAGTTGCTGTCGCCGAACCGAATAAACCAGCAAGGAAAGCAGGCCATCATGTCCAGCATCAACGATAACCACTCCGTTCCCGCCACCGCGGACAAGACGTCACAAACTGACGACGAGCGCATCGACCGGATCATTCCGCTGCCCCCGCCGGAGCACCTCATCCGCTTTTTCCCGATCGAGGACACGTCGGTCGAGGAGCTTGTCGCCGCCACGCGCCGGGACGTGAGCGGCATCATTCACGGGCAGTCGGACCGCCTGCTGGTGGTGATAGGGCCCTGTTCGATCCACGATCCGTCCGCGGCCGTTGAATACGCGCGCCAGCTTGCCGTCGAACGCAAAAAGCATTTCGGTGAACTTGAAGTCGTGATGCGCGTGTATTTCGAAAAGCCGCGCACCACCGTCGGGTGGAAGGGCCTTATCAACGATCCTTACCTGAACGGCAGTTTCCGCATCAACGAGGGCTTGCGCGTGGCGCGCGACCTGCTGGTGCGCATCAACCA
>CAITSH010000326.1 GCA_903895005.1 uncultured Pseudomonadota bacterium
AGTATAACGAGGTGTGGTCAGTATGATATCAAGTAAAAAATTACTCGAAATAACAGGTATTTCAAGAGCAACCTTAAATAATTACATCAATCAGGGATTGGTCGCGCGCCCTATTGTCCATCGCCCGGAATTAGACATATCAAGTGCCAAGCTGATGGGCTTTTTCCCAGACGCCACGGCGAGCCGTATTCATGACATTCAACGTCTTAAAAGAGAGGGGCACAGCATGGACGCAATCGCAGCCAAATTAGGGGCAAATACACAGGGACTTGGGGCGAATGCGGAGACCATAGCAGCGGCGCCCCGCGAACGGGCCACCGACGCACCCGTCGCGCGCCAATTGTCAGTGTCAGCCCCGGTCGAGCATGAGCGTCCGGGCGGGCTGCGCCTCACCCTGGACGAGATTCCGCACCCGGCCTACATGCTCAACTACAACCTTGAGGTGGCGTGGCTCAATGAACTGGCCAGGGACCGGATTTTTCCGCACCTTGAGGCTATGCCTGCCAACAACGCCGATCGATCGGTATTCCTGCTGCTGCAACAGGCGTGGGCATCGGCCTCGGCGCAGGACCGCGAGGAAATGGTCCGTTTGCATCTGGCGCTGGCAAAACCGCGCATGTCGCGCCAAACGCTTGCGCAGAACTGCCGCGCGATCAGCGGTGACCTTGCGAGCACTGTGGAGCGCTTGTACGAACAAACCCCGGCTGCCCCGAACCGCGGGATTTACCAGCACTCGATCGCCATGCCTGACGGTTCGGGCGAACGAAGCGGGTGGAACGTTCACGCCAGTTTTTTTCGCGAAGGCGTATTGCTGGTCTTCGTGCCGGACGGCGAGGGCAGTACCTCATTGATGGATTTTCTGTCGCGGCGCGACCTCGTCATCCGCAATCTCCTGCGCGAGCGCCTCCCGGTGCTGACGCCACTGGCGGTGATGGTCGCCGATTTGCAAAACTCGGTGCGCATTTGCAGTGAATTGCCGCCTGAGGAGTATTTTGAACTCATCAACCAGATATGGTCGACAATGGGACCGATATTCCGTCGTTATTACGGCACCCACGGCAAGCACGTCGGTGACGGCATGGTGTATTACTTCTTCCCGCAACCGGACAGCCAGTATGCCGCGAATGCCATCCGATGCGCGCGCGAAGTCCAGCGCGCAATGCAGCGCATCAGCAAGGATTGGCAGATTCGCAAAAACTGGGCCAATGAGCTTTACCTCAATATCGGCCTGCATGAAGGGCAGGAATGGTTGGGCACCTTTCAGACCGAAACCTCGGTTGAGTTCGCAGTTCTGGGTGAAACAATCAATCAGGCGGCGCGGCTTTCCGACTTCGCGCGCCGTGGCGAAATATGGGCAAGCAAGGGGCTCGTAAGCAAACTTTCCGTTGATGAAAGGAAGGTTCTGGAGTTTGGTGTGCCAAGGCATCATGAAGACGGCACCGAGCGATTTGTACGCGAGTCTTACGCCCAGGTCAGCAGCCTGATCGATTTAAAGCTTGAGAAAAACGAGAAGTTGCGCGACATCGGAATGCTCGCCGTGACCCAGGTCCGCTCCAAGGACGACTGACAAGCAGCATGTCGTTGAAGCGCTCCTCCGCGCCCTGCGCGGAGGCTCGTCGTGCGCGCGCTTGCCGGGCGAACCGGGCCAACCCGTCGGGATGCGCTAAGTCCTGAGTAGCTGGCGCGTCGTACTAAAATCAGATTAAGTCGACGCGAAACTAACCATCAAACCGGCGTTGCCATCAGAGTCGGCACCGAAAAGGTATCGACCACCACGATGCGCTCGATGAACTTCGCGGTGGTTTCGGCGACTCGAATGCGGTCTTCATAAACGCCGGCACAAAACAGGCGGGACTCTCCGGTCTTGTTGGTCTGAACGACCATGAAATTCGTTTCAACGACGGCGATACCGCTGTCCATCGAAAGGATACGCGGCATGCTCACGATATGCCGGTCAAAGTGCGGATTGAACTTGTTGGCATGCCGCAAACAGACAATCCTATCGACGATGCGCGCCTTGTTTTCACAGTGAATGATGCCCACAGGCAGCCCAAGCAGGCGGTTCTCGCGCGGCAACACGACATAGCGCGCATCATCGTCAAAGCAGTCGATCCACGCATCCAACTCGTCGCGGTCGATGAACATGGCGCTGTCCACCAGCAGGTTCTCGATTCGCTCCTTTGCCGCGGGATCAATTCTCATCGCTGCGCCCCGACTGGCTCTATTCCCATGAGTTCGCTGTAGTAGGACCAGAACCCGCGTACGGGCATTTCGTTTACGCGTGTATCCAGATTCAACAGCGGCCCCGTGCCGCCCATTTCGATGATTCCCTCGCCGCTGGGGTAAGGCGATGTGGCGCGCTGGACGAGTTCGAGCGCCTCGCCGTCCTCCATGGAAATCAGGCCGGCCGGTCCCACCATGTTGGCTTGATTGATACGGTGAGCGGTCATGGCGTCGTCGTCGTCCTCGTAACCGAAGAGCACAAATTCAATTTCCAGCTCCGCCGGTCCGCGCGTGCGAATGCGGCGCAAGCCGAGACAATTCGCGATTTGATGCACCACGCCGTTCGGGAAAATGGAAATGATACGAGTACTTACGCCGGTTTTGTTCTCTTTTACGGCTTGTACCAGCGAGGAATCGTTGAGTGTCATATATTCGCCGCGCTGCACGCGCCCATCCTTGTACGCTTTTTGCGCCTCATCGTCCGCGTCCGAGCCCTTGTATTGAAAAAGCATCGCATGACGATGGCGCTCGTCCATGTATCCGCCTGAGGTTTGCGTGAGCCGGCTCAATCCGAAGGTTCGATTGAATTCGTGGAGAAGGCTTGCGTGGTAAGCGTCCCGAACGTTCTCCAGGTACATCTTCCAGTTGGCGTAAATGCGCTGACGCTGGTAGCCGAGGAGCCGGATGGGCTTACCTAAGATCTCGCCCACATTATCGGGTTGTCCGAAGGGGAGAGCCGCGAAGTGCTTGACTTGCTGTTCGCGCACGCCGAGCGGCCGGAGTTTGTATATTCTCACCGTTGGGCGGTCGGTGATCTGATGCTCTGGGACAACCGTTGTTGCCTGCATGCGCGCACCGATTTCGATGCCTCGGAGCGCCGGAAATTGCGGCGAATTACGGTGCAAGGGGAACGGCCGATCTGAGTTATGGCCGGCAACGCCATCGCGTTTGCAGCGTACGCAGTTGATCAAGAGAGATGGCCCCGCTGTTGACGCCCTTCCCGCTCGGAATCCGCGAGTTCCATCCCGTCAAAAAGAAAAGCCCGCCGAAGCGGGCTTTTTGGACAAACCGTACGGACAATAAAACAGGACAGCGTCTTTCCGCTTATCCGACGCAGTTCCCGCTGTAGCTCGGCCGCCTACTTGGCGCCGTACTGTTCGGCGTGAGCCTTCGTTGCTACCTCCGCGTGATCGGTTGCAAGCAGGTGATGGGCACGGCCGGTATGAGCATGGTGTGCAGCCATCTCGTGGTCACCCGCGTCATGGTGCTTAGCTGCTTCCTTGTGATGCTTGGCAGCAAGGCTGTGATGTTCGGCGGCTTTCGTATGATGCTCTGCAAGTTTTTTCGACATGGCTGTTACCTCAAAAATAGTTGGATTGCGCGGATTGGAATCAGAAGCACTGTGTTGCTCCTGCGCGAACTGTTGGGCAGCGTAGACGGCCTAGACAATTGGTTGGCTGATGAGCAATAGATCCCTGCTTCTGGATCGCAGCGTAGAGCACCGGAGCCACGGAGTATGGCCGTACCTATTCTCGCTGCCGAATGAGTCGTTAAGGCCGAATGCTCCCGCAGGGGCTCAGTCACACCAACTTGGCCCTCAGACTTTTTTGTTACCTCTTTCTAGCCGAGGCATTTAAATACTATTGTCATGAAAATCTCATAAAGTCGTGTTCTCATAAACGTGGTGAAAAAGTAGTGGAATTCGATATTTTCCACCGTGCGCGTAACTTTCAGGTCTTGGGAGGGACATGGCTGACGCAGCAACCTTATCAATTTGGGCGGAAGCTATACGCCCGTTGTTTCCAGAGAATGCCGAAGTTGAGCTTTGGCCCATGTCCAACCAAATCCGAGTGAGTTGGATTTTGGGCAAAGCGCCAAGACGAACAAAAAAGCGCAGTCATCCAATTATTATCGCGATCAGCCGGAGCGTGTACTTCGAGTATATGGCTGCTGATGAGATCGCAAAGCGAGGCGCGGAATATAACTTCGCTACATTCGTCGCTTCAAGGTTAGCTGCCTACGTCCCTGAACGCAGCTTCGCCGAAGGCATGATACCGGGTGCATTCCGAATATTCGTGGACAGTGACTCGATGTTTCCTATGATTAAATCGAAAGCGTTAGCCGTGTAGGCTCACTGGAAAAATAATGCGGCTCACGTTTCGCAGCTGCGCGAACCGGGGACCTGGGGGGAACCATAAATGCGAAACCCGCCGAAGTGGATTCCTATTGATAGCGGAATAGCTATGCGCCGTTTGGTTCAAGTTTGCGTTTATCTTCAGGGAAAACTGAAATATATCCGTGGTGCTCGTTCGCCTGGACGATGCTGCCATAAAGACGGACTACTGATAGCGGTCATCAACGCGCAATGACAATGGCATAGACTTCATGCGCACGCTTGAACGGGACGCCAAGTCAAAGGGCGCGACAGTACAACTCCCTAGCTTTGCTCGCGCACTTCCCCCCCTTGCTGATCGTTCGAGCGTGCCTCTCTAGTAAGTCAACCACGGTAGACCCGTGCACTGTGGGAACGCGCGTCGTACCGATCTTGTAATCGACAGGACACGCGGGCTGGGACAAGACCAGGTTGTCGCCGGCAACCGCGAGGTTCACCACACCATTCACAACGTCAGCGAGACCCAAATTCCATTGGTGTTGTGACCTGCCCCCTGTAGTCGTACCACCCGCCTTAGCCGGCGTTCAGGCAGCCATCCACCCACTGCGCAGCACGCAGGGTGCGTGCATCGTCGTCAATGCGCCCGACCACCTGCATCGCCAAGGGCAAGCCGTTGGGGCCAAGGCCCCCGCAAACCGATAGCGCCGGACCGTGCATGAACGTCCAGACCTGGTTCATGCTGGTATCGCCAGAATAGTCCTGCCCTTTGGGGGCCTCGCCGGTCGCGGCCGGCACGAACAACACGTCGCACCCACCCAGCACATCGGGGAACATCTGGCGGCAATGCCGGCCAAGCGTCTGCGCCCGCTGGTATTCCTCGCCGCTCACTTCCATGCTGGCCACTGTCCTGTCGTACAGCGGCTTTCGAATCAGATTGCCGTGACGCGCCATGATGTCGGCGAACCCGCGCGCCATTTCGAAACGCACGACACTGACCTGCGCCTGCCACATGCCGCGGAACTCCCCGGGCAGGACAATCTCCACCACCTTCGCCCCCGCCGCTGCCAGGCGCTTCGCGCTGTCTTCAAATGCGCGGTGTATATGTTCGTCAGCACGCTCCCACTCAAAGGTGCGGCATATCCCGATCGTCGGGGCGCTTTGCGCCGCGTCAGGCACCATCAGCCCGGGGTATTGCACCATCGCAGACGCCAGGAGCGCCACATCGCGCACATTGCGCGCGACCAGCCCCACCGTGTCGCACGAATCGGCGTTGGCCCAAACACCCCGCCGGGGGATCAGGTTGTAACTCGGCTTGTAGCCGATAACACCGCAATACCCCGAGGGGCGAACCGTGGAGCCCATCGTCTGCGTACCGGTGGCAAAACTCACCATGTGATCGGCGACCGCCGCCGCCGAACCCGAGGATGAACCGCCCGGGGTGTGTTCAAGGTTCAGCGGGTTGCGCGTGCCGTTTGTTGGAAAGGTCGCCAATTCGGTCGTGATCGTCTTGCCCAGGATCACCGCGCCTTGCTGACGCGCGGTGGCGATGCAGCCCGCATCCTGCACCGGCTGATATCCTTCAAACGCCTTCGAGCCGCCCTGGGTCGGCATGTCCCAGGTGTCGAACACATCTTTCACGCCCAGGGTCAGGCCGTGCAAGGGCCCCTGTATCGCACCGGCATCGAGCGCCTTTGCACGTTTTAGTGCGAGGTCCGGGTCGATATACGCAAAGGCATGCACCTCGGGCTCGCGCGCTGCGACGCGATCGAGGCACGCCCTCACATAATCGTGAGCGCTCAGCTCACGGGACTGCAAAGCACGCGCGGCATCAAAGGCTGTCAGGTTGATTATTTTATTGAGATTCTTCATGGGCGGGACCAACCTGGCTGGTTGCGACGCGATACAACAAAATTTTTCGCAATGCCGGTCTATTTTTCCTTGATTAATGTACGATTGATTTTCCACCCTCCAAGATAAAGATATGCGCCCCGTCCTACAAGCCCTGTGTGTTGTGTTCTCGAGTGTTTTTTTCTCCGCCGCGTTCAGCATAAGCGCCATGGCGCAGTCCTACCCCTCCCAGCCGATCAAACTGGTCATCCCGTTTGCTACGGGCACAGGCAGCGAGGTTGGTTTGCGATTGATCTCCGAGCGCCTTGGCACTGCCCTGAAGCAACCCATCGTCATCGAGAACCGCCCCGGTGCCGGATCGACACTGGGCGCAGATGCGGTTGCAAAAGCGGCGCCGGATGGCTACACCCTTTCCGCGACGTACAACTCGTCGATCGCCCCCGGGCCGCTGATGTACAAAAAGATTCCCTATGACCCGATCAAGGATTTCCACCACATCGCTCTCATCGGCCTTTATCCGCAATACGTGATCGTCAAAGCCGACTCGCCGATCAAGACGATCCAGGAATTCATTGCGCTGGTCAAAGCAAAACCCGGTACGGTTAATTACGCCTCGGCCGGCGTCGGCACCTCGGGTTTCCTTGCCGCTGAGTTGCTCAAGCAGACACTCAACCTCAACATGACCCACATTCCCTACAAGGGACCCGCGCCTGCGATCACCGACCTGCTGGGCGGCAGGCTTGACATGGTGCTCACGGCCAGCGCAACCGAACTGGTCAAAACCGGCCGGGTTCGGGTGCTTGCGGTCACCAGTGAAAAGCGCATTCCCGCCTATCCGGACGTACCGACGCTGGACGAGATCGCCCCCGGCGTCCAGGCGGTTTCATGGGTCGGCATTTCAGCGCCGGCACAAACGCCCAAAGCCGTCACCGCAAGGCTCGAACGCGAACTCATGGAAATCCTCAATGCACCGGACATTCAGGCGCGGCTGAGCGATCCGGCAATCGGCCTTACGGTTTCGGTGCGCGGCTCAGACCGCTTCCTGGAATTCATCCAGAAAGAAACGCGCTTCTGGGCGCCGGTCATCAAGGCGGGCAATATCCAGGTCGATTAAACGGCCCGCCCCGGGTCAACTCCCGGGAATCATTCCCTTGGGCAGCGTCTCGCAATAGGCCGCGATCTCGCCCGGTCGCGTCAGCCATACACGGTCAAACTTCGGGTGGTTCAGGATCCGGTCGAAGGCACTGCGCAAAGCCCGCAGGCGATGGGGCTGCCCGCAAACCATGGTGTGCAAGGAAATCGGAAACACCTGCGGCCAACGGTCGCTCGATTCCACCATCTCCTCAAATTGCCGCACCAGCAGGTCTGCAAATTGCACCGGGTCCTGGTGCAGTTGCAGGATCGGCACAAAATCATTTGTTTCTAGCGGGTACGGCACAGACAGCAGCGGGCCCGAACGCGTGCGCATCCAGAACGGCTGGTCGTCCGCGGGCCAGTCAAGCACATAGCGCACGCCAGCCTCCTGCAAGAGGTCGAGCGTCACCTTGGAAGGCATCATCAGCGGGGTCATCCAGCCCGCCGGCCGACGGCCCTCATTGCGTTCAATCGCCGCAAGCGATTCGGCAATAAGGGTGCGCTCCTCCTCCTCGGGCCTTGCACCGGGCTTTTCCGAATTGGTGCGACCATGCCCGACAAACTCGTCCCCGCGCTCGCGAATCGCAGCCGGCACATCCGGATGCGTGTCATAGAGATAGGCATTGACCAGGTGGCTGGCGGGCAGCTTGATCTCGTCAAAAAAATCGAGCAGGCGCCATACACCGACACGATTGCCGTATTCGCGCCAGGACCAGTTGCGGTGATCGGGCATCGGCATTGCGTTACCCAGCACCGGCCCCACTTCCATGCCGAAGCCGAAGGTTTCCACGTTGAGCGCGACGTACATCGCCAGACGTTTTCCACCCGGCCATGAATAGTCAGGGCGTTTCCGTATTGGTGAAAAATCGAACCGGTCGTGCGTGGGCAGTACCATTTTTTCGGTCTCCATATCGTTCCGGACTGGTTCCGGTAGGTGC
>CAITSH010000327.1 GCA_903895005.1 uncultured Pseudomonadota bacterium
GAGCCGGCGGCGAGCCTTCCTGCGGGCGCCAAGAATTACATCACGCCGGAGGGGCACCTGCGCATGAAAAGCGAACTCAAGCAGCTGGTGGAGAGCGAACGGCCGGAGGTGGTGCGAACAGTGTCCTGGGCCGCCTCCAACGGCGATCGTTCTGAAAACGGGGACTACCTGTACGGCAAAAAGCGCCTGCGCGAAATCGACCGGCGGATCCGCTACCTGATGAAGCGCCTGGAAATCGCCGAAGTCGTTGACCCGCGCGATGTCGACCACGAAAAGGTCTTTTTCGGCGCCACCGTGACCTACGTCGATCCGCGCGGCGAGCAGCGAACCGTCTCCATCGTCGGTACCGACGAGGTAGACCCATCGAGGGGACGGGTGTCCTGGATATCCCCGGTTGCGCGTGCGCTTTTGAAGGCAGCCGAGGGCGACATCGTGGTTTTGCGCACCCCCGGCGGCCCCGAGGACCTTGAAGTACTCGAAATTCGCTACGAATTTCTCGAGTAGGTCCAGGCAAGCGCCGGGCGCGAAGCCCAGTAAGGGGCGCCGGCAGGGGGCGTCGCCGTTATAATCGGCGGCTTGCTCCGATGTTTCCGGATTCGATGCCGGCCCCCGCGATACGACCGATGCTCAGTTACCGCCACTCCTTTCATGCCGGCAATCATGCCGACGTGCTCAAGCACGCCGTGTTCGTGCAGTTGCTCCGCCACCTGTTGCTCAAGGACAAGCCGTTCTGGTGCATCGACACCCACGCCGGCGCGGCGCTGCATGCGCTCGATGAGGGGTACGCCACCAAGAACGCCGAGTACGAAAGCGGCATCAGCCGGTTGTGGGATTGCAAGGACCTGCCGCCCATGCTGTCGCAGTATCTCGAGCAGGTGCGGGCGGTAAATCGAGGTCCGCAGTTGCGCAGCTACCCGGGGTCGCCGCAGATTGCGGTTCAAATGCTGCGGAAAAAGGACAGCCTGCGCCTGTTTGAGCTGCACAGCACTGAAAGCGAGCAACTGGAAAAGTATTTTCGCGGCAGCGACGCGCGCGTCGAGGTTGAGGCCGGCGATGGTTTCACCGGCCTGCTTTCGGTCCTGCCCCCGCCGCCGCGCCGTGGACTGGTGCTAGTCGACCCTTCGTATGAGGACAAGGACGATTACGACAGCGTGATCGAGGCGCTGAATGAAGGTCTTAGGCGCTTCGCCACCGGTGTGTACATGGTCTGGTACCCGCAAGTGCAGCGGCGCGAATCGGTGCAATTGGCCGCGGATCTCAAGCGCCTGCGCCAAACCGACTGGCTGCACGTTTCGCTTACCGTGAAAGACCCGGCCGCAGACGGATTGGGCTTACATGGTAGCGGGGTCTACATCGTCAATCCACCATGGACGCTTCCAGACCTGCTCAAGCAAGCCATGCCGCGCCTGGTGCAACTGCTTGGGCAGGACGAGGGCGCGCAGTTCGGACTGGATTACGAGATCGCCTGAGCGCGGCGTGCACGTTCGCCAGACCTAAACGTGTATTGGCGTACCGGCCGACTTGATCGCGCGAGGTGGCCCGGAGAAATCCGCAAGCCGCAAGGAGCAAGTTGTGCAGGTGTAAGGTTTGGTATTTCCCTCCGACCAACGGGCACGGGTACGGTTCTTTCTTTTCAGGGAGCAGTGATGATGAAACTCGCACGAATACTTGCCGCCTTTGCCTTTCTGTTTGCCATCACGGGGCTGGCGCGCGCAGAAATCCCCTTCACCACCAAAGTTCTGGCGGCTGCACACGCCAGCGGCAAACCGGTGCTGGTTCATGTCCACGCCGACTGGTGTCCGAATTGCGCGGCGCAAAAGAAAATTCTCACGAAGCTGTTGCAGCATACCGAGCTGAAGCCCTATCAGGTCCTGCAGGTTGATTTTGACACGCAGGCCGATGTGGTCAAGGCACTTGGCGTGCGCTACCAGAGCACCTTGATCGTCTACAAGGGCGGCAAGGAAATGGGCCGCTCCACCGGCAATACCAGCGAAAAAGACATCGAGGCACTGCTGAAAAAAGCCGTCTGACCGGCGCGCCGCGCGCAGCCGGTTCGAAAGCCCTATAGCGCGTCGAAGTAGCTCGCCATGCGTCTGCGCATGGCAGCATCGGGTGAGGTGCCGGTGCCCGCCTGCATGTTGTCAAGCAGATGGCGCGGTTCACGCGTTCCGGGGATGACGCAGGTTACCGCCGGATGTCCCAGGATGTATTTCAGGAAAAACTGCGCCCAGCTTTCACAGCCGATTTCGGCGGCGAAGGCGGGCAGGGGCTTGCCCTTTACCGCACGAAACAGATCCCCCTCTTCGAACGGCCGGTTGATGATGACGGCGACCTGGTTGTCCATGGATGTGGAGAGCAAGGCCTTTTCGGCGTCGCGCGTGGCGATCGAGAAATTGAACTGCACGAAATCGGGCTTTTCCCGCTTGATCAATTCGGCCAGCTGGCGGTGTGAATCAACCGTGTAGTGGGTGAATCCAAGATAGCGGATGCGTCCTTCCGCCTTCCAGGCGCGCAGCGTCTTCAGCTGCGTCGCCAGGTCGACCAGGTTGTGCACCTGCATCAGGTCCATGCTGTGTTTGTGTAATGCTGATTTGACCTGCATGCGCTCGATCGAGGTCTGCATCTGGCGCATGCCCTCGTCGCGGCCTGTGGTCCAGACTTTTGTCGCAAAAAAAAGCGACGACTGCAGGCCAAGCGCGTTCGCAGCGCTGCCCACCACGCCCTCGGAACTGCCGTACATCGGGGAGCTGTCGACCATGCGTCCGCCGGCCGCGGCAAACAGGCGCAAGGTTTCGCGCACCGCGGCAAGACCTGCGGCATCACCGGCCACATCAAAGGTCTGCCAGGTGCCAAGCCCCATCGCAGTGAGCATTTCGCCGCTGCGCGGGATGGCGCGCTGTAATTGGCGCGGGGCCATGTCGGCCGCCTCAAGCAAGGGCATGGCCGCGGCGATGGACAGTCCGGCCATAGCCTTGAGCGCGTGACGCCGCCCCGGTTGCGGTGGGTTCGAACGAGGGTAGATGGGCATTGGGTTGATCATTCATTTAAAAGCGATTATTGCAGAAGGAAGGCTAGAATAGCGTCCATGGACGAGGAAATTAAAAGCGAACGGAATGTGTTGGGCGGGTCGTTAATGGCCTGCAGTTTTGCGCCATTGACTGGCTATTTTCGCGACGGTTGCTGCGCCACCAACGGCGAGCAGGGCGTCGCTCACCTGGTGTGCATCAAGGCGACCGCAGAATTTCTCGCGTTTTCCTTTGAGCATGGCAACGATCTTTCGACCCCCAGGCCGGAAATGCGTTTTCGCGGACTCAAGCCCGGCGACCGCTGGTGCCTGCATGTGCTGCGCTGGGTGGAGGCCTGGGAGGCGGGTGCGGCGCCGCAGGTGGTGCTTGAGGCAACCCACGAGGACGTGCTCAAGATCGTCCCGTTAAAGGCGCTCAAGCGCCACGCATTCGATTTGCATTGATCACGGAGTAAGGCATGCCACAAAAAACCATAGCAATGCTGCATCCGGGGGAGATGGGTGCGGCAGTCGGAGCCTGTCTGGTGTCCGCGGGCCACCGTGTCGTGTGGGCATCTGCCGGACGCAGTGCCTCCACGCGGGTGCGCGCGGCGGCAGCCGGTCTTGAAGACCTTGGCACGCTTGCCCGTGCCGTTGAGGAAGCGGAATTCGTGTTTTCGATCTGCCCCCCGCATGGCGCTCTCGACCTTGCTGAGGAAATCGCCGAGCTGGGGTTTGACGGTCTGTATGTTGACGGTAATGCCATCTCACCGGATACGGCGCGCGAAGTTGGGGCGCGTGTCGAGGCTGCGCATGCGCGCTTTGTCGACGGCGGCATTCTCGGCCCGGCGCCTGTCAAGGTCGGCACGACGCGCTTTTACCTTTCAGGGCCCAAGGCCAAGGATGTCGCAGCGCTGTTCAAGGGCAGTTTTGTCATGGCAATCGCCCTCGACGGGCCGGTGGGTGCGGCCTCTTCGCTGAAGGTGTGCTA
>CAITSH010000328.1 GCA_903895005.1 uncultured Pseudomonadota bacterium
CGACCAGTTCCGGTGGCGCGTCGGTCATCACGCTGCAGTTTTCCCTGGACCTGACGCTGGACGTTGCCGAACAGGAGGTGCAGGCGGCGATCAACGCCGGCAGCAACCTGCTGCCCAACGACTTGCCCGTGCCGCCGATCTACAGCAAGGTGAACCCGGCCGACACGCCGATCCTTACGCTGGCGGTCTCTTCGGCGACCATGCCGCTGCCCAAAGTGCAGAATCTCATCGACACGCGCCTCGCGCAAAAAATTTCGCAACTGCCCGGCGTGGGCCTTGTCAGCCTCTCGGGCGGGCAGCGACCGGCGGTGCGCATCCGCGCCAACCCCAAGGCGCTCGCCGCCTACGGCATGTCGCTCGATGATGTGCGCACCGCCATTGCCGCCGCCAATACCAACCAGGCCAAGGGCAGCTTTGACGGCCCGACGCGCGCATCGACCATAGACGCCAACGACCAGCTGAAATCCGCCGATGAATACCGCGACCTGGTCATCGCCTACAAGAACGGCCGTCCGGTCAGCCTTGCCGACGTGGCCACGGTTGCCGACGATGCTGAAAACGTGCGCCTTGCCGCCTGGGCCGACGAGGCGGCGGCGGTGATCGTCAACGTGCAGCGCCAGCCGGGTGCGAATGTCATCGAGGTGGTCGACCGCATCAAGCAACTGTTGCCGCAACTGCAGGCAACGCTGCCAGGCTCGGTGGATGTGAAGGTGCTGACCGATCGCACCGTGACCATACGCGCCTCGGTGCGCGACGTGCAGATCGAACTTCTGCTGGCGGTGGCGCTGGTGGTGATGGTGATTTTTCTGTTTCTGCGCACCCAGTCTGCAACCATCATCCCGAGCATTGCCGTGCCGCTGTCGCTGGTGGGCACCTTCGGGGTGATGTACCTCGCCGGCTTTTCGATCAACAACCTGACGCTGATGGCGCTTACCATCGCCACCGGCTTTGTCGTCGACGATGCGATTGTGATGATCGAGAACATTTCCCGCTACATTGAGGAGGGTGATTCTCCGCTGGAGGCCGCTCTCAAGGGCTCTGAGCAGATCGGCTTCACCATCATTTCGCTGACCGTCTCGCTGATCGCGGTGCTCATCCCGTTGCTGTTCATGGGCGATGTGGTCGGGCGGCTGTTTCGCGAGTTCGCCATCACCCTGGCGGTGGCGATCCTCATTTCGGCTGTGGTGTCGCTGACCCTGACGCCGATGATGTGCGCGCGTCTGCTGCGCCATACCCCCGAGGAACGGCAGGGACGTTTTTACCGCAGGAGCGGCGAATGGTTTGAAGCGGTGATCGCGCGCTACGGCCGCATGCTTGAGTGGGTGCTTGAACGCCAGGTGGCCACCTTGCTGGTGGCGCTGGGCACGCTGGTGCTGACGGTGGTGCTCTACATTTTCATTCCCAAGGGATTTTTCCCGTCGCAGGACACCGGCGTGATCCAAGGTATCACCGAGGCGCCGCAGTCCATTTCCTTCGCCGCCATGGCCGAACGCCAGCAGGCGATGGCGCGCCTGGTGCTGGAGGACCCCGCCGTCGAAAGCCTTTCGTCTTTTATTGGTGTTGACGGGACCAATACCACGCTCAACAGCGGCCGCATGATGATCAACCTCAAGCCCTTGAAGCAGCGTGACGCCAATGCCACCGAGGTGATCGCACGGCTCAAGCAAAGACTGGCCTCGCATGAGGGCATGGCACTCTACATGCAGCCGGTGCAGGACCTGACCATCGAGGACCGGGTCAGCCGCACGCAATACCAGTTCAGCGTCGAGGACGCCAATCCGGTGGAGCTGGGCGAATGGGTGCCCAAACTCACTGAAAAGCTGCGCCAGTTACCCGAACTTGCCGATGTTGCCAACGATCTGCAGGACAAGGGGCTGCAGGCCTACGTCGAAATAGACCGCACCAGCGCCGGGCGCCTCGGCGTGACGCCGGCGGCGATAGACAACGCGCTTTACAACGCCTACGGTCAGCGCCTGATCTCGACCATCTATACGCAGTCCAGCCAGTACCGTGTCGTGCTCGAGGCACAGCCCGAATTCCAGCAGGGTCCGGCCTCGCTCGAGGGTATTTACGTGCCCTCCTCGACGGGGCAGCAGGTGCGCCTGTCGGCGGTGGCGCGCATCAGCGAGCGCACCACGCCGCTCGTCATCAACCACCTCGGCCAGTTTCCCTCCTCGACTATTTCCTTCAACCTCGCGCCGGGGTTTGCGCTGGGTGACGCGGTCAAGGCCATTGGCGTGGCGGCAAAGGAAATCGGCATGCCGGTGAGTGTGCAGACGCGCTTCCAGGGTGCGGCGCTTGCCTTCCAGGGCTCGCTCGACAACACCTTGCTGCTGATACTTGCGGCCGTGGTGACCATGTACATCGTACTGGGGGTGCTCTACGAGAGCTACATCCATCCGGTGACCATCCTCTCCACGCTGCCCTCGGCCGGGGTCGGCGCGCTGCTCGCGCTGATGCTCTCGCGCACCGACCTTGGCATCATTGCGGTGATCGGTATCATCCTGCTCATCGGCATCGTGAAAAAAAACGCCATCATGATGATCGACTTTGCGCTCGAGGCCGAGCGCAACGAGGGCAAGAGCCCGCGCGAGGCGATATTCCAGGCCTGCCTGTTGCGCTTCCGGCCCATCCTGATGACCACCATGGCGGCGCTGCTGGGTGCGTTGCCGCTGATGCTTGGCAGCGGCGTCGGTTCTGAATTGCGCCATCCGCTTGGCATCACCATGGTCGGCGGCCTGCTGGTAAGCCAGGTGCTGACGCTCTTCACCACGCCGGTCATTTACCTGATGTTCGACCGCTTGTCGCGCCGCGTGCGTGGCGCGCCCGAGTCGGGGACGGGGCCGGCGTGAACTTTTCAAGGATATTCGTCGAGCGGCCAGTTGCAACGACGCTGCTGACGCTGGGCATCGCCATCGCCGGGGCAATCGGCTTCCGGCTGCTGCCGGTGTCGCCGCTGCCGCAGGTCGATTACCCGACCATTTCGGTTCAGGCGTCGCTGCCCGGTGCCAGCCCTGAGACGATGGCCGCCACTATCGCCACGCCGCTCGAGCGCGCGCTCGGCCGCATCGCCGGCGTCACCGAAATGACTTCTTCGAGTTCGCTTGGCAGCACGCGCGTGACTCTGCAGTTTGACCTCAACCGCGACATCGACGGCGCGGCGCGCGACGTGCAATCGGCGATCAACGCGGCGCGCACGCTGCTGCCCACCGGGCTGCCGAGCAACCCGACTTATCGCAAGGTCAACCCGGCCGATGCGCCCGTCCTGATCCTCGCGCTTACATCCGACACGATGAGCCAGGGCCAGATGTACGACGCCGCATCGACCATACTGGCGCAAAAATTCGCCCAGGTGCAGGGCATCGGCCAGGTGACGGTGGGCGGGAGTGCGCTGCCGGCGGTGCGCGTCGAGCTCAACCCGCGCGCGCTCAACAAGTACGGCATCGGCATGGAGGAGGTGCGCAGCGCCATCGTCGCCACCAACGCCAACCGGCCCAAGGGCGCGGTCGAGGAGGGCGAGCGTTACTGGCAGATTCTTGCCAATGACCAGGCGAAGAGCGCCGCCGAATACCTGCCGCTTATTGTTGCGTACCGCAAGGATAAGAACGGCGTCGGTGCGGCGGTGCGTCTTTCGGATGTGGCTGAGGTGGTCGATTCGGTGCAGGACCTGCGCAACGCCGGTTCGGCCAACGGCAAGCCATCGGTGCTGGTGATCCTCAACCGCCAGCCCGGCGCCAACATCATCGAGACCGTCGACCGCGTGCGCGCGCTGCTGCCGGTGATGCGCGCCTCCATTCCCGGCGCGATCAACCTCGACGTGGCGCTCGATCGCACGCCCACCATCCGTGCGTCCCTGCGCGAGGTCGAGCGCACGCTGCTTATTTCGATGGCGCTGGTGATCATGGTGGTGTTCATCTTCCTGCGCAACTGGCGTGCGACGCTGATCCCGAGCGTTGCCGTGCCGGTGTCCCTGATTGGTACCTTCGGTGTGATGTACCTGTGCGGGTACAGCCTGGACAACCTGTCACTGATGGCCCTCACCATCGCCACCGGGTTTGTCGTCGACGACGCCATCGTGGTCCTAGAGAATATCTCCCGCCACATCGAGTCTGGTGAGGAGGGCATGACGCCGATGAAGGCCGCCCTGCGCGGCGCGCGCGAAGTCGGCTTCACCGTGTTGTCGATGAGCCTGTCGCTGATCGCGGTGTTCATCCCCATCCTGCTGATGGGCGGCATCATCGGACGCCTGTTTCGCGAGTTTGCGGTGACGCTGTCGGTGGCCATCCTTGTTTCCCTGGTGGTGTCTCTAACCACCACGCCGATGATGTGCGCAAGGCTGTTGCGGCGCGAGTCGACGCGCCCCCACGGCCGGCTTTACCACTGGAGCGAGCGCGCATTCGCCATGGTGCTGCGCTGGTATGAGGTGTCGCTCACCTGGGCGCTGCGCCACGGCCGCATCATGCTGCTGTTGCTCGCCTGCACCGTGGGGCTCAATATCTGGCTCTACACCATTGTGCCCAAGGGATTTTTCCCGCAACAAGACACCGGGCGCATGATCGGTGCGGTGCAGGCCGACCAGGGCATTTCCTTCCAGGCGATGCAGCCCAAGATGAACGAGTTCATCGCCATTGTGCGCTCAGACCCGGCGGTGGAGAACGTCGTGGCCTTTACCGGTGGCGGCCAGCGCAACTCCGGCTTCATGTTCATCACGCTAAAGTCCATCGCCGAGCGCCAGATATCCGCAGACGGTGTCGTGGCAAGGCTGCGCCCGCGGCTCGCGCGCGTGCCCGGCGCCGGCCTGTTTCTGGTGCCCGTGCAGGACATCCGCGTCGGCGGCCGCCAGTCCAACGCGCAGTACCAGTTCACGTTGCAGGCCGATGACCTCGCCGAATTGCGCGCCTGGGAGCCGCGCATCCGTCGCGCGCTCTCGGACCTGCCGGAGCTGGCCGACGTCAACACCGACCAGCAGGACAAGGGCGTGCAGACCTCGCTGGTGATCGACCGCGATGCGGCGTCACGCCTCGGTGTCACGCCGGTAATGATAGACGCGGTGCTCAATGACGCCTTCGGCCAACGCCAGGTGTCGACCATCTACAATGCGCTCAACCAGTACCGCGTGGTGATGGAGGCCGCACCCGAGTACTGGCAGAGCCCGGACGCCCTCAAGGATGTCTACGTCGTCACCCCGGCCGGCGCGCAGGTGCCGCTTGCGGCCTTCTCGACCTACGGACCCACCAGCACGCCGCTCTCGGTCAACCACCAGGGGCAGTTCGCCGCTTCGACGATTTCGTTCAACCTGCCCGCCGGCGTCTCACTGTCCGAAGCAACCGCGTCGATAGGTGATGCCATGGCGCGCATCGGTGTTCCCACCTCGGTGCACGGCACCTTCCAGGGAACGGCGCGCGTGTTCGAGGCTTCGCTGCGCAGCCAGCCCTGGCTGATCCTCGCAGCCCTCGTTGCCGTCTACATCGTGCTGGGCGTGCTCTACGAGAGCACCATCCACCCGATCACCATCCTGTCAACGCTGCCCTCGGCCGGCGTCGGCGCGCTGCTTGCGCTGCTCGCCTTCAACACCGAGTTCAGCATCATCGCCTTCATCGGGGTGATCCTGTTGATCGGCATCGTCAAGAAGAACGCGATCATGATGATCGACTTTGCCATCGACGCCGTGCGTAACGAGGGTGCCGAGCCGCGCCAGGCCATCTACAAGGCCTGTGTCCTGCGCTTTCGCCCGATCATGATGACCACGATGGCCGCCCTTCTGGGCGCTGTGCCGCTGGCCATGGGCCTTGGTGAAGGCGCCGAACTGCGCCGGCCGTTGGGCATTGCCATCGTCGGCGGCCTGATTTTCAGCCAGATGCTGACGCTCTACACCACGCCCGTGGTTTATCTTTACATGGACCGTTTTGGTCACTGGTGCCGGCGCCTGCGCGCGCGCATTGGCGGACGCGCCGTGCCGGCCGGTGCCGCCGCGGTGGCGATTCAGGAATGAAAGGGATCCAATGAGACCTTTGACTTTGCTTTTTGCAGGTGTTCAACCGCAGGTCGGACAACGCCTGCCATCAGTGCTGCTGGCGATGCTGCTTAGCGCCTGCACCGTCGGGCCCGATTACGTGCGACCGGCGGTTGAATCGCCCGTGGCGTTCAAGGAGCAGGGCGCCTGGACGCAGGCCGCGCCGCGCGATGAGGAGCTCAAGGGCGATTGGTGGAAGGTGTTCAATGACCCGCTGCTCGACGGCCTGCAGGCGCAGGTGAGCATATCCAATCAGAACCTCGCCAAGGCCGAGGCGCAGTTTCGCCAGGCCCGCGCACTGGTCGCCTCCGCCCGCGCCGCCTACCTGCCGACGGTGACTGCGAATATCACCACGACGCGTTCGCGGGCCTCTTCGACGACGGTGTCACAACCGACCGCAACGCCGATATCGCGCGGTGTGGTGGTCAGCCGCAACCTGCCGGTGCAGGCAACCTGGGAGGCGGATGTGTGGGGCCGCATCAGCCGCAGCGTCGAGGCCAACGAGGCGAGTGCGCAGGCGAGCGCCGGGGACCTCGAGGCGGCGCGCCTGCTTGCCCAGGCGGAGCTCGCGCAAAATTATTTCCAGTTGCGCTCCCTGGATACACAACGCCGGTTGCTCAGCGACACGCTTGCCGCCTACCGCCGTTCGCTGCAGCTGACGCAAAACCAGTACACCGCCGGCGTCGCCGCCAAGGCCGACGTGATCCAGGCGCAGACGACCCTCAAGACCACCGAAGCGCAGCTGCTCGACCTCGGGGTGCAGCGCGCGCAGATGGAACATGCGATTGCGCTCCTTGTCGGCAAGCCGGCCTCGATGTTCTCGATCGAGCCCGCGGCGCTGAGCGCCACGCCGCCGCCGGTGCCGCTTGGCCTGCCCTCGCAACTGCTCGAGCGCCGTCCCGACATTGCGGCCGCAGAGCGGCGCATGGCCGCGGCCAACGCACAGATAGGCGTCGCCAAGGCGGCGTTCTTTCCTGCGCTGACGCTGTCCGGCTCCACCGGTTACCAGAGCGCGACCATGGCCGAGTGGTTTACCGCGCCAAGCCGCTTCTGGTCTTTCGGACCCGCGCTGGCCGGCACGCTGTTCGATGGCGGTCTGCGCCGCGCGCAAAGCGAACAGGCGCTTGCCGCCTACGACGCGGCCGTCGCCACCTACCGCCAGACCGTTCTAACCGGATTGCAGGAAGTCGAGGATCACCTGGCCACCGTGCGCATCCTTGAAGAGGAGGCCAAGGTGCAGGGCGAGGCGCTGCAGTACGCGCGCCAATCGCTTGCCATCGCCAACAACCAGTACCGGGCCGGCATCGTCAGCTATCTCAACGTGGTCACCGCGCAGGCCACCGCGCTTTCAAGCGAAAAAGCCGCACTCGATATCCTCAACCGGCGGCTTGCGGCGAGCGTGCTGCTGGTGACCGCGCTGGGCGGGGGTTGGCATGCGGCGTCGCTACCCGGGCATGACGAACTCGCCGGACGGGGCAACAAGAAGGCGAACTAGCTGGAACTTACGGGGGCTACGGAGCACTACCACCTGAAAACGCCCGACTGGCGCTGGTTTCCAGCCGGTTTGCGAATTAAACCTCGAAGTGCAACATCCGGGCTTTCGAGGAAGGTGAGATGCCCCGGGGTGTACCTTTCTGTTTACCAAGACGGATAGGAGCATCCCATGCGCTACAAGCATCTCACCTATGATCAACGCTATCACATCG
>CAITSH010000329.1 GCA_903895005.1 uncultured Pseudomonadota bacterium
ATCCAGGCTTACGCTGGTGCATCCGCGTCACGCGAGCGCGCTGCTCCCCGCCAGCCTGCTGCCCCCGCTGCCGGGCATCGCCGGCGTCGTATTCCGCTGCCCGGAGCTTGCGGCACAAGGCCTGCGCCTCGAACGCGCGGGCTTTACCGTTTCCACCGCCGGCAAGCGCCTCATCGTACCCGCCGAGGAAGCGAGCGGCGTCGCCGTGCTGTTTGAGCAGGCCGACTGATGTTGCTCGTGCCCATGTTCCTCGCGTGTTCCTCGCGTGTTCCTCGCGTGTTCCTCGCGTCAATGGTCCGCGTCCAAATGTGCCGCTTGCCGATTTGGCCACGCCCCAACGTCCAAAGCCACCACTATTTTCCACAAATCAAAACCAGGGTGACATCATGAAATTCGCACGACTCCTTGCCATTGTTATCGCGCTGAGCGCGCTGTTTTGCACGACAGCCCGGGCCCAGGAATTCCCGGGCAGGCCGGTGCGCATCGTTGTGCCCTACCCGCCGGGCGGTGGCGTCGACGGCATGGCGCGGCCGATTGCCGACCGCTTGTCGCGCCTTTGGAATCAACCGGTGGTGGTGGAAAACAAACCGGGTGCGAGCACCATCATCGGCTCGGACTTTGTCGCCAAGGCGGTGCCGGACGGGCTGACGCTGCTCTTCACCTCCGACTCGAGCATCACCAGCAACCCGCACCTGTACGCGAAAATGCCCTTCGACCCGATCAAGGACCTGGCGCCGGTGACGCAACTCATAGACCTCTACCAGATGGTGGTGGCGCATCCTTCCCTCGGCGCCGGCACCATGCAGGAACTGGTCGCGCTCGCCAAGGCCAAACCGGGCACCCTCAATTACGGCTCCTATGGCAGCGGCAGCCAGCCCAACCTCTTGTTCGAGGCGCTCAAGGCGCAGACGGGAATCAGCATCACGCACATCCCCTACAAGGGCATCGCCCCCGCACTGACTGCAGCCGTTGCGGGCGAGGTGCAACTGACCATGGGCGGCACCGCCACTTCACGCGGCTATTTCTCCGCGGGCCGCCTGAAGCCCCTGGCCATTGCGCGGGCGCAGCGCCTGTCCGCGTTGCCCGAGGTGCCGACCCTGCGCGAATCGGGATTCCCGGACATCGACCCCAAGCCCTGGTTCGGCCTGTTTGCGCCCGCGGGAACGCCGGCGGCGATTCTGGAAAAAATACAAAAAGACGTGTACACCGTCATTACGGAGCCGGAGTTCGACAAGCGCGAAATGACCGGCAAAGGTTACGGCCCGGTGGGCAGCACACCTTCAGAATTCGCCGTATTCATCAAGACCGACCTCGAATACAAGGGGCGCCTGATCAAGCTCTCGGGCGCCAAAGCCGAATAAGGAGACCGCCATGCTCACGCCCATCAATTTTCCAAAATGGATAGAAGAACACCAGCACCTGCTCAAGCCGCCGGTGGGCAACCAGCAGATCTGGCTGGATCGTGATTTCATCGTCACCGTGGTGGGCGGCCCCAACAAGCGCACCGACTACCACGACGATCCCTACGAGGAATTTTTTTACCAGTTCAAGGGCAACGCCAGCCTCAACATCATGGAAAACGGCAAGCCCGGCCGCATCGAGCTCAGGGAAGGCGCGATGCTGTTGCTGCCGCCGCACGTGCGCCATTCGCCGCAACGTCCCGAGGAGGGCAGCTTGTGCATCGTCATCGAGCGCACACGCCCCGAGGGCGACAAGGACGGCTTCGAGTGGTACTGCCTCCAATGCAACGATCTGCTGCATCGTGTCGAGGTGCAGTTAAAGAGCATCGTCAACGACCTGCCGCCATTGTTCGAGGCTTTTTACGCGAGCAAGGAGCAGCGTACCTGCAAGCATTGCGGCGCCCATCACCCGGGCAAGGGCTGATCCACGCCCGCCATCTGCGTTTTTGCCGCAAAAGCAGTGGTCCTGTGAACCGGAGGACTCGGATGGTGCGGGAAATGCGTGCGGCAGCCCTCCTCCTGTCAGCGCGTTTCGGCGCAGGCAGCCCCGATACCGCGATTGCGCAGGGAAAACCGGTCAGCGTCCCGGCGGACTAGAGGGACAGTTCGTTACCGTGGGCAGGGACAAGAGCAAGATGCTCTCGGCAGTCGCCTACATTGATGACTGGAAAAAGCGGCGGCGCTTCAACGCCGTATCCCTGTATTTCGTCCCGTATGCGGCGGCAGCGGACTAAGCGGATATGGTCCCGTCCGCCGATGCGCGCCACGATGCGTGCAGGGTGGATCGAGCGGCGCTGAAGGTCTGTACGCCGTCAAACACACCGTGCTTGCGAGACCCCGCGACACAGCGGTGCGGGTGCTTCCAACCAACGGCGCGCATCCGACCAGGCGAATAACCACATTAACCCGGCGGGAATACCGCCCGCATATGTACGCTGGCGAACAGTAAATCAGCGGGGCGAAGCCAATACTCACGATCGTAATCGCAACGCACGGGCTGAATTCTTCAATTTGGCATCGACGCTGCTCTCGCCTACGTCATACGAAAGAACGGCTCATGTCCAAAAAATTACTCACCGTCGCATCGTTTGGCCTGCTCACCGCGAGCCAGCTCGCCTTCGGCCAGCAGGTGGTGCCGCTTACCGGCGGACAGTTGCAGCAGATCCCGCCCGTCCCGAATCAGACGCGTCCACTGCCGGAAATCCGCATAGAACAGGGCGGCGCCCCTTCCACGCCGGAATCGGACAGCGCGAGGCTGCTCGTCAACACACTGCATATCACGGGTCAAACGCTGTACCCCGAGGCGGAACTGCTCGCGCTCACCGGCTTTACGCCCGGCAGCGAACGCACGCTGGCCGAATTGCGTGCGATGGCGGTGAAAATCGCCGACTACTATCACAAGGCCGGCTATTTTGTCGCGCAGGCCTATCTGCCCGCCCAGGATATCAAGGACGGCACCGTCACCATTGCGGTACTCGAAGGCCGCTATGGAAACATCTCGGTCAACAACCAGACCAACCTCGTCGATTCACTGCCCAAGGGCATACTGAGCGGGATCAACACGGGCGACCCGATCGCCATAGAACCGCTTGAAAACCGCCTGCTGCTGCTGTCCGACATTCCCGGCGTGAATTTCAAATCCACACTGGTACCGGGCACTTCGGTCGGCGCATCGGACCTGATCATCGACGCAACCCCGGGCAAGCGCGTGACGGGCAGCGCCGAGATCGACAACGCCGGCAACTACTACACCGGCGAGTGGCGCGTCGGCGCGACTGTGAACGTCAACAACCTCGCCGGCCACGGTGACGTTGCAAGCCTGCGCGTCCTGACCTCCGGTCCGGGGCTGACCTACGGGCGCGCCTCCTACCAGATGATGTTCGGGAAGGCCACCGCGGGCGTCGCGTACACTGCATTGAAATACAAGCTGGGCAAAGAATTCGAAAGCCTCAATGCCAACGGTACCGTCGAAATTGCCAGCGTCTACGGCAGCTACCCGCTGATCCGTTCGCGCAACACCAACCTCTACGCCCTGCTCGCCTACGACGACAAGACCTTCCAGGACCGCGTCGATTCGACCGGTACGGTCACCGACAAGAAAGCGCATGTCCTCATGGCCAGCCTGAGTGGCAGTCATCATGACAGCTTGGGCGGCGGCGGATTGAGCTCCTATTCGCTGACCGAGTCGCTCGGAGAAATCGATATCCGGACGCCGGCGGCGCTGGCGGTGGACAACACCACGGCCAAGACCAACGGCTCGTTCAACAAGTTGAGCTATACCGCCAATCGTATTCAGAACGTCACCGAAAGGGTGTCGTTGTTTGGCGGCATCAGCGGGCAATTCGCATCGAAGAACCTCGATATCTCGGAAAAAATGGGACTAGGCGGCCCCTAGGCCGTGCGCGCCTACCCGGTTGGTGAAGCCTACGCAGACGAAGGCTATGTCGTCACGCTTGAGGCGAGATACCTGCTGCCGAATTTTTCCGAACGCATGGCGGGACAGCTGCACCTGGTCGGGTTCGCCGACACGGGCTCGGTCACCATCAACCGAAATCCGTGGACTACCGCGAACAATAAACGCACCCTCAGCGGCGCTGGACTCGGGCTGACCTGGGCGGACTACAACAACTTTTCAATCAAGACGTATTACGCCTGGAAAGTCGGCAGCGAAGTGGCGACATCGGCACCCGACAAAAACGGCCGCTTCTGGATTCAGGCGATCAAGTATTTCTAAAACCGCGCCAGGGCGCGTGCATCGCGCCGCGGTAACATCGCCCTAGGGCACGGACGCCCGGCCCCCCCCCTTCAGTCTTCGGCTTTGTGCCAACGCCCGACACAGGGGGAATCAGGCGATACCGCACCGCCTCGCCCCACCCCGATGATTCAAACAACGCAGCGCTCCGGGTAGAGCTTGCCTCTCCCAAAGCCGTGTTGTTATGCACACTGCCTCCACGGCGGTTCCATTGCACGAATCATTAACATTCCAATGTCATTCCCAATGTAAGCCAACGCACAGACCCAGCGGGCCTGCAGACGTATTAATGGTGTCTGAACAAAATATTCAGGGCCGACCGCGCTCCGCGCGACCCGGCCACTGAAGACAACGGAGACACCATGAACCGTAACGGGCAATCAATCGCGAAACAAAACACCGGCCCAGCCGCGAACATATCCGGCACCGGCACAGTCAAACGCTTTGCCGTCAAGGCCATGGCGCTGTCAATGATGCTGGCCTTCGGCTCAAACGGTTACGCCCTTCCTGTCGGCGGCGTGGTGTCCGCGGGCAGCGCGGGCATCGCCAGCAGCGGCGGCACCACCACCATCACCCAGACATCCCAGAACACCGCGATCAACTGGCAGAGTTTCAGCATCGCGCAGACCGAAGCCGTGCGCTTTGTGCAACCGAACAGCAGCTCGGTCGCGCTCAACCGCGTGCTCGGGTCCGACCCCTCGAGCATTCTTGGCAGCCTCACCGCCAACGGCAAGGTCTTCCTGCTCAACCCCAATGGCATCCTGTTCGGGCAGGGCGCGCAAGTCGCCGTCGGCGGCCTGGTCGCCTCCACGCTGAGCCTGAGCGACGCCGATTTCATGGCCGGCCGCTACAACTTCACGGGCGCGGGTTCAGGTACCGTGGTCAACAAAGGCACGATCAATGCCGATGGCGGGTATGTCGCACTGCTCGGCGCCAACGTCAGCAATGAGGGCGTGATTTCCGCGCGCCTCGGCACCGTCGCCCTCGCCGCCGGCAACGCCATCACCCTCGATGTGGCCGGCGACGGCCTGCTCAACGTCACCATCAACGAGGGGGCGGTCAACGCATTGGTGCAAAATGGCGGCCTCATCCAGGCCGACGGTGGCAGGGTTCTGCTCACCGCGCAAGCGGCCGGCAACCTGCTGCAAAGCGTGGTCAACAACACCGGCGTCATCCAGGCGCATTCCATACAAAACATCAACGGCCAGATCAGCCTTCTTGGCGACATGCAAAGCGGCACGGTGACGGTTGCCGGCACGCTGGACGCATCCGGGACGGCGCCTGGCCAGACCGGCGGTACCGTGACCATCACCGGTCACCACGTCGGCCTGTTCGGCGCGACCATCAACGCCTCCGGTGATACCGGTGGCGGCACAGTACTTGTCGGCGGTGGCTTTCAGGGCGTGAATGCCACGGTAGCGAATGCCTCGGCAACTTACATGAGCGCTGATTCCAACATCAATGCCGATGCCATCAATAGCGGCAACGGCGGCACCGCAGTAGTCTGGTCGAACGACTCGACTCGCGCCTACGGCACCATCACGGCTCGTGGCGGCGCACTGTCGGGCAACGGTGGGCAGATTGAGACCTCGGGTCACTGGCTGAACGTCGACGGCATTGTCGTCAATGCAAGTGCGCCGAACGGCACAGCGGGATCCTGGCTACTGGACCCGGCGGACGTGATCATTCAGGCGGGAACGAGCAATGATGTACTGACTGCTGGCGTCTATGAACCAACTTCGGGATCAGGCGCGTCGACGATCGATGTCGCCGCACTGATAACTGCTTTGGCGGGAGGGGCGGGCACAGATATCACCATCACGACCACCAACGCTGGTGCGGCCGGCGTTCCTTCCAATATCGCTCCACACTCAGGCCTTGGCGATATCACCATCGCCTCCGCCCTGACCTGGACACCGGCAATCCCGGGAAGCCAGACCCTGACATTGAATGCCGCCGGGGACGTCAACATCAACGCGACGGTCACCACCACCGGCGGCAGCTTCGTCGTCTGCTGCGGCAGGGACATTAACGTAAATGCACGGATAACCTCTACAGGCGTTGCTGCCACGGCAAACAAAGGGGGCAACGTCTTATTGAGTGCCGGCCGAAACGTTAACATCGCAAGAGTTGGTGCCAATAATGCGGGCATAACGACAACCGACGGCAACATGGAGATTTGCGCAGGTAACAATATCAATCTCACCAGCGATGTCGCGGCTGCGCTCCTCACGCTGACAACCAGCGTCGCCGCCTCGGCACCCCCAACCGGCCCCACAATGCCCCGCGGGATGACCCTGATTGCCGGAACAAACGGAACCGGTCCGGGCGCCGCAGGTGGCACCTTGAACTTTGGCGCCGGCACTTCTGCCACCGTCACCGGGCCAGGCGTCGTATCTCCGATCAACATTTACTACAACCCGACTTCGTACACGACGCCGACCGACTACACCGGCTTCTTCACGGGTACACCCGGCACGATCACTGAATACATGCTGGTATTCCCGGATGGCGCGAGCAAGGCCTTCGACGGCACCACCACCGCGACTTTTAGCGGACTGAAGGGCGCGCCTGCAGGCGTCACCCTCAACGCCGGCGGTACTGGCACCTTCGCCTCCTCAGCCGTCGGCGCGAACCAGACCGTCACTTTCACCGGCTTAACCATCACGCAGACCGCGCCTGTCACAGCGGGCGGTGCTGCCATCAACTTCGCCCTCCCCTTCACCTGTTGCTCGCCGATTGTCGGCAAGACCCTTGCCAGCATCACCGCTGCAACAACGACCCCAGCCAGCATAGCGGCCATTGCAGCGGCCATTGCGTCCATGCCGCAACTGGTGACCCTGGCGCCGACCGAGCAATACGCCTTCAGCGTGGTCGAGAGCCCGTTGCAATCCATGCGCCTGGTCGAGACCCAGCCGCCGATCCTGGGCGCCGTGGGTGAAGCGATAGAGGTGCCGCCGCCGGTCGTCGAAGTGCCGCCGGTCTTCGTGCCGCCGGTGCGTGAACGCAAACCGGACCGCAACTGAGCCCCCGGAAGCGCCCAATGCGCGAACGCCCCGTCCGAATCGCGCTCCGCCGAGTGGCCGTAACCCTGCGCCGGGGCTTGTGCCTTGCGCTTCTGCTGGTCGGTGGCCTATTGCATACGGCCACGGCTGCGGACGATCTCATCCCCGCACAGCGTATTCCGCTTGTAAGCGGAGCGCCCGTGCCGGTTGTAGTGACCGCAAGCACGGCAGACGCAAAGGTGATTGTCATTCAGCCGGCCGGAACCATGGTCGCCAAGCACGCCAACTTTATTCACGAAGCGGCGTCCCCCGAAGCGCGGCACATCGCCGACTGGGTGGTCGATTCAGCCGATAATCGCCGCCTGCCCTTTGCCATTGTCGACAAGACCCAGGCAAGGGTGTTCGTCTTTGACGCACGCGGACAACTGCTGGGCACCGCCCCGGCGTTGCTCGGCCTCGCCATAGGCGATGACTCCGCGCCCGGCATTGGCACACGCCCGATGGCCGGCATACGGCCCGAGGAACGCACCACCCCGGCGGGGCGCTTTGTCGTCGCAATGGACCATAACGCCAATGGCAAGGACATCCTCTGGGTCGACTACGAGAACGCCATTTCCATGCATGCGGTGATCGCCGGCACCGCGGCGGACCGGCGCACACAACGCCTCGCCACTCCCTCAACGCTGGACAACCGCATTTCCTTTGGCTGCATCAACGTGCCGGCGCGGTTTTTCAAGCAGGTGGTGCAGGCGACTTTCACCGGCACGGAGGGTATCGTCTATGTCCTGCCCGAGACACGCAGCGCAAAAAACGTCTTCTCTTCCTACGACGTGGAAGAACACGCACTGGCGAAAAATGCCGGCAATCCGGGCACAACGGCAGGCGCCCAGAAGGTGAACGCAATCCTCACCGCAGAATCCACCTTGGTTCGCCCGGTCGCATTGCGCATGCGCCTGTCACAACCCTAAGCACTGTAAATCCGCCGAATCCGGCACGTAGATAGAACCCGCTTCGACTGGAAACCCGCTCCAGACGGGCGTTTCCAGGCAATGCCTTCCCCCGCCTTGAAGCTACGAAAGCGAATTTCCCGCGCCCGCGCACCCGGAAACGCGCGCTGGCATACACTGTCAGTCGCGGTCGCAGGCTCCGACTGCACCAGCCCCGCGCAATTCGGGTAAACAAAGTAAGTATTGCGCCGGCAAGACGACCAACCCCGAACCCCGCCCCGACAGGCCGGAATAGCGCCAATTCCCCGGCCATGCGCCTTCGCATTTCCGGAAAAGCAAGGAGTACCGATTGCAACACAAAACCCAGCCCGCCCCGCTCCCGGACGCGGCCCCGCAGGCGATGCCGTTCGATCCGTCCCCGGATGCCGCCGAACGCACCGCCATCATCGCCGGACTCAGCGCACCAGCGGCCAGCCTGTCACCGAAGTATTTTTATGACCCGCTGGGTTCGCATTTGTTCGAGGCCATCACCGAACTGCCCGAGTATTATCCGACGCGCACCGAGCGCGCCATTTTCACGCAGCACGCAACGGCCATAGCCGCCGCCGCCGGCACCGGGCGTACCCTGATCGACCTGGGTGCGGGCAACTGTGAAAAGGCCGCCAGCCTGTTCGCAACGCTCCTCCCGGCGCGCTATGTCGCCATCGATATCTCGGCGGCATTCCTTGAATCGGCGCTGCGCGACCTGCGCCGTCTCCACCCGGCATTGCCAATGCAGGGACTCGCGCTGGATTTTTCCGCGGGGCTTTCCATCCCTCCCACAGTCAGCACAGACAGGCGCCTGTTCTTTTATCCGGGTTCGTCACTGGGCAATTTCGTCCCGCAGGATGCACTGCGCCTGTTGCGCGACGTGCGCGACCAATGCGGAAAGGACGGCGCGCTGCTCATCGGCATAGACCTCGTCAAGGACGAGGCGGTGCTCAACGCGGCCTACGACGACGAACTGGGCGTGACTGCGGCGTTCAACCTCAACGTGCTGCGTCACGTCAACCGCATCATCGGAAGCGACTTCGAGCCGCGCGAATGGCGGCACGAGGCGAGATACAACGCCGGGATGTCGCGCATCGAAATGCACCTTGCCGCGCGGCATGCACTGGTTGTGAGTTGGCCGGGCGGCAAGCGCAGCTTCAATGCGGGTGAACGCATCCACACGGAAAACAGCTATAAATACCAAGTGCCGGCATTTGGCGAACTGCTGAAAGCCGCGGGCTTTGCCGGCGTGACCACCTGGACCGATACCCATTCCTGGTTCGCAGTCTGTCTTGCGACAGCGGGGAAGGCCGCGGCATGAGCGGAAAACTGCTGCATCTTTCTTCACGCGGTGCCGCGCCCGCTTCAATGCATGGGGGAATGGAGGCGCGTTATACACGCATCCGTTCACAAAGCATCGCACTCGCCGCGCCGCTCTCGGCCGAAGATTGCGCGGCGCAGTCCATGCCGGACACAAGCCCGGTCAAATGGCATCTGGCCCACACCACCTGGTTTTTCGAAACCTTCATCCTGGAACGCTTTGAACCGGACTTCGAGCCCTTTGATACCGCTTTCCGCGTGCTGTTCAACTCCTATTACAACGGCGTCGGCGAAAAGCACCCGCGGCCGCAACGCGGCCTGCTCAGCCGCCCAGGCCTTGATGTCGTACTGGCCTACCGCAACAACGTCGATGCGCGCATGCGCGCAATGCTGTCCGGCGCCGGTAATGACGCGGCGCTGACCGCACTCGTCGAGCTGGGCCTCAATCACGAGCAACAACACCAGGAATTGCTGCTGACCGATATCAAGCACTTGCTCTCGCTCAACCCCCTGCATCCGGCTTATCACCAGGATCGGTCTGAGGTCGCCCCATCCGGCCAGCTTGATCATGCTGCGGTGGAGTGGATGCCCTTTGCCGGCGGCAACCAGCGCATCGGATTCGAGGGCGGCGGCTTTTGTTTTGACAACGAGTTGCCGCGCCACACCGTTTACCTCGCGCCCTACCAACTCGCCTCACGTCCCGTCAGCAACGCGCAATACCTGCGCTTTGTCGAAGCAGACGGCTATCGTGATGCGCAATTGTGGCTATCGGAAGGCTGGGACTGGGTGCGCGCCAACGCGCTTTCCCAGCCGCTTTACTGGCACCGCGACGATGCCGGCTGGTCGGCGTTCACGCTTTCCGGCCTGCGAGCGCTGCGACCTGATGCGCCGGCCGTCCATCTTTCGTATTTTGAGGCAGATGCCTACGCACGCTGGGCCGGTGCCCGCCTGCCGACCGAATTTGAGTGGGAATACGCCTCGGCGGGCTGTCCGGTCAAGGGCAATTTTTCCGAATCCGCGCGGCTCGAGCCGGTTGCAGGCGATGCGCCACACCCGGGGCTTGCGCAAATGTTCGGCGACGTATGGGAATGGACGCAGTCAAGCTATGCGCCCTACCCGGGTTACCGCCCCGCACCCGGTGCCATTGGCGAATACAACGGCAAGTTCATGGTCAACCAGTATGTGCTGCGCGGCGGATCATGCGCCACGCCGGGCGACCACATCCGCGCCAGCTACCGCAACTTTTTCCCGGCAACGGCGCGCTGGCAATTCAGCGGCATCCGGCTGGCAAAGGACGCGGACTAACGCTGCGCCGGCAAGCGCGCGGATGAATCCACCACCCCCGCCTAGCGGATTTCGTTAGCCACATCAACGCCAGGTACGCCGACGACTGCCGCGACTGAAAACCGCGGCTGTGCGGGCGCGACAAAGGCGATTGCCTGGACGCGTTCGACCGATTGGCTGAAATAGGCACCCCATTCACCGCCCGGAAGATTACTGCGGACGAGTCCGGATTGCAGATTTAGTGCAATGGTGCGCGGCGAGCGCTTGGTGCGACTGAGCAGCGCAAGCGCAAGATCGTCAGCTTCACGCCGCTGGCCCTCCGCCCAGCTTGCCTTTAGCGCCTGGGATCCCAGCATCGACGCGATTAATTTTATGGCGGCCCCGCCGGGGAGCATTGCGGTCAGCGCCGAGAAGGTCAGACGCGCGCCTGAATCCTCCTCGCCGTGACGCGCGATGACATGCCCCATTTCACGCGCGATCAAAAAAGCCACCACATCATCGGTCGGATTGAGCGTGGCGAGGCGGGCGTCAAGCGCGATGCGCCCGCCCGCACTGGAGGCCGAACCCGTGCCTAGTTCGCTCTCGACGCGAATATCAAATGCCGCCATGCGCTCAAAAAGTTCCGGGGCGAGAATGCGCGCCTGGTCACTCAGTTCCGATCCGGTGCGTCGCACCTGCAACGCAAAGCGTTCCACGCTTTTTTCGCCGAGGCAGGCCGCGTCATCGCCGGATTCGCCGTGTGCAGACCGGGTGCACGCGGATGATGGCACCATGCTCTGCGCCGCTGCGGCGATGCTGAATCCGATATTGGCGTGAACGAGTTGCGCCGCCGGAAGCGCGATCAACTGGCTGCGGCCCGTGCTCGGGTTGACCGCGCACGCGCCAAGTGACGCCATGCTGACCAAGGCGAGCATCACCCGGCCTACCGACTCCGGCATGAATCGACATCCGCGTTTGCAATTCCCGTTTCCGACCATGTTGCGCTCCAGTTCCCTTCTGATTCGACCGGGGCAAGCCACGGGTAAATCGCGCTCCCCGCAGCAGCGGGTGAGCGGCAAAGATAGCCCCGCATCTCGCGCGCTTCTGTGCGCCAAGGCACGCAAGCCCGGGACGCGCAGCCGGGACGGGGACGCCGCGGGATCCGGCCACGGCACCGGGAGAAGAAAAACCGCCCGACATGTTTGAGTGCGTTGCCGTACAGACCGCACCGGGCCGAATACTCACGATGGCGGCTTATCCGGGAGTACCGCGATTTTCGACACAGGCGGCGCAACCGCCCACGACGGGAGAATGCAATGAACACCGAACGGATTGCCGGCATGTGCAAGGAACTCGCCGGACGATTCAACGAGGCGCTGGGCCGGCGTACCGGCAACCAATGGCGCGCCGCCGCAGGCCGCCGCTGCCGCATCGCCGGCGAATTGCAGCAACGCGACGCCGTCTCGCAAGAACACTCGCTTCAACTCATGCGCGAATTCCTGCACCGCAACCGCAACTGGAACATTTCTGTCGAAAGCAAATATGAAAAATAAGCTCTTTACCGCCGGCCTCGCCCTTTGCGCACTGCTTCCGCTGGCTCTTGGCACAAACGGACTCCACGCCCAGTCCTACTCCGCTTCGGCAATGGCACCGAGTATTGACGGCTTTGATGTCGAACCCGTGCGCCAGCCGCAACCGGGCAGCGAGTTGCTGTTCACGCTCTATGGCAGCCCCGGTGGCAGCGCCGTGGTCAAGATCGCCGGCGCAACGGGCGACCTCCCCTTGGTCGAGACAGAAGCGGGCGTCTATGAGGGCACCTACACCATTCGCAGGCGCGACAGGATCACCGCGAACAGCGCGGCCACCGCCAACCTGCGGGTCGGTAACCGCGTCGCCACCGCCATCCTGGACGAGCCGGTGATCGGCGTTCCCGGTGCAAAAAGGCCGCCCCCCGCCCGTACCTCGGGAGCGCCGAAAATAGACCGTTTTGATATTGATGCGCCCTCGCGCCTTGCCGCAGGTGAAGAATTGATCATATTTGTCAACGGCAGCCCCGCCGCCGCGGCAAGCGCGAAAATCCCCGGGGTAAAGGGCAAGCTTTTGCTGACAGAAGTGCGTACCGGGGTCTATGAGGGCCGTTACACCATCAAGAACCGCGATCGTATTTCCAATGAAGCGGCCGCAACCGCAACGCTGCGCCTCAACGGCCAGGACACCACGCTTGCGCTCGGCCACGCAATATCAGCGCGCACCGGCGCGCAGTCCTCGTCGCCGGCGCGCAACGCCGTGGCGGCATGCGCGAACTGCGGCGTAATCGAAGCGATCAACCTCGTCGAGGTAAAAGGCGAGGGAACCTATCTTGGAAAGATCGGCGGAGGCATTGCCGGCGCTTTGCTTGGCAGCCAGATCGGCCAGGGTCGCGGCACCACGGTGGCCGAAGTCGCGGGTGCCGCGGGCGGCTATTTTGCCGGGAATGAAATCGAAAAACGCATGAAGGCGACCAAGCACTACGAGGTCCTGGTGCGACTCGAAAACGGCGGCACGCAGACCGTCTCCTATGCCACGCAACCGGCCCTGGCCGTCGGCGCCCGGGTCCGTATCGAAAGCGGAACCCTGGTCGCGCGTTAAGCGTCCCGCCCCGGCCATCATGAAACACCTCTTGCCGCCGCTGCCCTACGACGTCACGGCATTGGAGCCGCACATTGATGCGCACACCTTGACGCTGCACCATGGCAATCACCACGCATCGTATGTCGACAAGCTGAACCTCGCGCTGGGAAATTCACCGGCACTGCAGGAGCGCTCCGCGCTTTGGCTGCTGCTCAATCCGGGCGCGATCCCCGATGCCATCCGGACTGCGGTTCGTCACAACGCGGGCGGGCATGTCAACCACAGCCAGTTCTGGCGCGTCATGACCCCGGCACGCGGGGCCTCACCCTCCGCCGCACTTGCAAAGGCGATAGACGACAGTTTCGGCAGCATGGCCTCGTTCAAGACCCGTTTCGTCGATGAAGGCGCCAGGGTCTTCGGATCAGGATGGGTCTGGCTGGTGCGTTCCGGCGAAGGCGGTGACACCCTGAACATCATGAGCACCGCCGGGCATGACAACCCGCTGATGCAGGGCCATTACCCCCTGCTTGAAAACGATGTATGGGAGCACGCCTACTACCTCAAACATGAAAACCGCCGGCGCGCATACCTCGACAACTGGTGGCCGGTCGTGAATTGGACGGAGGTCAGTCGCCGCTTTGCTCATTCCGTCCGCGCTGCAAAACTCAACCCGGAAAACGAACAGTCACTCCAGGCTTGGGAAGGCGAAGGCGGACACCTTGCAGGGGTACAAGAAACGGCGTCAAACCCCGCCTGAACTCACCACTGACCGCCTTCCGCGTTCCTGTTTCAACACAAGCACACCGCTCCGGCGCCGCCGGCAAGCCGGCTTATCCAAAAGGAAATATCCCATGAACAGCTTCTCAAAACTTACCGGCCCCGCAACCCTGATTGCAGCGCTTGCCTCCGGCGCGGCGCTGATCCTCACCAGCGGTTGCAACAACAGCCAGCCGGACACACGCGCCGCGGCCCCCGCCTCCAGCGTGGGCACCGTGCTCGATGACGGCATTATCACCACCAAGGTCAAGTCCGCCCTTCTCGCCGATCCGGAAATCAAGAGCTTTGACCCAAAGGTCGAGACACGCAGCGGTGAAGTGCTGCTGAGCGGCTTTGTCGGCAACCAGTCGCAGGTTGACCGCGCCATCGCCGCCACACGCGCCGTCGAGGGCGTGAAAATCGTCACCAACAAAATGGAAATCAAGGACGGTGTCGCGACCGTCGGCAACACGCTGGACGACGGTGTCATCACCGCCAAGGTCAAGGCCAGCCTGCTCGCCGACCCGAACGTGAAGAGCCTTGACATCGCCGTGGTGACACGCAAGGGCGAAATCCAGTTGAGCGGCTTCGTCGACAACGGCAAGCAGATCGACCGCGCTACCGAACTTGCACGTGCAGTCGAGGGCGTGAAATCGGTCTCGAACGAAATGAGCATCAAGAAGTAGCCATCCCGCGCACCCACTCCAACCGACAAGGCCTCCCCATGCTCTATACCATTGCCGTAGTACTCATCATCCTCTGGCTGTTAGGCCTGGTCACCACCTACACCATGGGCGGGCTCATCCACATACTGCTGGTGATCGCCATCGTCGTGGTATTGCTGCGCGTCATAAGTGGGCGCAAGCCAATCTGAACCGACCTGCCCGAACTGGCACGGGCCGCCATTGGCGACCCGGCCCGCTACCGTCCCGTTCAAGAACCGGAATGTAATCCTGCATGAATACTTCGCTCAGCCTTGCGCCGCCAGTGTCTCTTCCGGCAGGTATCCTGAAACGGGCGACACCACGCCTGCTCAATCATATTGTCGCGGGTTGCCTTATTGCCTTCGGGCTTATCGGCCTGCTGGGCGACGTGCATCTCAGGTAAGGTTCGCGTCGCGTCACCGCGATCCTGCCGATCCATTCCGCCAGGCGCGGCCCACGTTCAGCGCTGCGTGGCGAACCAGCGAACCTGGGCCTGCTCGACCGTTCTTTGCAATCTGTCCTGCCGGAGCCGGTATCGCAGGCTGGCGCCGTCGCCCTCGACAAACCGGCCTTGCTCGCCCGCCATCACCCGCCTGCCGCGCTCACGCTCTGACTTTGCCTGTGCGAGCCGGCGCGCGGCCTCACTTGAGTCAACCAGGCTCGATCGACGCGAGGACATGGCGACGTTGGCCGCGAGCGCACTGGACACGTCAAGCGCGACCAAGCTTGCAGCGCGAACAGGCATGATGGACTCGGCTTCGGGTGAGCCGGAAGCGCCACCACCGGATGGCGGGGCGGTAAGATCACTTGTCCGGTGAAAGCTCACCGCGATGCGTTCGGATTTCTCCGACAAATCCGCTACGGACACATTACTCAGGACGATGTGCCCGGCCGGATCAACATGACTTTCGAGCACCTGCGCGGAAACGCCCGTGGTCGCAACAAGCACTGCGGCACCAAGGCAGCGCGAGGCGAACTTGCCGGCGCGTATAAGGTACGGGGATTCGTTCTTCATTATTTTCGGTTCGGACCCGGCGCACTCGATCTCGCGATCGCCGGGCCCGCTGCCTCGCTTTGACAGATCAAAGATTGCCGACCAGGACTGCAACGCGACGGTCACGGCGCTGTTGCGGGTCGCCAAATGCACCGGTCCTGATGCTGCTTGCCGGTACTCCGGCATTGAGCAACGCTGCGCGAACGCTCGCCACCCGGTTGTTGCTCAGGTCAACGTTACTCGGGTCAAGCGGCCCGTCTATGGCAACGCGCTGACCAGGATTCTGACGCAGGTAATTGGCCACGTCCGCGGCTTTGCTGTTGTCGCCCGATTGCAAATCCGAGCGACTGCTGTCAAACCAGAACTCACGGAAAGGGGTCCAGCCGGTTTGCAAACTCACCGGCCCGCCCGAACCTTGTGCGCCCGTCGGTCCCACCACGCCCTGCGCGCCGGTGGCACCGGTACGTCCGGTAGCACCCACAACCCCGGCCATTTCGGTTATGCCTTGCGCCCCCGCATATCCGGTGGCGCCGGTCGCACCGGTTGCCCCCATGCCGCCGGCAGGACCGGTGGGCCCCTCGCGCGTCGGGCCTTCCGCGCCGCGGCTGCCGGTGACGCCCTGGATACCCACCGCCCCTGTGGCACCGGTGGCGCCGGCGGGGCCCGCAATACTCGCGCCCTGCGCGCCCGTGGCACCGGTCATACCCTGTGCGCCGGTCATGCCCGCTGGACCGGCCGGTCCGGCGCGCCCCATCACCATGCGACCGTCGGCGCCGGTCGGACCGATCGGACCTTGCATGCCATCCGGACCGGTTGCCCCGGTCGCGCCGGTAGGACCAACCATGGCGATTCCGGTCGCGCCGGTTGCACCGGTTGCACCCTGGGCCCCGGTCGCACCAGTCGGGCCTGAAGGACCCGCGGGTCCGACGTAACTGTTTTCCTGCGTGACTTGGGGTGATTCGTAGCGCGCTGTCGATTGCGGCGTGCTGCAGCCGGCGGCGAACATGGTGACAACGGCAAGCGATAACGTGGTCCTGATCATTACTGGTTTCATTGCAATTCCTTTGGGTTGAATTTAGGGGTGCACGCCCCATCAATGTAGCGACCGCCTTTGTCGTCGTGCGCCGTACGGGTCAGCAGCCAATTTAGGCGGACGCGGTCGTTGATTCCGTTCGTTGTCACGCTTAATCCAAAGAACATGGCCGGTGCGTCGGCAGGTCTTGAGTTCGTACGTTGGCGCACATACCCATCACGTCCGCCGGATTAGGCTGCTGCGTGTACCCGTATTCCTGTTGCGCGAATGGCCGCGATCGCGACAACCCCCCTTTCCGCGGCCCGACACGGTCAACCCCATGCGAAAAACCCGCTACAAGACCAACGACCCGCGCAACAACCACCTGCTCGCTGCGCTGCCCGAAGCCGATTACGCAAGCCTTCACGAGCACCTTGAGTCGTTTGATCTGGAGCTTGGCTGGGCCCTGTACGAATCGGGCGGCACCCAGGCCTACCTTTATTTCCCGACCGACAGCATCGTCTCGCTGCTGTACGTGCTAAAGGACGGTGCCTCGGCGGAGATCGCCGTTGTGGGCAATGAGGGTGCGGTGGGCATCGCACTGGTCATGGGCGGGGAAAGCACGCCCAGTCGCGCCGTGGTTCAAAGCGCGGGCCAGTCCTACCGGATAAAGTCGCACGAGCTTAAATCCGAACTCGACCGGCACAGCGCCCTGCAGTCGCTGTTGCTGCGCTACACCCAGTGCTTGATGACGCAAATGGCGCAAACCGCCGTATGCAACCGCCATCACACCATCGAACAGCAGTTGTGCCGCTGGCTTTTGCTCAGCCTGGACCGTCTGCCCTCTAACCATCTCGTCATGACGCAGGACCTGATTGCGAACATGCTCGGGGTGCGCCGTGAAGGGGTCACCGAGGCCGCCGGCAAACTACAGGCGGCGGGCGTCATCGCCTACAGCCGCGGCAAGATAACCGTGCTTGACCGACCGCAACTGGAAAGGCGCGTGTGCGAATGCTATGCGGTGGTAAAGCGCGAAACCGACCGTCTTTTTTCAGAATCGACACTGGTGTTGTCCAACCATGCGAACCAGACCCGCACACACCATGCGTTGCATCCGGCATGAAGCGCACACTGCCCCCACCGGTGGTTCGGACGCAACCGGAAAACAACCTCATCGCCGCTCTCACGGCCAGGGAGCGCGCAACCGTGCTCGCTGCGCTCGAACCGGTCGAACTGGTATTCGCCGATGTCCTGTATGAACCCGGGCAGCCCATCCATCACGTCTACTTTCCCGGAAACGCACTGGTGTCGCTGCTGACCCTGGTCGACGGCCATCTCGAGCTGGAGGTCGGCCTGGTCGGTTGCGAGGGCATGGTCGGCCTGCCGGTGGTGCTGGGCCACGACAAGTCGTACGTTCGCGCCCTGGTGCAAGGGGGCGGCCGCGCACTGCGCATGGCGACTGCCCCGTTCCGGCGGCTGTGCCGCGAAAGTCCGGGGCTGCAAAAGCAGATGCTACTGTTCGCCCAGTCACTGATCGCGCAAATCTCCCAAACCGCGGCCTGCAACCGGTTTCATGTAGTCGACCAACGGCTCGCACGCTGGCTGTTGATGACCAGGGACCGCGTCAAATCGGATCAATTCGGGATGACCCACGAATTTCTCGCGCACATGCTCGGCGTGCGCCGCGTCGGCGTCACTCGTTCCGCACATGCCTTGCAGCAAGAAGGCTTGATCAGTTACACGCGCGGACAAATCACCATCACCGACGCCGCCGGACTGGAGGCGGCGTCCTGCACCTGTTACCGGGTGATTCGTGACATGCATGAACCAAAAAGCACGCCCGGCTCCCCCTAGCGAACCCAGGTTGGAACCGGGCAGAGATCCGGATGGCATTCAGGCGCACCGGCATCGGGGCCGCAATTTGTAAAAAAGGCCCGGGACGGTTTAACCGTTCCGGGCCTTGCGCTGCGAGCATCGGCCGGGAGAGGGGAGGCCAGACACCGTAACGAAGACTATCCGTGTCGCATCCGGTGCACCGTGCGCTGGCGAACACAACCGGATTCTTAAGCGCCCGTGGCGATCGCATCGGGGATTACCGAACCCGGTTGCAGACTTTCCCGGCCGGTCCTGCCGGTGATGAACCAGGTGCGCATCTCGCCCTTGCCTTTTACATAAATCGCCCCGCGCTCCTCCAGCACAAACTCACCGCCGAGCCGCTGCCGCGTCGCCTCGGTGATGTGGATGCGGCCCGAGACGCCGTGCGACTCCATACGACTTGCGGTGTTGACGGTATCACCCCACAAGTCGTAAAGGAATTTACGCTGGCCGATCACGCCAGCCACAACCGGACCCGAGTCCATGCCAATGCGCACGGTGAGTTTTTGCGGACTCTTGTCGTTGAATTCATCCAGCGCCTCAAGCAGGTCCAGCGCCATGTGCGCCGCGCGATTGGCATGGTCGGCAACAGCGACCGGAATGCCCGCGGCGGCCATGTAAGCGTCGCCTATGGTCTTTATTTTTTCCAGGCCGCGCCGGTCTGCAATAAGGTCAAAGCGCGTGAATATATCGTTGAGAACCTGTACCAGCACCTCGGCGCTCACGCCCTCCGAAAATTTGGTGAATTCGACTATATCGGCGAACAACACCGTCACCGCCGGGCACCTGTCGGCAATTACTTCGTTGAAACCGCCGACCACCACCTCGGTACGGTCTTTCAGGCGCTCGGCGATGGCATAGGGAAGCACGTTAAGCAGCAGGCGTTCCGACACCTTTTTTCAGCTGAGACACGCTCATAGAGCCGGCGTGTCTCAAGATGCAGCAGACGTACTTCGAGCATGTTGTGCACACGCACCAGCACCTCGGCCAGTTCAAACGGTTTGCTGACAAAATCCTTGGCGCCGGCGCCAAGCGCGCGAAGTTTATGGTCGGCCTGTGCGGTGAGCACCAGCACCGGCAGGTAGCCGTCGGTCTCGATGATCTTGAGCCCTTCCATGACGGCAAAACCGTCCATGCCCGGCATTTGCAGATCAAGGATGATCAGATCGTAACGATGCTCCAGATGGAGCGCACACACCGTCTCGGGTTTTGTTGTGGTGGTGATCGCCTCGTAGCCGGCGCTCTCCAGCATGCGCTTGAGCAACAGTACGTTGGTCGGCATGTCGTCAACGATCAGTATCCGGCCTGCGAATATTTCCACGGAGCCGATCACCCGGGCGCACCCGCATTAATCCGTGACCGTGGGCGCGGCAGGGGAAACGACGATATTTCGCGTCTTGAATAGCGGAAGAACCTCATCAATCACACCTCATGCGCGGAGTAGATGTCGCGAAACAAATGATGACTTTCGCGAAATGCCGAGAGCAGCACAGGATCAAAATGGGCCGGCTCTGTTCGACCGTCCCCCTTTGTGATGATCTCCACGGCCTTGTCATGGCCGAACGCCGGCTTGTATGGCCTTGCGCTGCGCAGCGCGTCATAGATATCGCAAATATGCGTAATGCGCGCAGCGACCGGGATGGACTCACCCGCGAGTCCGCCCGGATACCCGCCGCCATCCCAGCGCTCGTGGTGGCCCAGCGCGATTTGCGCGGAAAGCACCAGATAAGGGGATTTGCTTTTGCCCAGGATTTTCGCCCCCATGGCCGCGTGCGTTTTCATCACAGTCCATTCATCGGCATCGAGACCACCGGGTTTGAGCAGGATGTGGTCGGGGATACCGATCTTTCCCACGTCATGCATCGGACTGGCGAAAAACAGTTCCTCCCCCAACTCGTCGATCAAGCCACAGCAGCCGGCGAGCGCCCGAGTGTAGTGGCTGATGCGCTGCACGTGTGCGCCGGTATCCTCGTCCTTGTACTCCGCCGCGCGCGTCATTGTGACGATCGTCTCAAGGTAGCTGCTTTTCAGCTCGGCTGTGCGCTCCTGGACGCGCTTCTCTAGCAATCCGTTGTAGTTGCGCAGCAGCTTTTGCAGCAGGCGCACCTCCAGCATGTTGTGCACGCGAACAAGCACCTCCGCCATGTCGAAGGGCTTGCTGATGAAATCCTTCGCCCCGAGACCAAGCGCGCGCAACTTGAATTCGGGCTGCGCGGTGATCACCAGTACGGGGAGGTATCCGTCGTCCTCGATTTTCTTGAGGCCCTCCATTACCTGGAATCCGTCCATGCCCGGCATGTTCAGGTCGAGCAAGATGAGATCAAAGCGGTTCTGCAGGTGCCGGCCGCAAACCTCACGCGATTCAGTCGAGGTCTCGACCGCGGTGTAGCCGGCGCGCTTGAGCATGCGCTCAAGCACGATTACATTGGCTTTCAGGTCGTCGACAATCAGCACCCTGGCGGCTAGGATTTCCGGTGTGTCGATTACAGGATTCACGGTGCGGCGGCCGGCTCAGTCCGGCGCTGCTCGACAAATTGCATCGCGAGTTCGAGGGCCTCCATGAACTCGTCGACATTGCCGGATTGTCCTCGACGTACAGCATGGTGTGGGGCTTTTGGCTGCGCGGCCCGCGCTGCCCGCCCTTGTCCGGTTTCCCGCCGGCATTCGTGACCAGGACCGGCTCTGCCGCGGTGGCGAGATCAAACCAGAATTCACTGCCTTGCCCGGGAACGCTTTTCACGCCTATGCTGCCACCCATCAACTCGACAAGGCGCTTGGCGACAACCAGGCCGATTCCTGTCCCCTCCTCGCCGCCCGCCTCCTGCCCGAGCCGGTTGAACGGCTGGAAAAGCTGAGCCAGCTGCTCGGGATACAGCCCCGCGCCGGTGTCGGAGATGCCAACACGGATGCGCCCCTGTCCGGACTCCGCGCAAGTGACCGTCACCCGTCCCTGCTTGACGTTGTATTTGACGGCATTACTCAACAGGTTGATCAGCACCTGCTTGACGCGCGTCCTGTCGGCAAGCGCGAAATAAGGCAGCGCGACATCCGGGAAAACCAGCGTGACGCCGCGTTGCTGCGCCTGCGGCTCGATCATCCCCTGGCACTCGCCCAGCACCTCGGTCATGGACACCGGCTCCTGCGACATCGGCACCCGCCCCGACTCAACCTTTGCAAGGTCCAGGATCTCGTTGATCAGACGAAGCAAGTGCCATCCCGCCTGCAGTATCTGGGCAATGCTCTCAGCCTGGGAGGCGCTGGGCGCGGGGGAATCCGATTCCATCAGTTGCGCGAACCCGAGAATGCCGTTCAACGGGCTGCGCAATTCGTGACTCATGCTGGAGAGGAACTCGGACTTGGCCAGGTTGGCCTTTTCCGCCGCTGTGGTTGCCTCTTCAAGCTCGATGTTCTTTTCCCGCAACTCCCGGTCCAGTCGCTTGCGTTCGGTAACGTCCCGCGCGGCGCCGACCACGCCCTGCAGCTTCCGGTCGCGGTCGTAAAACGTCGACGCGTTGTATGAAACCACGGTGCTGCTTCCGTCCGGGGCGCTCGCGGTCAGTTCGTAGTCACTCAACTTTTTCTCGCTAAGCACCCGGCGTATCGCGGCATCGGCGCGATCGGGGTCGGTAAAGTGGTTCTTGAACGGCGCGCCGATCAACTCGTCGCGCGTGCAGCCGGTGAGCGCCTCCATCTGCTTGTTCACGTCGGTGACAATGCCCGATATGTCGGTCGTCACAAGTGCGTCGGTGTTCGATTCAATCAAGGACCGCGTGTAGAACTGCTGGTCACGCAGGCGCTGGTCTAGCTTTTCGCGCTCATCCTCGACCTGTTTGCGGACGGTATTATCAGTGCCGATCAGCAGATAGCCGATGATCGCGTTGTCCGCATCACGCAATGCGGTAACCGACACGATGGCAGGGAAACGGCTGCCGTCCTTCCTGATGTACGTCAGCTCGTAAATATCCTCGATGCCGCGGGACGCCTTGAACACCAGCGCGTCAAATCCCGGGGCGATCGACATGGACAATTCGGCACTGAGCGTCCTAGCCCTTACCTGAACCTCCTGCGCATCCGAAATGTCGGCCGGGGTGATCTTGTTGAGCACGTCCGCCGCACGGTAGCCCAGCATGCGCTCGGCGCCCACATTGAATATCTGGATCACGCCCCTGGCATCGGTCGCGATGCTGGAAAAATTCGCGCTGTTGAATATCGCCTGCTGCAGCGCGCCCGCCTTCAGAATCTCCTCCTCGGCCGCCTTGCGCGCGGTGATGTCGCGCACGATCGCGGTGAAGTACCGTTTGCCGCCAAGGGTCATTTCACTGGCTGCGATTTCCAGCATGAAACGAGTGCCGTCCTTGCGCCGCCCGCTGACTTCACGACCGCGGCCTGCGGATCGCGCCGCAGTGCCGGGCCTGAAAAGGTCCAGCGACCCGATCCCGTCCTTGCCCCATTCGAGTTCCGGAATGAGAAGGCCGACGCTTTTGCCTGCGAGCTCGGCGGCACGGTAGCCGAACATCGCTTCTGCCGCGACATTGGCCGTATCAATGACGCCACCATCGGCGCGCAACGTAACAATCCCGTCGACCACAGTGTCAAGTATTGCGGCGAGCTGCGCCGCGCCGTCGCGTACCCTCTGCTGCACTGCATATTCGTCGGTAACATCGCGAAACACCATGACCGCACCGATCACGGCGCCGTCGCGCCCGCGGATCGGGGCGCAGCTGTCGGCGATGGCGCACTCGCTGCCGTTGCGCGAAATGAGCACAGTATGGTTGGCAATCCCCTGGACGGTGCCCTTGGCCAGAGCCTCTTGCACCGGTATTTTTGAAGGCTGCCGCGTTTCCTGGTTGATGATCTTGAAAATCTCTTCTACGGGCCGCGCCTGCGCCTGGGTGTTGGTCCACCCGGTCAGTTTCTCGGCCACGTCGTTAAGGAGGGTCACCCGGCCCTGCGCATCGGTGGTGATGACCCCGTCGCCTATTGAACTCAGGGTTACCGCAAGTTTTTCCTCACTGATTTGCAGCGTCACGTTTGACTGCTGCAGTGTCAGGTTCGCCTCTTCCTGGAAGCGCACGAACTTTTGCAAATCCAGGACCGCGCGGTTTTCGCTCTGCGCCTTTCCCTGCCGGAAAATCAGGTAGCCGAACGAAACCGCAAAGCCAAGGGTCAGCAGGCTGGCGCCGACGATGGTCATGAACAACCAGTGCATGTTCTTCCCGAAGGCCGCCTCGTGGTCTGCCAGCACCGCGTCTTCCAATTTTATGATCTCGCGCATTTCGAAGCGGATCGAATCCATCATGGCCTTGCCTGCACCGCCGGAAATAACACGCATCATTGCCGCGACATCGCGCACCTGACGCAGGCGAATGACTTCGGCCAGTTCCGCCATTCTTGCCGCCACGATGGGCGTTACGGTGGCGACCCGGCCCGCCGAAGGGCTCTTCAGCGTGAGCCGGCGCAATGTGTTCACCTGTCCCGGAACGGCGTCACGCACCGCCAGATAGGGGGCCAGATAGATCTCATTGCCGGTCAGGGCGTAGCCGCGCTCACCGGTTTCCGCATCCCGCAGCGAGGACATCAACTCATCGGCGGCGTCAAGAATGATCCGGGTGGTCAGCCGCTGATTGGAGCCGTCGTCGATTTCCCCGTAGGCCCAGAAGGATCCGGACACCATGATCGCCACCATCGCCACGGCCGCGGCGAGCGACAAGTATATTTTCATGTTTTCAATCGATGAGCGGATATTTTCGGTCGGACTCGCGGCACTCATTTTGGTATGCGGTGCTCAATCTCCGTCGTTCGCCTGACCACTGGGACCGGCACTTCGCGACCGTGCGCCACGTCTGAAAGCAGGCGATCGAGTTCCCTTTTGACCACGCCGTAACACTCGCAGGCGCGCTTTTCCAGCCCGGAGCGGTCGAGCACCGTGATGTGCCCCCGCCGGTAGCTGATGACCCCGGCGGTTTGCAGTTTTCCCGCCGCCTCGGTAATGCCCTCGCGCCGCACCCCGAGCATGCTGGCCACCAGTTCCTGCGTCATGATCAACTCGCGCGAAATCAGGCGGTCAAGCGTGAACAGCAGCCAGCGGCACAATTGCTGCTCGACGGAGTGATGGCGGTTGCAAGCGGCGGTCTGTGACATCTGGGTGATCAGCGCCTGCGTATAACGAAGCATGAGTTTTTGCGTCGGGCCGGCTCGGTTGAATTCCTGCTTCAACAGGCGCCCGGCAATGCGGTAGGCGTGCCCGGCGGTCTGCACCACCGCGGAACTGGGCGTACTGTCGCCACCCATCAGCAGCGATATGCCGACCACGCCCTCGTTACCCACCCCCGCGGCCTCGGAAGATGCGCCGTTTTCCATCACATAGTGCAGCGACACGATGGCGGTGGTCGGGAAATATGCGTACTCCATCTGCCTGCCCGGCTCATAGAGCATGTCACCAAGGAGCATGGGCACGAACTCGAGGTGCGGCGCAAGGCGCGCGAACTCCTCCGGCGGCAGGGCCGCGAGAAGGTGATTCTGTTGCGGGCTAGGCAGCGTGGCCATCGGGTCTGGCCGGCGAATGCGCCGCGTGATTTTGAGCGAACTCGACACCGATGCCGCGGTACCCGACGAACCGGCAGGACCGGCTGAACATGGGCTCGCCGCTGACACGGAAGTTCTGCGTCGAACCATCGGCATGGGTACGGCTGAAAACAAAATCGACAAAAGGCTGGCGCGCGGCGATGGTTGCGCGAATCTGCTTGCGTTCGGCTTCATTCCAGCCGCCACCCAGCGCGCCGGCACTCCCGGCCGGCCCCTCCGCCGGATCCCATATACCGAGCATTTCACGCACCGGACCGGAAACCCTGCTGAATTTTCCGTGTTCGTCCTGCTCCCAGTACCAGTCTGAGGCCAGCTCCGTGAGGCTGCGATAACGCGCCTCGCTTTCGCTAAGCTCCGCGGTACGCTCCTCGACTTTTTTCTCGAGGACCGCGTTGTAGTCGGCCAGTTTTTTGTACAACAGCCGCACTTCAAGCATGTTGTGTATGCGTGTCTTGACCTCGACCACATCGAAGGGTTTCCCGACGAAATCCTTTGCCCCCTCCTGCAGGGCACGCAGTTTGTGCCCCGGCTGGGCGGTAACAACCAGAATGGGCACATAGCCGTCGGGATCGGCCGCCTTGAGCGCCGCCATGACCTCGAACCCGTCCATCACCGGTATCTGCAGGTCAAGCAGGATCAGGTCATACCGATGCTTCTTGTGCAAAGCGGCCACGGTAGTCGGATCCATCGTCGATGTGACCCCGGTGTAGCCCTCCTCGCGCAGCAATTGCTCGAGCAGCTCGACGTTGGCCGCCTGGTCGTCGACGATCAGGATATTGGCGCCGAGGATATCGGATCGGGGAACCATCATGTTTGTTCCTTTTCTTCAGGCTTCGCCTGATTCGTTTGCACGAATGCAAGGGCGGCGTCCAGCGCCTCCATGAACTTGTCGACCTTGATCGGCTTGGTGAGATAGTTGAAGAAGCCGGCGGCGAGCGCCCGTTCAACATCGCGCGGGATGGCGTTGGCGCTGAGCGCGATGATCGGAATATGCGAGGTCGTCGGATCGGCGCGCAACACCTGCATCGCCTCGATGCCGTTGATCCCCGGCAGGTTGATGTCCATGAGGATCACCTCGGGCTGGTAGACACGGGCAAACTCGATGCCGATGTTCCCCTCGGCGGCGCTGACCAGGCGCAGGTCGTTACGGCGCGCCACCAGCTGCTCGACGAGCTCCAGGTTGGCGGGGTTATCCTCCACATAAAGCAGTGTGCGCTGTGGCATGCCGCGCGGGCCGCGCAACGTCGCCTGCACAGCAGGCTCGGGTTCGTGCACCGACAAAGCCGGTGCGTCGATCAGGTTGAACTCGACCCAAAACACGCTGCCCACCCCCACCGCACATTGCACGCCGATGCGCCCGCCCATGAGCTCCACCAGCCGCTTGGTCACCACCAGGCCGATACCCGTGCCCTCTTCGGTGCTCGATTCCTTGCCAAGGCGGTTGAAGGGCTGGAACAACTGCGAAAGCTGCTCCGGCGTCATGCCGTCACCGGTGTCGCGCACGCTGATCCGAATGGAATTGGACTGCCCCGGGGAAAGCTCCACGGCGACCGCCCCTTCGGCCTTGTTGTACTTGATCGCGTTGAAAAGCAGGTTGATGAGAACCTGCTTGACACGCGTACGGTCGGCGCTTACGAAGTGCCTGACGTCAAAGCGAGGGAAGCTCATGCCAATGCCCCGCTTTTGCGCCTGCGGTTCTATCATCGCGCGGCACTCGAGCATGACTTCACTCAGTGATACGGGTTCGCGAGACAGCGTGACCTTGCCCGACTCGATCAGCGACAAGTCCAGAATCTCGTTGATCAGTTCAAGCAGGTACCAGCCGGCCTTGAGGATCTGGTCAAGGTTGCGCTTTTGCAATGGCGTCGGGCCCGGGGTTCCCGATTCCATAAGTTGGGCGAAACCGAGCACGGCGTTGAGCGGCGTGCGCAACTCATGGCTCATGCCCGACAAAAATTCGGTCTTGGCGCGGCTGGCCTTGGCCGCCACCGCCATGGCTTCGTTGCGCTCGGCCTCGACGCGCTGGCGCACCGTGACATCGCGCAGCACACCGGTGAAATAGCGTTTGCCCCCCAACCACATTTCGCTGACCGAAATCTCCAGCGGAAAATGACTCCCGTCTTTGCGGCGGCCGACAACCTCGCGACCAAGCCCCATGGCGCGTGATTCGTCGCTGATACCGTAGTACTCCAGAGGGGCGTTACGCTGGTCGCCGTCCAACTCCGGGATAAGCAGGCCGAGGTTTTTCCCGACCAGTTCTTCCGTGTTGTAACCGAACAGCCTCTCCGCTGCTGGATTCACCGTCTCGACAACGCCACCACTGGCGGTGATGGTGATCATCCCGTCACCGACCGTTTCAAGAATGGTTCGGATCAGCGCCGCGCTATCGCGCAGTGCCTGTTGCGCGGCATATTCGTCCGTGACATCCCGGAACACGAGCACGGCGCCGACAATGCGTCCGTCGGGTTCGCGAATGGGCGCGCAACTGTCTGCGATGGAACATTCGCTGCCGTCGCGCGACACCAGGATGGTGTGGTTTGCAAGGCCCTGCACGGTTCCCTTTATCAGGGCGGACATCACCGGAACGGTCGAGGGCTGCCGTGTATCCTGGTTAATGATGCGAAACACCTCTTCAATCTGGCGCCCCGCCGCTTCCACGCGTTTCCATCCGGTCAACCGTTCTGCCGTCGGGTTCAGGTGCGTGACGCGGCCCTGCTCGTCAGTGGCGATCACGGCATCACCTATTGAGTGAAGGATGACGGCCAGATGCTCTTCGCTGACCTGTAAAATGCGGTTGGCGGAATACAGCTTTTTGTTCACCTCCTCCTTTTCGAAAAGCAGATGCCGCGTTTTCTTGTGCACCTCGCTGTCGAGCCGGTGCAGGGTTTCCCGGTAAAGCAGATACGCAAAGAAAAGCGAAAGAACAAGTGTCAACAGCGTCGCAATGACAATCAGCGTGAAAAGATCGCGCATGCGCGACTGCAGTTCGGCGTCCCGTTGCCGCAGCGCGGCGTTTTCCATTTCAATGAACGCCCCCAGTTCGACCCGGAACGCGTCCATGATGCGCTTGCCCTGTCCGCTATTGACCTGCGGCGGCGCCTTGCTCAAATCACGCATATGACGCAACTCGATCATGCGCGCCATTTCCTTGAGTTTTGCGTCGATCAGGGGATCGAGCTTGGTGAGACGCTCCCTGGCCGGCGCGATCCGGGTCATTTCTATCAATTCGGCAAGGTGGGTCTTCACGTTGTCGCGAACGGCAAGATAGGGGGCGAGAAATGCCTCGTCACCGGTGAGTGCGAAACCGCGTTCGCCGGTTTCCGCATCCAGCATCTCAGTCATCAGTGCATTGCCGCGGTTGATGATCTCGTAACTGTGTGCGCGCGCCTCGGCCGCACTCTCGATTTGAATAAAGGCGCCGAAGGAAACGACCGCAACCAACAACACCAGCAAAACGGCGCCGGCGATCGAAGCAACGATCTTGCTTTTTGGTTTCATTTGAACCCCGCCCTAACGAGTGTTTGCGAGGCGGCAGCGGTGAATTGCGATCCGCTATCGGGTTTTTTTTCAGATGGAAACTTGAGCATGGGGCCTATTCGAAAAAACCGTACCAGGCCCGGAACACAATAGTCGGCCCGACTTCCCGTGTGCGAAATCGCAAGATGCACGCTCCGTCCGGTATGCCGCCCGGACTGACGGGCGCGGACGGTCGTTGTATGGTCGTCCTGGCGGCAAATCTCCGTCTGTGCGGTAACGTACATATAGATTCCGGGACGTTTACCACCCCCGGGGCTTGCGGATGCGCGTTAGCCCATCGCCAAGCCCCGGCGGTCCCACCTGCGTCCGGCCTTACTTCAGGCGCATGTCATCCTTGACCGAGGTCACGCCCGCGACGCCCCGCGCGACCGACACCGCCTTGCCCATGCTCTCCTGCGAGGTGACAAAACCACTCAGCTGCACACGGCCCTTGAAGGTTTCGACCTTGATTTCGGCCGATTTGAGTGTTGATTTCCATCGAATTCTGAGCCAGGTTTTTCATTGAATTTTGAGCCACCCTTTTTCAAGCTTTATTATGACTCAGGTTGTGGATATCTTTCTGGTTCGGGGCTCCTTTTTGGGTTGAGTTGAGCTGTTCTTGAAGCG